>NZ_JAHEBV010000044.1 GCF_024642085.1 Novosphingobium sp. | reverse complement strand
CGCACCGCGCCCGAAACGCGTTCCTTCTCGAACTGGGCAACATCGGTAATTGGATCGTCCAGCGTCTGGCCGTGCTCCGCTCCGCCCAGCTTTTCCATGATCTTTTCAGCGCCTTCATAGCACAGAAACAGCCCGCCCAGCATCAGCAGCGGGGTCATGGCTACCGGCAGAAACTGGCTGATCAGCAGCGCGCCGGGCAGCAGCAGGACCAGCTTGTTGAACAGGCTTCCCTTGGTGATCTTCCAGATGATCGGCAATTCGCGATCCGGGGTGAACTCGGTGACATAAGTCGGGGTCACGGCGGCATCGTCGATCACCACGCCTGCGGCCTTGGAACCCGCCTTTGCTGCAGCCACGCCGACATCATCGATCGACGCGGCAGCGGCCTTGGCAATCACGGCGATATCGTCAAGCAGGGCAACCAGGCCGGTGGGCATCAGCAGATCCTTGAATGGTCAGGCGTCCACTTGGCCGGACGTGCAGCGCCGCGCAAGGCTTGCATTTCCCGCAAGGATCGCTATTGGCCCCGCTTCCGGCGCGAAATCGCCGGTCTACAGAAAGCCGGAGGGGCCCCGCAATCCCGCGGATCAGCCAGCGATCGGTTCGATAAAATGAAAGGCATGGTATGCCGCTCTACGAGCATACTTTCCTGGCGCGCCAGGATCTGAGCCAGGCGCAGGTTGATGCGCTGGCCGCTACCGCCACCGAGATTGTCGAAGCAGGCGAAGGCAAGGTCACCAAGACCGAGACCTGGGGCCTCAAGAATCTCGCCTACAAGATCAAGCGCAACCGCAAGGCGCACTTCGTAATGCTCAACATCGAGGCACCTGCCGGCGTCGTTGCCGAGCTGGAACGCCAGACCGCGATCAACGAAGACGTGATCCGGTGGCTGACCGTGCGTGTCGACACGCATGAAGAAGGCCCGTCGGTGCAGATGCGCAAAAATGATCGTGAGCGCACCAAGCGCCGCGAACGCGAGGAGTTCTAAGTCATGGCCCGCGCATTTTTCCGCCGCCGCAAGAGCTGCCCGTTCTCGGGCAAGAACGCTCCCGCCATTGATTACAAGGACACGCGCCTGCTTCAGAACTACATGTCTGAACGCGGCAAGATCGTGCCGAGCCGGATCACCGCCGTTTCTGCCAAGAAGCAGCGCGAACTGGGCCAGGCCATCAAGCGTGCCCGTCACCTGGGCCTGCTGCCCTACCTCGTGAAGTAAGGGGAGAGACATCATGGATATCATTCTCCTCGAACGCATCGAGAAGCTGGGCACCATCGGCGACGTGGTTTCCGTCAAAGACGGCTATGCCCGCAACTTCCTGTTGCCCAACAAGAAGGCGCTGCGCGCCAACGCGGCCAACAAGAAGGTGTTCGAAGCCAACCGCGCCAAGATCGAAGCCGACAACGCTTCGCGCCGCGGTGAAGCCGAAGTCCATTCGAAGGACGTCGAAGGCAAGTCAGTCGTTCTGATCCGCGCTTCGTCCAACGCCGGCCAGCTTTATGGTTCGGTTTCGGTGCGCGACATCGTCGAAGCGCTCAACGCCGACGGCGCCAACCTGAACAAGGCGATGATCGTGCTGGAACGCCCGATCAAGACCATCGGCGTGTTCGACGTCAAGGTGACGCTGCACCCCGAAGTCGTCGTTGGCGTCAAGGTCAACGTGGCCCGTTCGACTGACGAAGCCGAGCAGCAGGCGCAAGGTGTCGACGTGATCAAGGCCATGTTCGAAGACGAAGCGGCCGCTGATGCGGTCAGCGACTTTGAAGCCGGTAACGGCGAAGACATGGAAGCCGAAGCGGACACTCCGGCCGAAACTGTCGATGCTGCCGATGCTGAGGAAAGCGACGAAGCCTAAGGCTCTCGTCCAATCTAGCGACAAGGATCAGGGGGTGCTGCGGCGCCCCCTTTTCTTTGGTGCCTACCGAGCAGAAACGCCGGCGCGGAAATCAATTACTTGCAATTGCAGCGTGCCGACCGGCGCACGCTGGACACGGCCTTCGACGATGCCCCCGCTACAAGTCCAAGCGAACGTGCCTTCAGCTGCGGAAACAGGCTTGATCGCTTCGGTCATTGGGCAAGTCCCCGCTTTGGCCTTGAGCGCAGCGATTTCTTTTGCCCGGCGAGCCAGGTCACTGTCCATTGCGACATTGTTGGCCAGCGGCGCGGCAGCAGGATCGCCGCTTTGCCATACGGCCTTGGCCTTGGCGTAGGCTTCGGCCAGGCCGCTGCTGACCGGAACATCCCGGTCTGGGACCGCTCCTGCCTTGCGCAGGGCCAGCGCCACTTTCATCTGCGCCAAGCCCGATCCACCATAGGTCCGGTTGTTGAACACGAAAAAACCCACCCCTGCATCGGGCAGCAACAGCATGTTGGAACCATAACCGGGATACCCGCCCGAGTGGGTTACCACCCGGCCCAGATCGCAATCGTCGATCACATTCAGCCCGGTTCCGTATGATACCGCTTGGCGGCAAGGCGGGCCCAGTTCCGCAGCACGGATCACGGCGCCGCGGGGCGAAGCAAGGTTCACCATGTCGCGAACGGCAGAACGGCGGACCGGCCCCAATTCCGGACCATCGCGCGGCGGCCAGGCCGAGAGCAGAAACGCAATCCATTTTGCATAATCGTTGGCCGTTGTTTCCACCCCGCCCATCGCGCCAAACGTGCCGTCACGCATGTCAGGTTCACGCACCCAGGCGTTGTCCTGCCAGCGATAGCCGATCGCGCGCGACTCTGCCGGACTGGCAAACACGTCGTATCCGGTCGACGTCATCCCCAGCGGCAACATGATCGTCTGGCGAATGTATTGCTGATAAGGGCGGCGCGATACATTGGTGATGATCCGGCCCAGCAGGGCAAAGCCGTAGTTCGAATATTCCATTCGCGTTCCGGGCGCCGTGGCAAAGTCCATGCCGCCGGCGATCAGCGCGCTGAACTCGCGCTCGGTCAGAACTTGCTGGCGATCACCCCAGGGGTTGTCCTCTACAAATCCGGCGGTGTGGTGCAGTAGATCGCGAACGGTGATGGCCCGCGAATCGCCAGTCGGCAGCTTCCACTTCCGCATTTCCGGGACATAGCGCGACGCCGGCGCATCAAGGCTGATCTTGCCCTGATCCCGCAGGTGGAGGATCGCGAGCGCGGTGAAGGCCTTGGACATCGAGGCGATTCTAAAGCGGGTGTCGGCATCGACCGCGGCGCCTGTTTGCGGATCGCGGGTGCCCAGTCCTTCGACCAGCACCAGCTTGCCGTCCTGCACCACGCCGTAGACGGTGCCCGGGATGTGGAGCGCGGCGCGGTTAGCTTCAAAAATGGCGTGAAGTGTAGCCGCCGAATCCTGAATTGCAGGATTACTTGTCTGCGCTGCGGCGGGTAAGGAAAGCGCCAGCGATGCCAGCATGACGATAATCTTCATTTGCCCTGTCCCCGCACTGTCAAGCCTTGCAGCTTAGGCATTTGCGCGTTCGCCGCAATGGCTTCATTGCCCGCGTAACCAGCCCGATTTTGCCGCGTAATTGAAATGTCACGCCGGTGTGGTTATAGGCCCGCGATGGAAACTACAGAAACGATCATCGCGGAACTGGTCCGCGTTTACGAAGCCGCCGTCACCACCCTGCGCAGCGATGTCATTGCCTTTGCAACGAATGGCACCCTACCCCCCGCTGACCGCCGCGCCACCAATGCATGGTGCTATCCGGCATTGACGGTGCATTATCACGGGGTCGAAACCCGCCCTGACCTGGCCCGCGCATTTGGCCGCCTGGCGCATGACGGCACCTTTACCACCACGGTTACCCGCCCTGCCCTGTTCGCCGATTATCTGTCGGAACAGCTGGCCTTGCTGGCCGGAGACTACGAAATCGAGATTTCGGTCGAACGCTCGGCTCAGGAAATCCCGTTCCCCTATGTCGTTGATGCCAGCTCGGGCCTGGGCAGCGTTACGCCGAGCGAGCTTGCCCGCCACTTCCCCTCGACCGAGCTGGCGATGATCGGGGATGAACTGGCCGATGGTGTTGCGGTCGACGGGATGGATGAAACCATTCCGCTTGCGCTGTTCGACGGGCTTCGCACCGATTTCAGTCTGGCGCGGCTGGCGCACTATACCGGTACGGCGCCCGAACACTTCCAGCGTTTCATCCTGTTCACCAACTATCACCGTTATGTTGATGAATTTGTTGACTGGGCCGGCAAACAGCTGGGTCAGGACGACTATTCGGCACTATCGGGAGCGGGGGGGCTGTTCCTGGACGCGCAGGTAGACGACGCCCGCGAACGGCTGAACGATACTGCATGGCGCCGCCACCAGATGCCGGCCTATCACCTGATCCGGCCCGACCATTCGGGCATCACGCTGGTCAACATCGGCGTCGGGCCCAGCAACGCCAAGACGATCTGCGATCACCTGGCAGTGCTGCGGCCCGAAGCGTGGCTGATGATCGGCCACTGCGGGGGCCTGCGCGACACGCAGAAGATCGGCGATTTTGTGCTGGCCCACGCATATCTGCGTGACGACCACGTGCTTGATCCCGTGCTGCCTCCGGAAATACCGATTCCGGCCATCGCCGAAGTACAGATTGCTTTGGCGCAGGCAGCCGAAATGGTCAGCGGCGATATGGGCGCCAACCTTAAAAAGCGGATGCGCACAGGCACGGTCGCCACGACTGATGATCGCAACTGGGAACTGCGCTACACCCAGTCATCGCGCCGCCTCAGCCAGAGCCGGGCAATCGGCATCGACATGGAAAGCGCGACCATCGCAGCACAGGGTTACCGCTTTCGCGTGCCTTACGGAACGCTGCTGTGCGTGTCAGACAAGCCACTCCACGGTGAAATCAAGCTGCCCGGGCAGGCCAACCTGTTCTACGAGGAAACGATCGCCTCGCACCTTCTGATCGGGACCACCGCAGTAGACCTTCTGCGGGCGCAGGGATCGCGCCTCCACAGCCGCAAGCTTAGGGCGTTTAACGAGCCGCCGTTCCGGTAAGGAAGTCCCGGATCGCCTCGCCCAGTTCTGGCCTCGTGACGCAGCCCATGTGAGTGCCGGGTATCACCCGGTGGACCGCATCGGGCAGAGCTGCAGTAAGCGCTGCTGGATCGCCATTGTCGCGGTCCTCGTCGCCGCAGATGACCGCCGCCGGCATGGTCACCGCGGCCAGTTCAGCAGGCGCGGTATCAGCAAAGGTGGCTAGCAGGAGCCGCGCTGCAACCCGGTCAACTTTCATGCTCTTCATGAACTGCTGCGCCATGTAGGTATCATCGCCCGGTTTCGCGGTTCCGAAAGCGTCGATAGCGCGGGTGAAGAACGCCTGCCGTCCGCTCCACCCCGCCAGTCCCTGCAATCCCATGCCGGCCAGTACCAGTTGTGCCGGCCGCAGCCCGCCTATTATTGCGCGGACCGCAGTGCGCGATCCCAAGGAAAAGCCGGCCAGATCAAAATCGTTCAGGCCTAGGTGCGTGATCAGGGCCACCAGATCCAGCGCCAGCACATCGTCCGGGTATGCTGCAGCCTCGTGCGGTGCGGCACTTTGTCCGTGCGCGCGCAGGTCCGGCATCAGGCATTCAAAGCCCGCATCGGCCAGCAGGGCCGCGTGGCCCCACTTGATCCAGTTCATCTCGGCTTTGGAGAACAGACCGTGGAGCAGGATCAGCGGACGGCCTGCACCGATACGATGCAGTGCAAGCTGCGCGCCGCCAAAGCCGGAAAACATTTCGGCGCTCATTCAGGTACCTCCAGCCCGGCCGCGGCCCAGCGGCGCGTCACGCTTTGTGTTGCATCGCTACGCTGGCGCGGCAGGGCGCTGGTATCGATCCAGCATTCGTGGATGGATTCGGTCCCGAAATGCGCGGTCGGAGCGAACCGCTCAGGTTCGTCGAGTGAGCCGTAACTGACGTCCACGGCGCTTTCGCTAGCCCCGTCGTCGTAGGCAAAGCCAAGCGGCGTGCCGCAATCGGGACAGAACGGCCGGCGCGCGATGGGCGATGACTGGTACCAAGCCGGCTGGCTCTCCCACACCACACCGCCCGGGACGGTGACCAGCGCCGCGGCGAAGCCGCCGGTTGCGCGCTGACACTTCCGGCAATGGCAGAGGTAAGCTTGCGCGCCATCGGCATTGAAGTGGTAGCGGACGCGTCCGCACTGGCAGGCGCCGGTGTAGCTTTCGGTCATAGCTGAAGAGTATCACAAAGGGCAGCGATTACCATGGCGAGTGAGACGCCGGAAGCAGACCGACACTTGCAATTATCAGCAAGCACCAGCCTCTCTAGCGCCAAATATTGCTTGCGTTTCTGTGTATTTGTCGCCTGCTTCTGTCGCGAGTTTTGCAATCAATGCACTGCAGGAAAAATCAGACATGCTGAGATATTGCCTCGCGCTCTTGGCTGCGTTTTCTGACCAATCTATATTCATATTATTGACTGCTATTGTTGCATCTGAAAGAGAATAACCACCCCCTTCATTCGAAGAAAGTTTTTCAATCAGACCTCTTCTTGAGAAGCCTGACGCACTAAGATAATCCTCCGCCGATCTAACTGCATTTTTTTGGACAGCGGAAATCTCTGATTTCGTCGTACCCTGGAAGTCCGTTGCAATCGCTTGTGACTCCGATTGATTTACAGCTGCTTGAGCGGTATCTGTTGTCAATTCTGAGTTGATCAAAGACTTGTTTTTTGCTCCATTCTCTGCACTATCGCAGCCAGAAATTATCACACAAGCTATAGTAATAAAATACTTATGCGAGCGCATGATAATATTCCCAACAACAAAACAAATTAATATTTTCATCAATATACTTAAATCGATCTAGTAGAGACTACTTCGACGACCTATCATTCATTGAGTCTATTCTACCCCTTTTTCAGATGCCGCCGGCCCAGCAGTTCGGCGATCTGCACCGCGTTCAATGCCGCACCCTTGCGCAAATTGTCGGACACGCACCACAGCGACAGGCCGCTTTCCACCGTCGGGTCTTCACGCACCCGGCTGACATAGGTGGCCCCGTCGCCGACGCATTCGATAGGGGTGACGTATCCGCCGTCTTCGCGTTTGTCGATCAGCATGACCCCGGGGGCTTCGCGCAAGATGTCCTGGGCCTGTTCGGCCGAAATCTCGTCCTCGAACTCAAGGTTGATCGATTCCGAATGACCGACAAACACCGGCACCCGCACACAGGTGGCGTTGACCCTGATCTTGGGATCGAGGATCTTCTTGGTTTCGACCACCATCTTCCATTCTTCCTTGGTCGATCCGTCATCCAGGAAGCTGTCGATGTGGGGTATGACGTTGAAGGCAATCTGCTTGGTGAACTTTACCGGTACGCTGGGATCGCCGACGAAGATGTTGCGGCTCTGCTCGAACAGCTCGTCCATGCCCTGTTTCCCCGCGCCGGATACCGACTGATAGGTGCTGACCACCACCCGCTTGATCTTTGCGGCATCGTGGAGGGGCTTGAGCGCGACGACCATCTGCGCGGTTGAACAGTTGGGGTTGGCGATGATGTTCTTGACCGCATAGCCGTCGATCGCATCGGGGTTCACCTCGGGCACGATCAGCGGAACGTCAGGGTCCATACGGTAGAACGAGGAATTGTCGATCACCACACAGCCGGCCGCCGCGGCCTTTGGCGCATAGGTCTTGGAAATGTCCGATCCGGCCGCAAACAGCGCCATGTCCCATCCGGCAAAATCAAAGTGTTCGATATTGCGGACCTTGAGCATTCTGCCGCTCTCGCCAAAGTCGATCTCGCTGCCGGTCGAGCGGGACGAGGCGACGGCGGCCAGCTCGTCGATCGGAAACTCGCGCTCAGCCAGCACGTTGAGCATTTCGCGCCCGACATTGCCGGTCGCGCCGACCACTACCACCCGGTAACCCATTTTTACGCTCCAATGGTTTCCCATGCCCTTTCGCGTCGAGCGAAGTCGAGAGCCGGTACGCGGTGTCTCGACTGCGCTTGGCACGCACGGAAAAGGGAGAAGATGTGCCGCCTGTAACGCTTTACTTGGGCGGCGTCACCCCGTGGCGTTCAAGGAACGACAGGATCGTACCCCACAGGTGCGAACTGATCTTCGGCCCTGACACGCGGTGGGTAAAACCGGGGTAAAGCATCATTTCGAACGGCACGTTCTGCGCCTGCATCCGCGCGATCATGGCCGAACTGTTTTCAAACACCACGTTATCGTCCGCCATGCCGTGGACCAGCAGTAGCGGGTCCGTGATCTTGCCGGCATCGGCCAGGGCATTCGACGTTTCATAGACCTTGGGATCGGTCCTGGGGTTACCCAGATAACGTTCGGTATAAGTGGTGTCGTAAAGCTCCCACTTGGTCACCGGCGCCCCGGCAATCCCGGCTGCGTAAAGACCCTGATCGGCCTGCAGCATCTTCAGCGTCATGTATCCGCCATAGGACCAGCCATAGATCGCGATCTTGTCGGGATCGACGAATGGCAGCGTCTTCAGGTAAAGCGCGCCCGCTTTCTGGTCGGCCACTTCGACACTGCCCATCGCGTGCCAGATCTGCCGTTCAAACGCGACACCGCGATTTTCGCTGCCGCGGTTGTCGATTTCAAAGACGATATAGCCCTTGTCTGCCAAGGCCTGGTTAAGTGGGCTGCCCCAGCCGCGCGTGACAGTCTGCGCGGTCGGCCCGCCATAGTGCTGGAAAAACACCGGATAGCGTTTGCCAGGCTGCATTACCGGTGTGGTCATCTTCCAATAAAGATCACTGCCATCCGCGGCCTTGATCGTGCCGTACTGCGCCGGCCGATGCCCGGCCAGATACGGCGCATAGGGATGCTTGGTATCAAGCCTGTTTTCCTCAACCCAGGCAAGTCGTTTGCCGGTCTGATCGGCCAGATAGACCTGCGGCGGCTGGCTATCGGATGACCGCGACACCAGCAGCGTCTGGCCCTTCTTGTCCATCGACGCGCCGTTGGTCCAGCCCGCTTCGGTCAGTCGCTGAACCTTGGCCGGGCTCGCCAGGTCAAGTGCATAGACCTGCTGGCTGATCGCCTCATCCTTGTTGGCGGAAAAGAACAAACGGCCCTTTTTCTGGTCAACGCCAACCAGGCCGCTGACCACGAAAGCACCTTTGGTCAATTGTCTCCACTTGCCGTTCTTGAGTTGCCACAGGTGGCCAAAGCCATCACGCTCTGACCACCAAACAAGGCTGCCATCGTCCAAAAACCGATAATTGTCGGTCAGGTTGATCCAGCTTTTCGCAGCGGCCTTTTCGCTGAACAGGATCGACGATTTGCCCGTCGCCGGATCGACCTTGAGCATGTCGAGCCGCGTCTGCTCGCGGTTCATCCGTTGAACGTAGAGTGTCCTGGCATCGGGCGCCCAGTTGACCCGGGCGAGATAGATGTCCCGGTCTGCGCCCAGATCGACCTCGATCCGGCCGCTGCCGTCGGGCTTCACTAGGTACAGGGAAACAAGCGAATTGGGCGTGCCGGCCGCCGGATAGCGCTGCTCGAACGTCTTGGTCCCCTCTGCGCCGATTGCTGCGCGGGTGACAATCCCGACCGGGGCATCGTCAAACCGCTCGACAGCGATAAGGCCGTCATCGGGCGCCCACCAGTACCCGGTAAAACGGGCCATTTCCTCTTGCGCCACGAACTCGGCCTCGCCCCAATGGACGGTTTCGGCCTTCTCCTCTGGCGTAATTGCCTGCGCCGCCGCGCCCACGGGACCAACAAACAAACGCCGGTCGCGCACGAAAGACAAGTACGCGCCTTTTTCGCTCAGCGCGGGGTTAAGCTCGTCCTCCTTGCTCTGGGTCAGCTTCTGCACTGTGCCGTCCAGCCTGGCCAGGAACAGATCACCGTCCAGCGGCACCAGAATGCCCGTGCCGTCCGAAGACCAGGAATAGCTGACGATCCCCTTTACATCGCCGACGCGCATCCGTTCGCGCTGCATCTTTTCCGCCTCGGACAGGTCTTTGCCCGATCCCAGCTTGAGGCTGTCGACCAGCATGGTCCACTGGCTGGTCGTGCGGTCAAAGCCCCACAGATCCCACCGTTCGCGGTCATCGACGCGGTTGCGCAGCATGGTCAGGAAGCGCCCGTCGGGTGACAATTTGACCCCGCGCGGCACCGGACCGCTCAGGCTGGGGCTGGCAAATACGCGTTCGATCGGCAGCGCGGCGTCCACGGAAGCAGCCGTGTTCACAGCGGTCTCCTGCGCATGGAGTGCGGGCGCAGCGACAAGGCAGGTTGCAGCAAGCAGGACGGACAGCAGACGCATGGCAAGATGGTTCCCCGGGGAAATGAGAAGGGCGCCCCGACCGAAACCGGGACGCCCTTCTTAAAAGCTATTGGCGTTTGTGCCAGAGGCGTTGGTCGATTGACCTCAGCCTTCCGTCCGCACATCGCGGCGCTCGGCAATGCGGGCGCGCTTGCCGGTGCGGCCGCGCAGATAATACAGCTTGGCCCGGCGCACCACGCCCTTGCGGACGACGGTGATGCTGTCGATGTTGGGCGAATAGAGCGGGAACACACGTTCAACGCCTTCGCCGAAGCTCATCTTGCGAACGGTAAAGTTGCTGCCGATGCCCTTGTTGGCGCGGGCAATGCACACGCCTTCATAGGCCTGCACACGGCTGCGTTCGCCTTCGATCACCTTCACGCCGACGCGGACGGTATCGCCGGGGCGAAACTCGGGGATTTGCTTTTCGCCAGAGGTTGCCTTGGCAATTTCCTCGGCTTCGATCTGCTGGATCAGGTTCACTGGTCCTCAGTCCTTCTTTTCACGCCGCGCGCCAGAGGCAGGCTGAACCCGAACGCCGTCGTGACGCTCCCAAAGGTCCGGCCTGCGTGACCGAGTATCGATCTCGGACTGTGACTTGCGCCACGCCGCGATCTTCGCATGATCCCCCGATCGCAGCACTTCAGGGATCGTGCGCCCTTCCCACAAAGCGGGTCGGGTATAGTGCGGATATTCAAGGAGGCCGTTTTCAAACGATTCCTCGGTCCCGCTGGAAGGGGCGCCCATTACGCCGGGAAGCAACCGAATGCAAGCATCAAGCAGCATCAGCGCAGCGGGCTCTCCCCCGGACAGGACAATGTCGCCCACGCTGACCTCTTCCACGTTGCGGCCCGCGAAAATCCGCTCGTCGAACCCCTCAAACCGGCCGCACAGCACAATCGCGCCCGGCCCTGCTGCCAGTTCGCGTACGCGGGCCTGGGTCAGCGGCTTGCCGCGCGGGGTCATGGCGATCACCGGGGCATCGGGGTTGCGTGCTCGGGCATGGTCGATCGCGGCGGCCAGCACATCGGCGCGCAGCACCATCCCCGCCCCGCCGCCGGCAGGGGTATCATCGACAGTGCGGTGCTTGTCGGCCGAAAAATCGCGGATTTGAACCGTGTCGAGCGCCCACGTGCCTTCATCCCGCGCACGGCCAGCCAGACTGACGCCAAGCGGCCCGGGGAACATTTCGGGGTAGAGCGTCAGGACTGTCGCGCGAAAAGTCATCGTTCCGGGCCTTTCCCAGATTGCGCAAGGTGAGGCAATTGGACTCTTGCGCAGGCAGCCGGCTTGCCTGACAATCCGGATGTGCGGCGTATTATTTTCCTTGTGCTGCTGGCTGCGGCGCCGGCGGCCGCTGAACAGACGGGCGAATGCCGCTTCGACCCCGATACGCTGAGCTTTGCCGGAACTGCAGCCGAGCAGGCAGCCTGCCTGCTGCGCAAGGTCGAGGTGTTGGGAAAACGCAAAGCCCAACCCCTGCCGCCGCTATTTGCGCGGCTGCTGGACGGCGAAGCGCTGCCCAGCGCGGCAATGATGCAAACAGCGCTGGCGGCGTTTCCGCAGCCTTATCAGGATTATGCCCGCATCTACGCGGCTGCGCCGCTGTCACGAACGGCGAGCGGCCTTCCGGCGCTCTATTTCGTCATTCATGATACCAGCACGCCGTTTTATGCAGACCAGCCCTTCCCCAAACGCCTTGACACCGACTGGCAAATCAACAGCTTCGCGCCCTACATGGACGGCACTTTCGCGCGTGAACCGGTCGCCCATATCTTTCTGTCGCGGTATGGCCAGATCTGGGCCGGGCACGAGTTTCAGGAAGGCTGGCGCGCGACCAAGCTGGAAAGCCGCGCGATTGGCCCTGCATCGCGCGGACGTTTCATCCATATCGAAACCGTTCAACCGCGCCGTCTGATCGCGGGCTTTACCGATACCGGCCACACGCACGGGCCCGAGCCCGGCTTTTCTGCCGCGCAGTACCGCCAGCTCGCCGCGCTCTATGTCTACACCAGCGCGCGGGCCGGGCGCTGGCTGATCCCGGCGCAGCATAACACCGTCGATGCCGGCATCCCCGACGCCCACGACGATCCGCAGAACTTCGATCTGGGACGCTTTGCTGAAGAGATTGAAGCTATTATCAGCCCGGGGTGATCGTCGGGCCCAGCACAACTGCAAAAAGGATGCTGGCGATTGCGCCGACCACCAGGACAGGAACCGATCGTCCTATTGCGAAGGGTCGCGGCTCTCCATCAGGTCTGGTCGCAAAGCCGATCGAGATTAGGCCCGACTTGCCGCCGAAACTGGCTGCGGCCGCCGACGCAAGGGTAATGAACAGACCGACCGGATTGAGCAGACTGGCGCCAATTGCTGCCGCGCACAGCACGATGTAAAACAAATGGCTGGCTGCCCGGCGGGCCGGTTTGGTCGGCAATCCCTGGCCGATCATGGCGTCAAGCGATACTTTGCCCGCACGGATCAACTGCCAATAGGCAAAACCGCCAATCACCGCCAGGCCCGCACGCCACAGCCCGGCCATGGGCAGGGGCCCGATCCCGCCGCCTTTGCCTGGACCCAGATCGCCGATGCCAGTCACGCCCGAATAGGCCAAATAGCCCGCCGCCGAAAACCCGCAGCACAGCCAGACATACCACAGCACCAACCGCGGCAGATCGCTGCGCGCGCGTTTCCAGGCAAGATAACCCAGCATGGCGGCCACCACGTCAATTCCCGGACCGGCAAAGGCAACGGCGCGGCGCGCCCAGTCGCCTCCCGTTTCTGCAGCACACGACACGTAGAAAGCGCCCAGACCTGTCACCTTTGAACCGACCGCCAGGCACATTGCTGCGTGCCCGCCGATTTCGTGCAGCATGGTCAGAACGGGCATCAGCAGCAATGCAAGCCCGGCCACAGTCAGCCGATCAATTCGCGGTGTCGCCTGCATAATACCCCCTGTAATCGGGGTCGGTCTATTCGGCTGTGTAGGATGCGGCAAGCACCAGCCGCTGATCGTTCCATTCAGGCACGGCGGCGTCGTTCA
>NZ_JAHEBV010000043.1 GCF_024642085.1 Novosphingobium sp. | reverse complement strand
GCTGTGTCGATGATATTGCACATGCTCGCATGGGAAAAAACCGACGTATGAGGTGGTCCCCGAACGGGGCTCATCGAGTTGCCATCACCAGAGCGGCAGCTCTCGAAGGCCGTCTCAGCCTTATGCAGCGCCCGCAAGCCGTTTAACCCGAGACCCCCAAGTTTTGCCTACTCCCAAAACCCCCGGCTGATCTGCACAGCCAATGCCCCGGTGATCTGCCGGACCTAACATCGCAGCAATGGAACTGCCGGGGACAGGTCAGATGTTTTCCGGGCCGAAAATTTCGAAGTTGAGAAAGCGCTTGGTGGGTGCGTTGCCGGTATTCAGGTCGCGCTGCATCTGTGCGAGAGCCTCTTGGGCCAAACGTTGGATCGGGTGTGCGAAGATCATGGTCACCACATTGTCGATCAGGCCGAGCCGCGTGTGTTCGGTCATGTCGTTTCCGACGGTCACGATCGAGCTGGCGCGTCCCGAATTGCGAAGGGCTTGCAGAGCGCCGGGCATACCGCCACCTGCGACGTATAGAGCAACAAGATCGGGCTCGCGCCGCAACAGCTGTTCTGTCACATCGCGGGCGATGGCGTTGTCTTCGAAGGTCTGCACAGGCTCCAGCAGGGTGAACTCCGGTGCATGCTCTCGGCAGTAGGACCGGAAACCGGATTCGTTCAGCTCCTGACAGCGATAGCGGTGATTGCCAACCAAAATCCCGACCCGCCCCGGCCTTTTGCACATGCTCGCGACGGCCCAACCAGCCGTGCGGCCGACCCGCCAGTTGTCAAGGCCGATATAGCCAGTGCCGCAACTGGCGGTCAGCTCGGAGATCAGGCCGTAGGTGTTCACGCCCCTGGCGGCAAGGGATTCGATTGCACTTGAAATCCTCGCGTGCTCGGCCGTGACGACCGCCAAGGCGCCAACGTTGTCGCCCATCTTCAGCATCTGTTCCGCCACGGCTTCCGGCGACAGATCGTCCACATGTTCAATGATGACATCAACGGGTTCGGGCAGGTCTGCGGCTGCGGTGCGGATCGTTTCGGCGATCATGCGGTAAAAGGTCCGGTGCGATTGTTGCAGCAGGAACCCCAGCTTTCGGCGTGGTCTATCCACCTGAAGGCGTTCGCGCAGCGCGGGCAGGGCATAGAACTGAAGCTCCTCGGCCGCGGCAAGCACCTTTGCGGCCGTCACAGCCCGAACCTTGTCCCGACCGTTCATGATGCGGTCGATGGTCGAGACGCTGACGCCGGCCTTTTCAGCCAGATCCTGAACAGTTGCACGGTGAGCCATCGGGCCTCCTGAGGGAATCCTTCATTTCTGCGGCGCAGAAAATGAGGGAAAAGAAAAGAAATACGCCACACAGAAGATTTATTCGTGCGGGAAGTTTTGTCAATGGTATAGAAATTCTATTCTGCAATGCGAGTCGGCTTTACATTCTACGGGAGGGCAGCGTGGACGATCTGAAATTTGGCACACGCGACAAGCGCGGCAACTGGGCCCCGTCCAAACCCTTGGCCATCGCGCCCTTCTGGGAGGGTCGCTGGGCCGAGATGGGGCGCTGGATCATCGCCTATCTATGGCCGCACAACGCGATCTTCATGGGGCTGACGCTGGCCTATATGTATTTCGTGCTGCCCGACGTACAGACGATGAAGACCTTCGCCTGGGGCTGGGTCCTGACCATCCATGCCGTCAACGCGGGCGGCGTCTTCTTGCTGTATGGCGCGGTGGAGTTCTTCTATTACGTCAAGCGCAAGCAGGGCACGCGATTCAAATACAACGCGAAATTCCCCGCCGAGAACCCTTCGGACGTTTTCTGGTTCAAAAGCCAGAACATCGACAACTTCTTGCGGACCTTCTGCATCTCGATCCCGCTTTGGACCGCTGTCGAGTGCTTTACCCTGTGGTGCTTTGCCAATGGCATCGGAAATTGGGTGGACCCTTGGGCGCATCCCTACTGGATCGCCGCGCTGATCCTGCTGGCTCCAGCCCTACATGAGGTGCATTTCTTCTGCATCCACTGGCTGATCCACCAGCAGCCGCTGTATCGCTGGATC
This sequence comes from Novosphingobium sp., assembly GCF_024642085.1. Taxonomy (GTDB): domain Bacteria; phylum Pseudomonadota; class Alphaproteobacteria; order Sphingomonadales; family Sphingomonadaceae; genus Novosphingobium. The sequence continues at coordinate 11,231 of NZ_JAHEBV010000043.1, read as the reverse complement.
CATTCGATCCATCACAATTCGATCAACCCCTCGCCCTGGTCGTCGATGTCGATGCATCCAATCGAGGCTTTCGCCTTCTTTGCCGAGATGATGTGGCATATCCTCATTCCCTCGGCACCGATCGCGGCGATGTTCCAACTGACCTCGACCGCCTATGGCGCGATTGTCGGCCATATCGGCTTTGACAAGCTGGAGGTGACCGAGGGTCAGGCGATGGATAGCCACGCCTATACCCACTACCTGCACCACAAATACTTTGAGGTGAATTACGGCGGCGACGGGCTGATCCCCTTGGATCGCTGGTTCGGCACCTGGCACGACGGCACCAAAGCGGCCGACGAGCAGATGAAGGACCGCTTCCGCCGAAAAAAGGAACGTCTGGCGGCGAAGGCTCCGGCGGAGTGACCGAAAGACTATGACGGACCGGGCGGCGCCATGACGGGGCGGCCCACGGGAGAGATGTGCCGAAAAATCGGCCTTATGAGGGAGGAGACCCAAATGAAACTTGCAAAGTTGCTGGCCACCGCGGCCATCATGACGCTGGGCGCAGGCATGGCCTATGCCGAGGGCGCGAACATCTTCGTCATCGGCGGCAAGCCCGATGACCCATTCTGGGGAATTGTGAAAAAGGGCGCCGAGGACGCCGGCAAGCTGGTTGCAGCTCAGGGCGGTTCGGTCACCTGGCTGGGCCCGCAGAACTACGACAACCTCGGCGTGGACGCGGCAGAGCTGATCCGTCAGGCCATCGACCAAGGCGCCACCGCAATCGTCGCCCCTGATTGGGTTCCCGATGCGATGGACCCGGCCTTCCAGGCGGTCGCTGCGGCCAAGATCCCCTTCATTGTCTATAACGCGGGCGGTTTGGAAGCAGCGGATCGTCTGGGCGCGATGAACTACGTCGGCTCGAACGACTACAAGGGCGGCTTGGGCGGCGGTGAATACCTTGCCAAGGCGGGCTCCAAGTCGGGCGTCTGCATCAACTCGCTGCCCGGTGCGGCGAATATCGAAGCCTATTGCAAAGGCTACGGCGACGGTCTGACCGCTGCTGGCGCCAAGGCCGATGTCCTGCCGCTGCCCGCCACCGCCGAAGGCAACGTGACCGCCGTCGCGCAGGCGATCAAGGCCTATCTGCTGGAGCATCCGGACGTCGACTCGGTCTTCACCACGGCGAACCTTGACGCGGTCGGCGCGGTGCAGGGCATTGCTCAGGCTGGCATGGAAGGCAAGGTCAAGGTTTGCGGCATCAACTTTGACGCCGCCATTCTGGACCAGATCGACAAGGGCACCCAGGCCTGCGCCATCGACCAGCAAGGCTATCAGCAGGGCTTTTATGCCGTGTCGATCCTGAATGGCTATGTCAACTACGGCCTGACCATCCCGACGCGTGAGATCCTGACCGGACCGGGCGTCGTCGATGCCGCCAACATCAAGGCCACGCTGGCCGGCGCCTCGCAAGGCACCCGCTAAGCCCAAAGGGCCGTCCGTTCTGCGGGCGGCCCGATCCATCAGCCATCAGGGGAGGGATGCGCATGACCACAAAGCCAACAGCCGGGATCACCTTGCGACATCTGGCCAGCAGGCCAGAGGCCGGTTCGTTCGTCGGCATGATCGCGGTCTATGTCTTCTTTGCTCTGATGGGTGGGGCCAATTTCATCGGCGCGCCCGGAATTTCCAGCGTGCTGAACATGTCGTCCGAAGTGGGCATTATTGCGCTGTCGGTCGGCCTTCTGATGATTGCGGGCCAACTGGACATGTCGGTCGGCTCGGTCGTTCCGGCGTCTTCGTTGACGGTGTCCTTGTTGGCCGTCGATTTCGGCGTGCCGGACATTCTGGCGATCCTCGGCGGTCTGGCGGTGGGTCTTGCCATCGGCTTCGTGAACGGAGTTCTGGTCAGCCGCACCCGCATCCCCTCGCTGATCATCACCATCGGCACGATGTTTGGCGTCATGGGGCTGACCCTGGGCCTGACCATCCTGATCCATGGGTCAACCGGCGTGTTTCTGGTGCCGGGCGACGCGGCCAAGGCCGTCTTTGGCCAACTGATCCGCAACATGTTCCAGGTGTCGATCCTGTGGTGGGCTGTCTTTGTCGCGGTGATCTATGGGCTGCTGCATGTTTCACCCTTGGGCAACTGGATCTTTGCACTGGGAGGCGACAAGGAAAGCGCGCGTAACGCAGGCATCCCGACGGGCAAGCTGACCATCGGGCTTTACATGCTGTCAGGTTTTTCCGCCGCCTTTGTCGGCGTCAGTCAGGTGATGACCTTCAACGCGGCGCAGGTCGCCGCCGGGCAGACCTTCATCTTCAACTCGATCATGTGCGTCGTCATCGGCGGCGTCCTCTTGACGGGCGGTGCGGGGTCGGTGCTGGGGATTGTGCTGGGCACGCTGACCTTCTGCATCGTCAATCAGGGCATCTTCTTTTCGGGGTTGGACCCTAATTACGGCAGCATCATCATCGGGGCGCTTTTGTTGATTGCCGTGATGACCAACGACAAATTCCGCGCCATGGCGCTGGCCCTTTCGGCCGGACGGAGGTCCTGATGAACGTTTCAATCCTGACCCGCCGCCCGGAAATCGGCTCGATCCTCAGCCTGATCGCGGTGATCGTGTTCTATGTCGTCTTCGGAGGCGTGAACCTGGGCAAACTGGCCGGGGCGGCAAGCTGGGTCAATCTGGCCGCGAACCTTGGCATTGTGGCCCTGCCAGTGGGCCTGTTGATGATCGCCGGAGAGATCGACATTTCGATCGGCGCGATGATCCCGGCGGGGTCGATGACGGTGGCCATCCTGTCGGGCCATTTCGGATTGCCGATTGGGGTGGGCATCGCAGGCGCATTGGCGCTGGGGCTGCTGGTCGGCTTGGTGAACGGGCTGATCGCCACCCGCACCACGGTGCCGACGCTGATCATCACGCTGGGCACGCTGATGGCGGTTCAGGGGATCATCCTGTCATCCGCCATGCTGCTTGCGGGCAACGCCAGTGTGTCGCTGACGCCGCCCGACTGGGCCAAAACCGTCTTCGGCATGCTGATTGCCGGCAAGTATCAGGTGATCATCTGTTGGTGGGCGGGATTTGCCGCGGTGTTCTATTGGGTGCTGCATGTCTCGCCCTTGGGCAACTGGATCTATGCCATGGGCGGCGACCAGACCTCGGCCCGCAATGCCGGCATCCCCACGGCACGGCTAAAGATCGCGCTGTTCATGCTGTCGTCGACCGCCGCCGCCTTTGTCGGCATCTGCGGGGCGATCCAGTTCAACTCGGCGCAGGTTTCGGGCGGTATGGGATATATTTTCAACACCATCGTCAGCGTCGTGGTGGGCGGGGTCCTGCTGACCGGCGGCTTCGGCTCGGTGCTGGGGATCCTGGTCGGCACCGTCACTTTCGCCATCGTCAGCCAAGGCATCTATTTCACCCAGATCGAGCGCAACTGGTCGAACCTGATCATCGGCGTGACGCTGCTTCTGGCCGTGGGCATGAACGAAAGTTTCCGGAATTTCGCGATGCGGTCGGTGCGCAAGAAACCACGGGTCCGCAAAGAGATCGCCGCTGGGCGTTAAGGGGTCGAATGACCCACAACAGTCGCTGTCATGGCGCACAAAGGGAGGAACCTACAATGAAACTTTCACTCAAGGCGCTGGCGACGGCGACGGGTCTGTCGCTGCTGTCCGGCGCGGCCATGGCGCAAGAAATTGTCGTGATCGCTGGTTCGGTCGAAGACGCCTTCATGGACAAGATCAAGAAGGGTGTCGATGACGCGACCACGATGGTCACGGCTAACGGCGGCACGGTTCAGTTTCTGCGCACCCAGAACTATGAAAACTTCGGCCCCGATCTGGTGACGCTCATCAACCAGGCCGTAGCGCAGGGCGCGAAAGGCATTGCCATCCCGGTTTGGGTTCCCGATGCGCAAATCCCCGCGCTGAAGGCCGCGCGCGATGCGGGCGTCGTGATCATGCAATACAATTCTGGTCTGCCTGTCATGAAAGACATCGGCGCCATCAACTATTTCGGGTCCGACGAATATGCGGCCGGTGTGGGTGGCGGCAAGTATCTGGCGGAACACGGTGCCAAGCACATCGTCTGCCATATTCAGGTTCCGGGTGCGATCAACCTGACCGAACGCTGCAAGGGCGTGACCGATGGGGCCAAGGAAGCGGGTGCCACGGTGACGGTGCTTGAAACCCCGCCGAACCTTGACGGCGACGTGACCGGCACCGCCGAGGCCTTCAAGGCCGCGCTGATCGGTGACCCGTCCATCGACGCGCTGGTGTCCTGTGCCGATTTCGGCGCTGCCGCCGCCGTCAACGCTGTGGAGCAGACCGGCGCCAAGTTGCAGATCGGGGCCTTCGACTTCAGCCCCGCTTCGCTGGACCGGATCAAGGCTGGCACCCAGACCATGGCCATCGACCAGCAACCCTACCTGCAGGGGTTCCTCGCGACCTCGATGCTGTTCGCCCACCTCAAGTTCGGCACGAACATCTCGACCAACCCGGTTCTGACCGGCCCGGCGATCATCGACGCGGCCAATGTGGACGCTGTCGTGGCCGGAGCCGCCTTGGGCGCGCGCTAAGCCATGTGAACGTGTCCGGCCGGAAGTTTCCGGCCGGACCAATCCGGCGGCCTTTGGGACCTAAGGCTGACGGCTGAACAAGGATTTGGGGGGAAAGACCACAAGATGTCGGACAAACAAGAAACTTCCGGTTCAAAGGGACGCGGCGCCCTCTCTTTGCAAAGCATATTTCGGCGTCCTGACGCAGGCGCTGCCGCCGGGTTCTTTGTGATTCTGGTCTTCTTTGGTTATTTCGGGGCCGAGAACAACTTTCTCACCGCACTGGGAACCTCGACCTGGCTGAACTTCGCCTCCAAGGTTGGCATCGTCGCCATCCCGGTGGGCTTTCTGATGATCGCCGGAGAGATGGACATCTCGATCGGCGCCCTGATCCCGGCGGGCGGGATCGTTCTGGCGATGGCGGTCAATCAGTTTGGCATGAACTTCTGGCTTGCCTGCGCACTGAGCCTTGGCATTGCGGGTGCCATCGGCGCCATCAACGGCTTTCTGGTGACGCGCAGCAAGGTGCCCTCGCTGATCGTAACCTTGGCAACCCTTTTTGTCGTCGCGGGCCTGAATTCTTATGTGTCAAAGCAACTGGCCGGCACCACGCAGCACAGCCTGCAAGATGTGGGGCCGGTGTCGGAATTCGTTCTGGGCGACTATCATACGCTGGCTTTCGGCGCGGAAGGGGCGCAGATCGTCCTGTTCCAAAGCTTGCAAAGCTCTTTCTTTATCTGGATCGCCTTTGCCGTGGTCTGCTTTTTCATCCTGCATATGTCGCCTTGGGGCAATTGGATCATTGCAATGGGCGGCGACCAGCAAAGTGCGCGCAATGCGGGCATACCGACCGGCCCGCTGAAGATCGTGCTGTTCGTGCTGTCCGCGATGGCCGCAGCCTTGGTGGGGATCAGCGAGGCGGTTCTGGCCAATACGGCCAGCACGACGACCCAGTTCGGCATGATCTTCAACAGCATCATCTGCGTTGTGGTGGGCGGCGTGCTTTTGACGGGCGGCTTCGGCACCGTGACGGGCATCGTCTTTGGCACCCTGACCTTCGGCATCGTTTTTCAGGGCATCAACTTCACCACCTTCGACAAGGACCTGAACCTTCTGTTCATCGGCGCCCTGCTTTTGATCGCGGTCCTGATGAATGAAACCTTCCGCAGAATGGCGACCAATTGGTCCGCCACCAAGAAATCCTGAACCGGGGAAAAGCCATGTCTGATAAAGCACCCATCCTTGCCCTGCGTGGCGTCAACAAAAGCTTCGGCCCGATCGACGTTCTGCACGACATCAACATCGAAGTGCGCGCCGGCGAAGTGCTGTGCCTGCTGGGCGACAACGGCGCGGGCAAGTCCACGCTGATCAAGCTCATGTCGGGGGTTCACCAGCCCACCAGCGGCAAGATCGAAATGGACGGCGCAGTCGTTGCGCTTCCCACTCCCCGCGCGGCATCGGAAAAAGGCATCGCCACCGTCCATCAATTCGGCGGCACCTTTCCGTTGATGTCGATTGGTCGGTCGTTCTTTGTCGGGGTCGAGCCGACAAAGGGTTGGGGACCGTTCAAGGTCTATGACCGCAAGACCGCCAACGAGATTGCGGTCAAGGCGGTGCAGGATTTCGGCATCACGCGCATTGATGACGGTGACCGTCTGGTGGGCGGGCTGTCGGGCGGAGAGCGGCAATCGCTGGCCATCGCCCGGGCCGTCCATTTTGGCGCCCGCGTGCTGATCCTGGACGAACCGACCGCCGCCCTTGGCGTCAAGCAGGCCGCCCACGTCCTGCGCATCGTGAACGAAGCGAAACGGCGCGGCCTTGCCGTGATCTTCATCACCCATCAGGTCATGCACGCCATGGCCGTTGGCGACCATTTCGCCGTGCTGATCCGCGGCGCCATTGCTGCCGATTTCAAAAAGGGCGAGCGCACGCGCGAAGAAATCACCGATCTGATGGCCGGTGGTGAAACCATGGCCGGGCTCGAGGCCTCCATCGAGGGCTATATGGCTGATCATGCTGGACACCCGCCACCGGCCGTCTGAAGTTTGGAAAGCTGGGACTCCACACCTGCTTTCCTTTTCCCCCGCGATTTCTCCCAAACTGCGGGTTGCGACGGGTCCGAGCCGGATTTTCCCCCCGGCTCGGACCACCCCAACAAAATGAACCGCTTAGGCAGGACAGACATGACCATCAGAATTGCCGTCATCGGCGCAGGCCTCATGGGGGCCGACCATGCGAAAATAGTGGCCGAGGATATGCCGGGGGCCTGCCTTCAGGTCGTCTGCGACATGGACGCCACAAGGGCCCGCAGGATTGCCGAGGCCCATGGCGCGCAGGATGTGATGACCGATCCCGAGGCCGCCATTGCGCGGGCCGATGTCGATGCGGTGATCGTGGCCAGTCCCGATTTCACCCATGCACCGCTGTCGTTGGCCTGCATCGCGGCGGGCAAGCGGGTGCTGTGCGAAAAGCCACTGTCGCAGTCCGTTGACGAATGTCTGGCGGTGATGCAGGCCGAACAGGCCGCTGGCGCGCGCTTTGTGCAGCTGGGCTTCATGCGTCGTTATGACGAGGCCTATGTGCAGATGCGCGGCGCGTTGCAGCGCGGCGATCTGGGCCGTGCGCTGATGATGCACAACTTTCACCGCAATGTCGAAACTCCGGCGGCGGATTTCACCGGGGCCATGGCCATCACCAACTCCGCCCCGCATGAATTTGACGTGGTGCGCCATGTGCTGGGATGCGAATATGCCTCGATTGCCGCCTGGCAGCCGAAGCGGTCCGACGCAAGGGTGGCCCCGGTTGTGATGGTGCTGGAAACCGCGGACGGCCAGTTGGTCAACATCGAGGTCAACAACAACGCGGCCTACGGCTATGACGTGCGCGCCGAACTGGTGGGCGAGGCCGGGTCCATCGCCATGAACCCGGTCGCCTATACCCGCACCGACATGCGGCTGGCCTCTTCCACCGGATACGACAGCGACTGGCGCGGGCGTTATGCCGAGGCCTACCGCCGCCAGAATCGCGCCTTTTTGCGCTTTGTGCAGACCGGCGCCTTCCCCGAAATCGGGGCGGATTGCTGGGATGGCTATTGCGCTGCAGTTGTCGCGCAGGCGGGCGCCAAGGCGCTGGCCGTGGGGCGCAAGATGCCCGTTGAAATGATCGCAAGACCGGAGTTCTACGCATGAAACTTGGATTCGTATCCGACAGTCTGGGCGGTTTGCCCTTTGCCGATATGCTGAACCACGCCGCACGTCTGGGCGTGTCGGGAGTCGAGGTCAACACCTGCGGCTGGTCAAGTGCCTCGCATTTCGACCTGAAGGGGATGCTGGGCAACAAGGCCGCGCAAAAGGCCTATCAGGCGGAATTTGCGGGCCGTGGGCTGGAGATCATCAGCCTGAACGCCAATGGTAACCCCCTGCACCCGACCGACCCCGCCCAAGGCGAGGGGTTGCGCAACACCATCCGTGTGGCGGGCGAAATGGGGATCAAGACGGTTTGCACCATGTCGGGCCTGCCCGCCGGAAACCCGACCGACACAATGCCGAACTGGGTGATTTCCAGCTGGCCGCCCGAGACCCAGGCCATCCTGCTCTATCAGTGGGAGGAAAAGCTGCTGCCCTTCTGGACCGAGATCGCCGCGCTGGCACACGATTGCGGCGTTGAACGCATCGCGCTGGAGCTGCACGGCAATCAATGCGTCTATAACGTGCCATCGCTGTTGAAACTTCGCCAGATGATCGGCCCGGTGATCGGCGCCAACCTTGACCCCAGCCACCTGTTCTGGATGGGAGCCGATCCCTTGATCGCAGCCGAAGCTTTGGGCGACGCGATTTACCACGTTCACGCCAAGGACACCTTCCTGAACGCCCCCAAACAGGCCACCACCAGCCTTTTGGAAAACGGCAGCCTGATGGATATTCCGGCGCGGTCCTGGTCCTACATCACCCTTGGGTTTGGCCATGGCGAAGAATGGTGGCGGCAGTTCTGCTACCGTCTGAAGATGGCGGGCTATGACGGCTGGCTGTCGATCGAACATGAAGACGTGCTGCTGAACTCTTTGGAAGGGTTGGAGAAATCCGTGGCCCTTCTGCAAGGCGTCATGCCCGGCCGGCCCGCCGACTACAAACCCCAAGACATTTGACGGAGAGACCCCATGCCCTGGATCAACGCCTGTTCCGCCACCGACATTCCCGCCGAAGACGTGATCCGTTTCGATCACGGCACGCGCACCTTCATCATCGTCCGCGACGACAAGGACGGCTACTGGTGCGCCGATGGGCTTTGCACGCATGAGGACATCCACCTGTGCGACGGCATGGTGATCGAAGGCACCATCGAGTGCCCGAAACACTCCTCGATCTTCAACGTCACCAATGGCGAGGTCGAGACGCCTCCCGCTTGCAACAACCTTCGCACCTACCCGACCAAGGTCGAAGACGGGCGTGTTTTCGTGGATCTCTGAGATGGCATTCCAACTGGCCGCCTGTGCGGAAATGCTGTGGCGCGACCGTCCGATGTCGTGGCGGGCCTCGCGGCTGAAGGAAATGGGTTTTGGCGTGGGCCTGTGGAACTGGCCTGCATGGGACGTGGCCGCACTGGTGAAAACCGGCGCCACCTTCACCATCATGAACGGCTATCTGCAAGGCCGCCTGACCGATGCCGAAGGCGCAGACCTGTTGCTGAAATCCGCCCGCGAAACGCTGCAAGTGGGTCAGCGGCTGGGGGTGCAGCGGTTGAACCTGCACGGCACGGGCTTGGGCGATTTCGGCCTGCCGATCCCGCATCTGGCGGCCTTTGCGCCGGGGATGGAGCTGCGCGCCCGCGACACCTTGCACCGCATCTGCGATCTGGCCGAGCGCGAGGGCGTGACCTTCACGCTGGAAAACCTGAACCCGCGCGAACATCCCGGCTGCCCCTTTGGGTCCACCGCTGCCGTGCTGTCGCTTGTCTCTGCCGTGAACCGCCCGCAGTTGCGCATTAACCTTGATCTTTACCACACCCAGATCGGCGAAGGCGACGTGATCCGCTGGGCCGAGGCCTGTCTGCCATGGATCGGCGAAGTGCAGGTGGCCGACAACCCCGGCCGCTGTGAACCCGGCACCGGCGAGATGCACTGGCCCAATATTGCCCGCGCCTTGGACGCCATGGGCTATTCCGGCCCCGTCGGCATGGAAGCCTTTGCCAAAGGCGACGAAACAACCGCGCTGGAAGCCTTCCGCGCCGCATTCACTTTGTAAGGACACAGCCATGGGCATGTATCACAACCGACCCCACGTTCAGGACATCCGCGCCATGAAAGCGCGGGGCGAAAAGATCTCGATGCTGTTCGTCACCACGCCCGATGAGGCGGCGGCTGCCGCTGCGGCGGGCATTCAGATGCTGTCGATCGAAGGCCGCTTCTTTGACGCCGAAATGCGCGCGGCGGCGGGCGATTGTTTTGTGCAGGTGGGCCTGCCCTATGGCGGCTGGGGCAGCTTCAATGGCCGCCCCTTGGCGACCGCCGAAGACTATTTGCGCGCGGCCTTCCACTATGCGGCCCTTGGCGGCGACGCCTATTACTGCGCGGCCTCTTATGACATTCAAAAGGTGCTGTGCGACAACCATATCCCGGTGGTTGGCCATATCGGCCTGATCCCCAGCTATATCAGCTGGACCGGCTGGCGCGCGGTTGGCAAGACCGCGGCAGAGGCCGAGGCGCTGTGGCGCCACACCCAGATGCTGGAGAAAATCGGCGTCTTTGGCGCCGAGCTGGAGGTCGTGCCCGACCGTGTGGCGCAGTTCCTGTCGGAAAACTCGTCGATCATCATGCTGGGGATGGGGGCGGGCAAACATGCCGATGCGCAGTATCTGTTCACCGAAGATGTCTGCGGCTATGGCAAGAACCACAAGCCGCGTCACGGCAAGGTTTACCGTAACCTTGGGCCGGAACTTGACCGGATTCAGGCCGAGCGGATTGCCGCGTTCAAAGACTACAAGGCCGATGTCGACAGCGGCGGCTATCCGGCGGCAGAGCATAGCGTGGCCATCAAGGATGACGAATTCGACGCCTTCCTGAAATCGGTGAAGGTCTGATGCGCATCGGGGTGGTGGGCTATGGCACCGGGGGGCGGCATTTCCACACCCCCTTTATTGCCGCGGCCCGGGGCTGCACGCTTGCAGGCATCGTCGCGCGTGCGCCCGCCACTATCGCTGCGGCGCGGGCGGATTGGCCGGACACGCCGATCTTTGCCAGCCTGACCGACCTGATCGCCGCAGGCGTTTGTGACGCCGTGACCATCACCACCCCACCCCAGACCCGCCGCGATCTGGTGTTGCAGGCGATCGGCGCAGGCCTGCACGTCATCGCCGACAAACCCTTTGCGCCCGATGCCGCTGGCGCCCTGGAGTTGGGCCGTGCGGCCAAAGCCAAGGGCGTCGTGCTGGCCGTCTATCAAAACCGCCGCTTTGACGCCGACTTGCAAACCCTGCGCAAGGTGATCAATGATGGACGGCTGGGCAAGATCTGGCGGATTGAATCGCGCATGGATCAGGACAGTCCGCAAACGCTGGAGCCGGGGCCGACCGGCGGTCTGTTGCGCGATCTGGGCAGCCATGTCGTGGACCAGATGATCTATCTGCTTGGCCCCGTCGCCGTCGTCGATGCCCAGATGGATGTCGTCGATCTGCCGCAAGGCCCG
>NZ_JAHEBV010000004.1 GCF_024642085.1 Novosphingobium sp. | reverse complement strand
TCATGGTTTCCTGTCCAGCAGGAACGCGGATGGTGAGTTTGACGCGATTCATGGCAACACCTCCCGGAGCGCGCCAAACGCGCGCGCCGTTTTTGGCTGAATTGCTGGATTCGGCGGGCAAGAGCGCAACGAGCGCGCGCATCGCCTCCCATGGGAATGGCGGAAATCAGGCATGCACCCGTGCGTAGGGTGTGTATCTGAATTGCTGGCTCGATGCATCGCATCGCAGCCCCTTTGATCCAGCTTTGATGATTGATGCTTACGCATTGTTCGGTTCCCCTTCCGGGTGGATCGAGCCCGCTGCGGCGGCCATCTGGCGAAGGGCAATTTCATCATCGATCAGGCGATTGCGCCGGGGGCGAAGCGGTTCGATCTGATCGAGCAAGTTGTTACCGATCAGCCACTGGTAGGCCGCCGCGTCGATGGCTTCACGAAGGACAGAATGAAGGTCAGCCGCTGCGACGGGATCAAGCAGAAGCCAGCCGCGACAGTCGATGAAAACTTGCGCCCCAAGGGGGAAGGACCGCGCCCCGCAATCGAATATCGGGCCTTCAAGGTGAAACCAGATTTCTTCGCCCTTCAGGATCGCAATGCGTGGGCGTTCGGTAATGAAGAACGGGCGCAGCGCGTTGCGAAATGCCGCCCCGTCAGCGTCATCGGCAAATAGGCGATCCGCCAACGAAATGAGTTCCGGGGCGATGCACCTCTGGACCTGGACGGTATGGGTAACGAAGCGATGTCTGCGGGCCAAGCGATGAAAGATGGACATGGGAATTCTCCAGCCGGAACGTGGCGGTCCGGCGCAAAAAAGTCGGGTAGGGGGAGACTGAGGTTTACGACCGCTGCGCGAAATTGGGTCAGCTGCGCGTTCGCAGGCTATCGATCCATTCGCGGATATCGTTCTCGCGCCAGCGCAGGCCGCGCCGGTTGATGACGCAGGGCGGGGGCAGGGCCTTGCGCGCGACCATGTCGTATATCGTCGAGCGCGAGCGGATATTGAGCGCGGCTTGAACCTGCCGCATGCTCAGCAGGACTATTGTGGTGTCGGCCATCGGAACCTCCTTTCGAGAGGTCCGCCAGCATGCATATTCCAGATCGCCGGTCGTCGCCGTGGCCGCCAATTGGCAAGAAATTCAGGCGACGAAGCCCGGTAACAGGTTCAACTCGTTCTTGATCGTCTCGGACAAAGGGCGCGTTACCGGGGTGTATTGGCCGCTCATCAGGTTGAGGAACCAGCTTTCAGGTTTGCGCCCTCGATTGCCGGACGTTTCGGCAGGGTCGTAGGTGACAGCATCGCCAGTGATGTTGAGCCTGCATAGCTGCCGCTCCTCGTGATCGTCGATTTCCCCCGCCGCGCGCATGCGTGCAGCTTCGATCTTCAACGCCTTCTCGAATGCCGAAACGACAACATCCTTCCGCATCGCAGCTCTGCCTGAGCCCTTTTGGTTGGCAACGAACGCAGCAACCTCATGAAGCGCGATCCTGACCTTGAGGCGCTTGAGCTTATCGCCAGCATAGACTTCAGGGGTGCGGTCGTACAGGTCGAGCAAGTGATCCGCGACAGGCGGATTCCAAAGATAATAGTTGGACCATTCGCCGGTCGCCTCGGGCGTGACGGCCACAAACTGGCGCTTGGTATTCTCGCCGCCGAACAGCCTGGCAGCCAGCCATGGTTCGGCAAGGCAGCCCCTGCCGAAGACCAGATCGACCGGCCTGTGCGACACCGGTGTCGCGGTTGTTCCTGTCCCACTCTCGGCGACACGCATGGCAGTGTGGTTGCCAGAATCGACCTCGTCCAGGAGCTCGTCGATGGCGGGTTGCGCGTTACAACGAAGGGGCCGCAGACCCCATATTCCGAGATAACGCTTCCAGCTCCGGCGGCGGAAACCGATGGCGAACAAGGCGAATACCAAGAACCCGCCGGGAAGAATCCATGCTGCGTCTGTGATGCCAAGCGTTGAAGCGACGGCAACGTTGTGGCCTATGGCGAAGAGGAGGGCAGCACCCAAAGCCAGCAATGCATTCGCTTGGTGATTCACCCAGTTGATCGATTCCTGGAACTCAAGCGCCGAAGTCCGGATTTCGGCAACTGTGGTATGCAAGCCGAGCTGGTTGATCCGCAGCTCCAGATATTCATCGAGTTTGGTTTCGACCAGTTTGGTGGAATGCGGCTTTGCCATCGGGCAATGCTAGCAATTGACCCATCGCCAGACAACGCAAACACAAGGCGCTGATTGATGCCTGTGCGCCTGGACCATTGGGTTTTGTTCCCCTTGAGGTGATCCCCATCGAACTGTGGAGAACTGCCTCGTTGGCGTCCGGTGCCGAAGATGGAGCCTATAGGGAGCCTATAGCGAAATCTAGGCTCCGCGACAGACGGATTTCCCGTGCAGAGGGCTATTAATCTGTTGATTTTCTGAGAGATTTTGGTGGACGCACTAGGGCTCGAACCTAGGACCCGCTGATTAAGAGTCAGCTGCTCTACCAACTGAGCTATGCGTCCACACGGGCGGTACACCGCGGTTCCCGAATCGTCGGGAGCGCTCCCTATAGCGATCTGTCCGGCGCAGGGAAGGGGGCGTGTGGACTTTTTTCAGGTCCCCAGCGTGCTGCCCCGGCGGTTCCATCGATCGACCGCCATCAGCGTACCGACGCAGATCATGTTGGTCATCATCGCTGATCCCCCGTGGCTGATCCAGGGCAGAGGGATGCCGACGACCGGGGCGAGACCCAAGACCATCATGGTGTTGATTGCCATGTAAAAAAAGATGGTGAAGGTCATGCCCGCAGCAAGCAGACCGGAAAATCTGTCAGGGGCATTCTGCGCCACGCGCAGGCCCCAGCGAAACACCCAGAGGAATATCGCCAGGACGAAAATGCCGCCGGCCAGCCCCCATTCCTCGGCCATGGTGGCAAAGGCGAAATCGGTATGCGATTCTGGAAGGTAATCCAGATGGCTTTGGCTGCCGTTGCCAAACCCCTTGCCCCAGAACCCGCCCGATCCGATCGCGATCTTCGACTGGGTGATGTGGTATCCCTTGCCCAGCGGGTCGCTTTCCGGGTTGAGGAACACCAGCACGCGGTCGCGCTGATAACCGTGAAGCAGGGTAAAGAACGCCAGCGGCGCTGCAACCAGCACCGCGCCGCCTGCGCCCATGAACCACCACATCGGCAGCCCCGCCATGAAAATGACGACGACGGCGCCAACGGTGATCGACAGGCCCGTGCCCAGATCAGGCTGCATCATGACCAGCAACGCGGGCAGGCCGACGATCCCGGCCAGCGGGACCAGAACACGCCATGTCCGGGTCATTCCAGGCGGCATGACGTCAAAAAACTTGGCAAGCGCCAGGACAATGGTGGGCTTCATCAGTTCCGATGGCTGCAACTGCATGAAACCGACATCAAGCCAGCGCTGGCTGCCCCCTTTTACCGCGCCGACCACTTCGACCAGCATCAGCATCACCACGATGGCAATATAGACCGGTATCGCAGCCCATTTGAACAGGTCGCGCGGGATGCGGGAAATGACAAAGGCCATGACCAGGAAGACGGCGAAATGAATTTCGTGCAGCAAGGCCCATGGCCCCAGATGTCCGCCCGCAGCCGAATAGAGCACGACCGAGCCGAATGTGTTGAGCGCTAGCAACGGCAGGATCAAGCCCCACGGTTCGCGCGCGATTGCTTCGGGGACGACGCCTTGTCTCATGGCTGGACCGGCGCACCGGACGGGTTCGGCGCTGGCACGGGTGAACCCGGACTGGCGCTGGGCGCTGCCTGAGGAGGCGCGTCGCGCGGGGGCGATTCCTCTTCGCTGAGGACCGCTTCAATCGGGGTCGGGCTGGGTTCGGGCCGGTTGAGCGCTGCGGTGACCGCCTTGTCCGCCTCAACCTTGGGCGCCGTGGCCCCATATTGCGAGGCATAGGACCGATACTTCGCGGCCATCCGCTGGCTTGGCGTGCCGCCCCAGCTTTTTTCCATGGCCAGCAAGCTGTCCCATCCCTTGGCAGGGTCGAACAGGTAAGTCAGCACGTCCTTGGCAATCGGCGCTGCGGCCCGCGCCCCGAAGGTTCCGTGTTCGACCACCACTGCCATGGCATAGCGCGGCGCATCGGCAGGTGCATAGCAAACGAACAGCGCGTGATCGCGCCCTTTCCAGTCGCCGAAATGACCACGCGAAACCAGCGCCCGTACCTGCGCAGTACCGGTCTTGCCGGCCATCTGGATGCCGCTGTCGAGCTTCAACTGGCTACCGCGAGCAGTGCCATTGCCGTTCACAACGCGCCACATGCCTTCGTGCGTCACCCCCAGCATGTCGGCGGTGAAGGGCAGGGCGGGGCCGGGTTGCGGCTTTTTGCCATAAAGCAGGTAAGGCTGCAGGTTCTTGCCCGTGGCAATGCGCGCCGTCATCACAGCAAGCTGCAGCGGAGAAACCGAAACATAGCCTTGGCCGATTGAGGCGTTGAGCGAATCCGCTGCAGTCCATTCCTGCTTGAAACGGCGCATTTTCCAGGCTGCATCGGGTATTGTGCCATAGCGCTGGTTAACCCCCGGCAGGTCAAACTCCACCCCCAGGCCCAGCGTTCTGGCAACAGGCGCAATCGCATCATAGCCGACGCGGTGCGCCATCGACCAGAAATAGGTGTTGCAGCTTTGCTCAATCGCTTTGCGCATGTCGACAGCGCCGTGAACCGCGTCACAACGGAAAAAACGGCTGCCCAGACGGTAGCCACCAGGGCAAGAAACGATCTCGTCAGGGACGACGCCGTGGATCTGCAAGGCCAGGCTGGCCATCGGCTTCATCGTCGATCCGGGCGGGTAAAGCCCGCGCACGGCCTTGTTGAGCAAGGGGATGTGATCATCCTCGTTCAGCATCTTCCATTGCAGCCGCCCAATGCCCCCGACAAAGGCGTTTGGATCGAACGAAGGCATCGACGTGAGCGCAAGTATGCCGCCGTCTTGGCAATCGATGACTACGCAGGCCGCCGATTCCAGCCCGATCCGGCGCGAAGCGAAATCCTGCAAGCCGGCATCGATTGTCAGGCGCAGCGATTGTCCCTGGATGTCCTCGCGCATATCTAGATCGCGAACTATCTTGCCGGTTGCTGTCACTTCGGTGCGGCGCGCTCCGGCAACGCCGCGCAGGCTGGGCTCGTAAAACTTCTCAATCGCGTCCTTGCCAACCTTGTAGCCCGGCGTGATCAGCAGCGGGTTGCGGTCTTTCTCATAGTCTTCTGCCGAAGCGGGGCCGACATAGCCGACGAGGTGGCCGACCGAGGGCCCGGTAGGATAAGACCGCGAAAAGCCGCGCTGGGCAATGACCCCCGGCAAGTCGGGCAGACGCACGCTGACCGCGGCGAACTTGTCCCATTCCAGCCCCGATGCGACTTCGACGGGCTGAAATCGGTGCGACTTGTCGACGCGGTCGGCCAGGTCCAGCATCTTGTCCGGGCCAAGTCCCAGCAGCTTGCCCAGCTCGGCAATTGTGCCGCCGGTATCGACCAGACGTTCAGGAATCAAATCGACTCGGTAATCAGACCGGTTGGCCGCCAACGGGTTGTTATTGCGATCCAGAATCAGTCCGCGCCGGGGCGGGATAAGGGTAAGGTTGACCCGGTTGCTTTCCGCAGCGGTTTCGTACTTCGCATTCTGGACCACGCCGATCCAGCCCATGCGCACTGCCAGCAGCACGCCCAATCCCGCCTGCAACCCGCCAATCAGCACGGCGCGGCGTTCAAAACTGTTGCGAAGCGTTCCGGTGCTGACGTGCTTGGGCTCGTTGAACATCAGACCGCCTTGAGCGGGATCAGCCGCATCCGGTCGAACAGGCCGACCAGCCTTGCGGCCAGCGGATAGGTCAGGATCGATACCACCAGTTGCGGCAACAGCACTGCCAGCGGCGCGTGCCCGCCGCCCAGATTCGAAAAGGCCAGCGCCACCATCAGGTAAACCGTGATAAGTCCGGCCGATACCAGCCAGTTGAGCCAGAACCCGCGCCACGGAAAGCGCGCTTCAAGCAGAT
Source organism: Novosphingobium sp. (assembly GCF_024642085.1). GTDB lineage: Bacteria > Pseudomonadota > Alphaproteobacteria > Sphingomonadales > Sphingomonadaceae > Novosphingobium. Next base: position 133,996 of record NZ_JAHEBV010000004.1, on the reverse strand, counting down.
CGAGCCCGATCATCGCAACCGACCATAGCAGCACGGCCGAGCCAAAGGGTTGTCCGCTGAACAGATCGTCGAACAGGCCCAGCGGCAGGCCGGCCCAGACGGGAAACAACCCGGGGCGAAGCTGCTGCCAGCCAATCAGCAACAGAAAACCGAACGGCGGAACCACTGGCGCCGAGGCGATAAGCGGCAACAGCGGGCTAAGGCTGCCGAGCGCGACCAAAACCCAAGGTGCCACCAGCGCGACGACCGGAGACGGCGCGCGGTTGATCCGCGCCCGGCCGATCTTCTGCAATGAGCGGGGAAGCGGGGGCGCCATCACGGCGTCAGCGACTCGGCCGCCGCGCCCGGTGCCGCGCTTTGGGCAAAGGGTTCGTCGACCGCGACGAAATCGGTGCTGCCGGGATCGCTCAGCGGGCGCCCGATCGCGCCGTCCCGGGTCACTTCGCTGACCACGGCAACCGCGATGTTTGGCCGATAAAGGCCGCCGGCGCCCGATGTCACGAAAGCGTCGCCCTTTTTCAGCGGGTTGATGCCAAGGTTGATCAGGCGGATTTGCAACGATCCGTCTGACCGCCCGGTTGCATAGGCGGGAATGCTGTCGGCAGCCCGGCGCACCGGGACCACGCTTTCGCTGTCGGTGATCAGCAGCACACGTGCTGTATTGCTGCCCACTTCAAGCACCCGGCCGATCAGGCCAAGCGGCGAACGAATCGGCATGCCAACGCCGACATGGCTGTTGGCGCCCGCGCCCAGCGTTGCAAACCGGCGTGTACTGGACGATGTCGAACTGATCAGACGCGCCACGGCAACAGGCTTGGGGTCATCCTCAACCAGGCCCAGCATGGCCTTCAGCCGCTTGTTCTCATCGCGCACCGCGTCAGCCTCGGCCAGGCGAACACGGGCGGCGGCGACTTCTTTTTCCAGCTTTGCGGTGCGGAAACCCGCAGTGAAATAGCCGCTGGCAATTGCAAAGAACGACTGGGATTTTTCCCTGGTGGCTGCCGATGCGCGGCCAGCGGGTGCAACAGCATCGTCAGCCGTCGCGCGCAGGCCCGAAAATGCCGAAGCATTGCCCGTCGATACCACCAGCAGGAGAACGCCCAGGCCCGCGCCGATCACGGCGACGACATAGCCGAAAAACGTTCCGTATTGCGCCCTGCGGGAATATCCCGGGCGCCGATTGCCGGGCGGCGCCATGCCACTACACTCCTTCAGTCTGCCCGTTTATAGCAGACAAAACGTAATCAGGCCGTCATCAAGACGCCGCGATAGATCGGGTCTTCCATGGCCCGGCCCGTACCAAGCGCTACACAGGACAGCGGATCTTCGGCGATGGAAACAGGCAGGCCCGTTTCTTCGCGCAGATATTCGTCCAGTCCTTGAATCAGCGCGCCGCCGCCAGTCAGCACGATGCCCTGGTCGACGATATCGGCAGCCAATTCCGGCGCGGTGTTTTCCAGCGCGATGCGCACGCCTTCGATAATTGCGCCGATCGGTTCGGACAGTGCTTCGGCGATGTTCGCCTGAGTGATGGTGATTTCCTTGGGCACACCGTTGACCAGATCGCGTCCCTTAAGATGGATGGTTTCGCCCACTCCGTCGACCGGCACAGTGGCGCAGCCATAGTCTTTCTTGATCCGTTCGGCGGTCGCTTCACCGATCAGCAGGTTGTGGTGACGGCGGACATAGCTGACGATGGCTTCGTCCATCTTATCGCCGCCAACGCGCACCGAAGTGGTATAAGCCAGACCGCGCAAGCTGAGCACGGCAACTTCCGTTGTCCCGCCGCCGATGTCGACCACCATCGAGCCAACCGGTTCGGTCACCGGCATATCGGCTCCAATTGCGGCAGCCATCGGCTCGAGGATCAGGAAGACCGAACTGGCGCCGGCGTTGCTGGCGGCATCGCGAATGGCGCGGCGTTCAACCGATGTTGAACCCGACGGCACGCAGATCACGATTTCAGGCAGCGGCATGAAAGTGCGCTTGCCATGGACCTTGCGGATAAAGTGCTTGATCATCTCTTCGGCGATTTCGATGTCGGCAATGACGCCATCGCGCAGCGGGCGGATCGCTTCGATGCTGTCGGGTGTCTTGCCCATCATCATCTTGGCATCATCGCCCACCGCCTTGACCCGCTTGATCCCGTTGATCGTTTCGATTGCCACCACTGACGGTTCGTTCAGGACAATTCCGCGATCCTGCACATAGACCAGCGTGTTCGCCGTCCCCAGGTCGATCGCCATGTTCTGCGCACCGAATTTGAAGAATCGCGAAAAGAACGATGCCATTGAAAAATCCGTATGTTTTCCGGTCACTTGGCGCGGGAATCGCGCCAGTGCATAACCGGGCGGTGGGCGTGGAAGCGGCCCCATTAGCGCATGACCCCGCCAAAGGCCAAAAATTTGTTTGAAAGGTTCCGGATATCGGATCGACCGATCTCGAATTTGCGGCGCTTCACCGCTACGCTGGACAGCCAATGCCTACTATTCGCCGCCTGCCAGAAACCCTTGTCAACCGCATCGCTGCAGGCGAGGTGGTTGAACGTCCGGCGTCGGCCCTGAAGGAGCTGGTTGAAAACGCCATCGACGCCGATGCGACATCGATCCACGTCAGGCTGACGGCGGGCGGTCTCGACGGGATCGAGGTTATTGATGATGGCTGCGGAATGGCACCTGGCGAAATCGCGCTGGCGCTGGAACGGCATGCCACGTCCAAGTTGCCGGATGAATATATCGAGCGGGTTGCCACGCTGGGCTTCCGGGGGGAGGCTCTGCCCTCGATTGCGAGCGTCGCCCGGATGACCATCGAAAGCCGCCAGCAAGGATCGGGCGAGGGCTGGCGCCGCGTGATCGATCACGGAGAACTTGTCGGTGACGGCCCCGCTGCAGTGCCGCCGGGCACACGCATCGTGGTCGATGATCTGTTCGGCAAGGTGCCGGCGCGGCGCAAGTTCCTGCGTTCAGCGCGCAGCGAATATGCGGCCTGTCTTGATGTGGTGCGGCGTCTCGCCATGGCGCGGCCGGACGTGGGCTTTACCCTGGAGCATGACGGGCGCCGGGTGCTGGCGGTCCAATCTGGCGAAGCGCTTGCGGCCCGCGTTGCCCGCATCGTTGCGCGCGAGCTGGCGGACGACGGCGTAGTGATCGACTTGCAGCGCGGCCCGGTGCGGTTGACCGGAGTGGCGGGTCTGCCGACTTTCAACCGCGGCGTGGCCGATCACCAGTTCCTGTTCGTCAACGGCCGTCCGGTGAAGGACCGGCTTTTGATCGGAGCAGTGCGCGGGGCCTATGCCGACATGCTGGCGCGCGATCGCCATGCCGTACTGGCGCTGTTTCTTGAGGTTCCGGCAGAGGACGTCGATGTTAACGTCCACCCGGCAAAGACCGAAGTGCGCTTTCGCGATCCGGCCTTTGTTCGCGGGTTTCTGGTGTCTGGCCTACGCCATGCGCTGGAAGGGGCGGGGCAGCGCAGCGCCCAGGCACCGGCCGCGTCCGCGATGGGCATGTGGCAGGCCGAGCCGATAACCGGCGAGCCGGCGCCGGCACTGGCATCGCTGTTCGCCCGCGAATATGGCGCTGCCGGGGTGCGTGAGGCTTCGCGCGCCTGGCGCGGTTATGAAGCGGCGATCATGGACCCGCCTTCGGGCCGTGCCGAAATGGCCGAGGCAGGTGTGCAGCCCGCCGCGAGCCATCCGCTGGGCGTGGCCCGCGGGCAGGTTGCCAGTACCTATATCGTTGCCGAGGCGGAGGACGGCCTGGTCATTGTCGATCAGCATGCCGCGCACGAACGCCTCGTGCTGGAACGGTTGAAGGCGGCAGGAGCGCAGGACGCGGTGATGGCGGCGCAGGCGCTGCTCATTCCCGAAGTGGTGGAACTGGACGAGCCTGACTGCGACCGCCTTGAGAATGCGGCGCCCGATCTGGCCCGGTTCGGCATGACGCTGGAACGCTTCGGCCCGACCGCCATACTGGTCCGCGCTGTCCCGGGCGCCCTGGGCCACGGTAATGTCCAGGCGCTGGTCCGTGATGTGGCCGATGATCTGGCGCAGAACGGTGCGGCGCTGCTATTAGAAGAGCGGCTGGACCATGTTCTGGCCACCATGGCTTGCCATGGGAGCGTTCGGGCCGGCCGGGTGTTATCGGTCACAGAGATGAACGCCTTGCTGCGCGAGATGGAAGTGACCCCGCGATCAGGCCAGTGCAATCATGGTCGTCCGACATGGGTCAAGCTGGCCCACGGCGACATTGAAAAGCTGTTTGGAAGGCGATGATGCGCAAGACGGTCTGTATCCTGTTGATGATGATGGCAGGGTGCAACAAATTGACACCCGAACAGCGTGCGCAGGAAGATGCCGCGGCGATCAGGCAGGTTGAGGAAGCGCAGAAGATCCGCGCACCGGCCCAACCGATAGCCATGCAAGGGCTTGAGCCAGGTGACGGTGCCGCAGCCGGGTTAAGCGGGCCGGGCTGCACGTTTACTCCTGACGGGCAGGACAAGCCAGTGCTGGTAGCCGACCGGAGCCGGGCCATCATCAAGCTGGACGATGAACCCAGCGCCATGGCGGTAGATGTCGGCGCCGATGGCCGCATCAGGCATTACGTGGGAAAAGCCTATACGATCTATATCGACCAAGGCACCGATGTCCCAAGCAGCGCGGGATCGCGGCCCGGCGCCGTGCTGACTGCGCAGGACCCGGACCGGCGTGAAGTTTACCGCGCTTCTGGCACGCTGGCCTGTGCCGGGTAAGCCGCGCGCAATCTGATCAGACCGATCGATTGCATGGTCATGACCAGCGCATCGTCCTGGTTGAAGACCCGAACAGCCGATTGAAAGCTGCCCATTTCAGGCCGTGACTGGCTGGCCCGCTTGGACAGCAGTTCGGTTTCCACACGCAGGACATCGCCGGGGAAAACGGGCCGCAACCAGCGCAGTTCGTCCAATCCTGGTGAGCCGAGCCCTGCCTGACGCCGTTCGGTGATGTTGTCGACCAGCATCCGCATCGTCATCGCGCAGGTATGCCAACCACTGGCCGACAGCCGGCCGAAATGGGTTTGCGCAGCAGCATCGTCAGACAAGTGGAACGGCTGCGGATCGTAGGATTTTGCAAAGGCAATGACCTCGTCGCGCGTAACGGCATAGCTGCCGAACCGCGCGACGGTGCCTACTTCCAGATCTTCGAAGTAAGTCAGGTCGTCATCCATGCTCAATGCCCCAAGGTGATCCGCGCAAACAGCGTGTATCCCATTGGGTTGCTGCCATAGGCCGCGTCAAGCGCTGCAGGCTTTGCATAAGCGTTGACGCTCCCGCCCAGCGCCAGTTCGACCGGGCCGAGCGCGATCCGCCGAGCATAGCCAAGCTGAACCTTGCTGACGCGAAAGGTCTGGTCATGCAGCGGATCGTTTTCATCGGCGAACAGCTCGTCGTTGGCGACGTTTTCGGCGCGGGCGAACAGCGTGTTGCGGCGATCAATGTCCCAGTTTGCCTCCGCCAGCCATGCCGTCAGCGTTTGGCCGGGGACCCGATCCTTGGCACTGAACGCCAGCATGGCGTGAACGCCTCCATCCGCATAGTGCGCCGATGCGGTAAAGCGGTGCTCATCCTCTCCGGGATGGAGGGCTTCTGGTTGTTTCAGCTGGCCGTAACTGGCCTGAATCGCCCAGCGCGGCGATGGTGTCAGCGTGGCGCGGACAGACCAGGAATCCAGTTTTGGTGTTTCGATATTCCAGCGCTGCTCATCCGGTTCGCGGCCGCGAAAGGCACTGGCTTCGACCTGCAATACCCGTGTCGCATAGCCGGCCGTCACGACGCCGTAGGTTATGTGCGTGGAATCGAACCAGTGATGAGTGATCGGCGGTTCGGGATTATACTTGGCCGAACCGCGGTGCATGAACGCCGACGGACCCAATGCCGGTTCGCCGACAGGGCCGCCATAAAGGAACAGGCTACCAGGCCCTGCGTTGACGTCGATCCGAGCTGCCAGTTCCATGAACAGGTCATGGGGATGTTGGCGGTCAACCAGCGGCAGGCCGTCCGCAGTCTCTCCGGTTGCGAACAGGTTGGGGTATCCTTTTGCGTCCATGGCTGGCTCAAGGCTCATCATGGCCTTGCCCTGAATGCGGCCCCATGTGGTTTCGCGTTCGCCCGCGAGCATCGCCATGGTTGTCACATAGACCTGGTCATCGCCGCGCGGGCCTCCGTGATTGGTGTACTGGAGAGCGGCGGAGCCATGAGCCATTACCATCCAGTCGCCCGCCATGATGTGCAGGCCGTGCATGGCTCCGTCGTTGGCGGGCAGCCGCGCAGTTCCGGACCCTTCGGCATAAGCGATAGGACCGGCGGTGGGCCTTTCGATTTTGCCGTGGCCCATCGCGCCATGATCCATCGTGCCATGATCCATCGCGCTGTGGTCCATCGCCGGCTTGGCGGGCGTCTGTCCGGCTTCAACCGGTGAAGCCTTTGGCGCAGGCGTCTGCGGCGCCGCCGCCGGCTGCGTCTGGGTGCTGCCCGCTTGATGGTCGTCGTGGCCGGAATGATCCTGGGCCAATGCGGCTGCGGGCACGGCGGCTACACCGAGCAGAGCGGCGAGAACTGATTTCATGGTCAGGGTTCCGAGGTGGGATTTCACAATTACTGCTTCATCAACATCCACAGCGCCATGGCCATCATGGCCAGGTTCTCGGTCAATGAAACGAACCCCAGTGGTACCCGGCTGCTGCCGCCCACGCAGGCACACTTGATATCACGCTTTTGAATGTAGACGGCATAGACCACCGAAACTGCACCAACGCTGCCGATAAACAGCGCGGTGGGTATCGACAGCCAGGCAAGGGCGTGTGCGCTCATCAGCGTGCCGGCCCCAAACTCAAGGAACGGATAGGCCGCGGCATAAGGCAGCCAGCGCCGCCCCAGCAGATCGTATCCGATGAACATCGTTGTGAACCGGGACAAGTCCTGCAGTTTGAGCATGGCAAGAATTACCATTGCAAAAGCAACGAACCATTCGGCCGCACGCGCTGTGAAGGGCGCCGCATAAACCGCCTGACTGACGGCTATGGCCAACGCTGCTGCGGCGGCAAATACGGCAAGGACCGGGACATAGCTGACCGCATCCGGATCGCTGACACGCAAGCCAAGATGGCGGCGCAAATCGTCGTACCCGCCGATCCGTTCTTCGCCGATGAAAATCTGCGGCGTGGTCTTGACGCCCTGTTCCAGCTTGAACGCATCGGTTGCGGCGCGGGTCGTCAGCCAGCGGTCGTCAACCGCGTAGCCTTTGCGCTTAAGCAGATGCACCGCCCTGATGCCATAAGGACAGATGTGGTCCGGCAAGACCATCCTGTACACTGCGGCGTGCAGCGTCGTATCGGGTTTGGTGTCTGTCACGGGTAGCTATATACAGTCCGTACCATGATACGGAGTCAATACTATGGCCAAGACTATTTCCGAACTGGCCAGGGCGGGAGAGGTGGGGGTTGAAACCGTCCGCTATTATCAACGCCGCGGCTTGCTGTTTGATCCGCGCCCCGGTGCCGCACGCAGCGCCGGGCGCCGCCACTACGGGGATGACGAAGTCAAACGCCTTCGGTTTATCCGCTCGGCCCAGCGCGCAGGCTTCACTCTTGATGAAATAGGTGATCTGGTTGCGCCGCACCGGACCCGGCAAGAGGTGCGCAGCATGGCCCGAATGCGGATTGAAAAGCTTGCCGCCCGGATTGCAGAGCTTGAATCGGCGCGCACCTGGCTTGGCGAATTGGTGGCTGAATGCAGCGCCAACGAGGTTGGCCCGTGCCCCATAATAGAGGCTTTTACCGCACGGTGAACGATCCTGCACCAGGCCCGGTCAGCACGTCTGCAACGGCTTGGACCTTGTCCCGGGCCTCATCCAGCACGTCGATCTTGGGCACTATCCGCCAGCGCGCCAGCATCAGGCTGAACAGGCCGAACAGGATCAGGCCAATGGCAATGCCATCATACAATAAGACCTGATCGCGGATGCCCTGAAGAGCGCCGCCCATGGCCTTGGCCTGGCGGCTGTTTTCAAACCACGCCGCCCTTATCATCGACCAGCCGATCATGCCGGCAATGGCAGCCTGGGTGATCATGCCCAGCCGCCCGGCATGCGCCACATAACGCGGCGCCCGCGGCGAGGCGAACCGCATATGGTTGCCCTGGACCGCGTTTTTTATATTCAGCACCATCGATACCGCAAAGCCTATTCCGACACTTCCCAAAAGGATCGCACCAAGGGGAAGCTCAAGAAGCTGCTGTGCCAGCAGCCTGCTGCTGCGATTGGCATAAGTGTGATCTATCCGCCGCAGCCCCAAGGCTATTTCCGCAGCAAGGTAAGCGAACACAAAATAGGTGATTGCGACACCCAGATGTCCGGTCCGGTCGGCAATGCCTTTCCACGAGCTGCCATTGCGGTCAGCATCAAGCGCCGCTGTCAGGAAGCGGTACAGGCCGTATGCAAACAACCCCGCCGCAACCATACAAAGCAGGATCCATCCCCCTGTTACGCTGGTCAAAGCCGCAAACGCGCCTGTCTGCCCCTCGCTTGAATGGCGCCCGGCGTTCAGGACAAGCAGCCCAAGGATCACATAGACTAACCCCCGTGCTGCCATTCCGACACGGGCCAGCACATCAAGCCGGGTCAGCCGATCAAGCGCATCGTCAGCCGACATGGCGGGGCTTCAGGGGTGCTCGTCGATCAGCCATTGGTTCAAGGCTTCTGCGCCGCCGATGCGCTGCCCGTCGATGAACGCCTGCGGGGTCGTTTCGACTCCCTGTTCGGCCTTGTAGGCATCAACCGCTTCGCGGGTCTTAAGAACGATATCCTCGACCGAATAGCCCGCCTCTATCAGCATGTCGCGGGCAGCTACGCCGTAGGGACACGTGTGATCTGGCAAAGCCATCCGGTAAAGTACGGCGTGTTTCGGGTGCGCATCTTGATCAGTCATGGCGGACAAGCGCGCCAGAGCAGTGTTGGTTCCCGCGGCTGCAATCAGACGTTGAACTTGAAGTGCATGACGTCTCCGTCCTGCACACCGTATTCCTTACCTTCCTGGCGAAGTTTTCCGGCATCCTTGGCCGCTGTTTCCCCGCCCAGAGAAACAAAATCGTCATAGGCGATGGTTTCGGCACGAATGAAGCCGCGCTGCATGTCGCTGTGGATTTCTCCTGCCGCATCGGGGGCTTTGGCGCCCTGATGTACAGTCCAGGCCCGCGCTTCCTTTGGGCCGACGGTGAAGAAGGTGATGAGGTGGAGCAGATCGTAGCCTGAGCGGATCACCCGGGCGAGGCCGGTTTCGTGCAGGCCCATTTCCTCCAGAAAAACCAGCCGCTCGTCAGGTTCCATGCCGACCAGTTCGCTTTCGATTGCGGCAGATACGATAACGGCGTTGGCCCCTTCGGTCCTGGCCTTGGCGAAAACGGCTTCGGTAAAGGCGTTGCCCGATGAAGCGCTGTCTTCCTCGACATTGCAGACATAAAGCACCGGCTTGGCGGTGAGGAGCTGGGCCTGATTGAACACCCGCAGTTCTTCATCGTCTGACGGCCGGGCCAAACGTGCCGGCTTGCCATCGCGCAGCAAGTCAAGCGCCGGGCCCAGTACGGCAGCCGTCAACCTGGCTTCCTTGTCGCCCTGCGCGGCCTTTTTCTGGGCCGCGGGCACCCGCTTTTCCAGGCTTTCCAGATCGGAAAGCATTAGTTCGGTTTCGACCGTTTCAGCATCAGAAACCGGATCGATCTTGTTATCGACGTGCTGGATATCGTCATTCACAAAGCAGCGCAGCACGTGGATGATGGCGTCCACTTCGCGAATGTTGCCAAGGAACTGGTTACCCAGACCTTCGCCCTTGCTGGCCCCGCGCACAAGGCCCGCAATGTCAACAAAGCTTAGCTGGGTCGGGATGATCTTTGCCGATCCGGCAATCGCCGCCAGCTTGTCCAGCCGCGGATCAGGGACACCTACCTGGCCCACATTGGGTTCGATCGTGCAGAACGGATAGTTTGCCGCCTGCGCCGCCTGCGTTTCGGTCAGCGCATTGAACAGGGTGCTTTTGCCCACATTGGGCAGGCCGACGATACCGCATTTGAAACCCATCAGTGACTCCAGGTGGGGAAAGGGGCGCCCATAGGGCCAGTTTGCCGCTTTGGCGAGTGGTCTACAACGTTGACAGCCATGCCGCAGCCTGGTCCGGGTCCGATAGCGTTACAATCTGGCCGCCAAAGCCATTCAATGCGGCTGAATTTCGCTTTGCCCAGCCGCGCCGAAAGTTCAGCACATAGCGAAGAAACGGCAGATCGATCCGTTCAGGGCACCCAGCCGTCATGTCCGGCCGCGTCTGTCCGCGCCAGTGCCACCAACGGCGCAACACCCGGCAAAGGCACAGCCAGGTCGGATAATCGAGCCGGATGACTGTATCGGCGCGCGCGATACGCAGCGGCAGGCTTGAGCCATAATTTCCGTCCAGTATCCAGCGATCCTGGGCCAGAATGGCGGCCAACTGTTGCTGCAGCGCGGTCTTGTCGCGCTCAACCCAGCCGGTCGTCCAGAACAACTGATCGAGGTGAAAAAGCGGCAAACCAGTGCGCGCCGAAAGTGCTTTCGAAAGCGTCGATTTGCCCGATCCAGGTGATCCGATGATCAGCACGCGCTGCATTGGCGTCACTCGGCCATGCGCAAGGCGACGTCGCTCATAAACCGGGCGTCGTCACCCTTGGCGAGCCATTCCGCTTCGGCCGAGATCGCGCCCAGCATGTCGGCCAGCGGGTCCATCTCGTTCTTGGAATAGTTGCCCAGGACGTGACCGGTCACGCGGTCCTTGTGGCCGGGATGTCCGATGCCGATACGAACGCGGCGGAAATCGGGGCCCAGGTGCTGATCGACAGAGCGCAGCCCATTATGCCCGGCCAGACCGCCGCCGGTGCGCACCTTGACCTTGAAGGGGGCCAGATCAAGCTCGTCGTGGAACACTGTCAGGGCATCTACGCCCAGCTTGTAGAAGCGCAGCGCCTCGCTTACCGCGCGGCCGCTTTCGTTCATGTAGGTCGCAGGCTTCAGCAGCAGAATCCTGGAACCGCCGATGCGGCCTTCCTGAATCCAGCCCTGAAACTTTTTCTGGACCGGGCCAAAACTATGCACTTCGCCCAGCGCATCCAGCGCCATGAAGCCGACATTGTGACGGTGCAGAGCGTATTGCTGGCCAGGATTGCCCAGGCCGACCCAGACTTGCATGGCCCGATCACCGTCCTGCATCAGGAGGCGCAGCTTCGCGCAGCGAATCGCCCAATGTGACAAGTGCGGTTTCCGCTGTGCGCAGGCACTTCATAGCTTCGGCTGCCTGCTTTTCGCGGGGATAGGCGGCAAAGGTCGTGACGATGGCTTCTGCTTTTGGCGCCGTTCGTTCATCAGCCGGCCGATTGAGCAAGGCAGCGCCAAAGAAATAGACCCCGCGGTAGGCCCGCTCGCTCATCACGGCGGCCTGGGCGCGCTGTCCCGCTTCCTTTGTCTGCTGGGCCTGACGCCCCGCTGCGCCTTGTAGAAACCGCAACCGGATCATGCAGCCCAGCGGATCGGGCTCAAACGCTGATCCCGGATCGGGCTTTGCTGTTTTTGGCGATTTGCGCGCGGTTTGGGCAGGCAGCGTGCTGGCGGTCAAAGTGGTCAGCAGGACGGCACAAAGCATCACAACGCGCGGCACAGGCGGACTGGTTGATACGGCCACGGGGATCTCCAAGCAAAAGCCGGGCCGCATTGCTGCGGCCCGGCGTTCTGATGGGGCAGCGCGGCCGCCCCGGTCAACCAGTTGTCGATCGACCGCAGCTTTACTCTTCAGCTTCGGTTTCGGTCTTGCTGTTATCGCCTTCTTCGCTGCGCAGGCCCGAAGGGGCAACGATCGTGGCAATGGTAAAGTCACGGTCAGTGATGGCCGATTCCGAACCCTTGGGCAGTTTGACGTAGCTGATATGGATTGAATCGCCGATATCCAGACCGGTGACATCGATCTGGATATCATCAGGGATCTTGTCCGATTCGCAGACCAGTTCCAGCTCGTGCCGCACAATGTTGAGCACGCCGCCACGCTTGAGGCCCGGTGAGGCTTCTTCGTTGGCAAAGGCCACCGGCACGTTGACGTGAACCTTGGCATCCTTCGAAAGGCGCAGGAAATCAACGTGAAGCGGACGGTCAGTGACCGGATGGAAGGCAACGTCCTTGGGGAGCGTACGCAGCTTCTTGCCGTCTACCTCGACCTCGACGATCGAGTTCATAAAATGGCCGGTGCCAAGCTGCTTGAGCAGCAGCTTTTCCTCGACGTGAACCGACAGGGGTTCTTCTTTACCACCATAGACGACGGCGGGGACACGGCCTTCACGACGCAGTGCACGGGAGGCTCCCTTGCCTGCCCGATCGCGCGTCTCGGCCGGCAGGTTAAGCGTATCGCTCATGACATTGCCTTTCGAAAAACTTCATTGAACCATTTTCTCCGTCACGCCTCCAGGGATGACCATGACGTAGAAGCGGGCGCCCCTAACGGCATTGCCCCGGAAATGCAAGGCTTGCGCGTTTTACTGAATGCGCCGGACACGGTAGCCGCGCGATGCCAGCAAGGCCGGAAGTCCCTCCGGCCCGGCCAGGTGGGCCGTGCCGACGGCAACGAACGGCCTTTGCCCGCGTGCCAACATGATGACCAGCTGATCGCGCCAGGCCTGGTTGCGCTGGACCAGCAGCGCCGCTCGCAGTTCAGGGTCGGCCATCATCCCGGTGGTCGTTTCCCGCTCCATCGCTGCCAGGTCGCCGCGCTGCCATTCCTGTTCAAGTGCGCGGGTATCGGCGCGCGCCGATCCTGCATCGGCAATAACGGCGCCCAGCAAATCGCGCTGGTCGGCCTCGGGCAGGCCATCAAAGATACGGAATTGGCGGTCAGCCCCTTCGAACTCTTCGACCGGGCGGGACCCGGCAGCCTTCTTTACCGCCCGGTCGATCCCGTTGGCGCTGTCGCTCCCCGCATCGGCCTGAGCCGCCTGGGCCAGGATTATAGCCGCAGCCCAGGTATCCAGCTTGGCCAGCGGCGCAGGATCGACTTTGTATTGCGTCACAAACCGGTCAAAGCTGGCAGCAGTATTGGCAGGCAGACGGGTGCGCAGCGCAATTGGTTGAGGCGCTGCGGCAAGCTGGGCGAAACTGGTTTCCAATGCGGCCTGATCATCGATTTCGGCAACTTCCAGCACGATCCGGTCAGCCTGGGCCAGGGCCGTGTTTACTGCGGCAGAGCGCCAGGCCACCGGGCGGGGCAGGGCGTGAATGGTGCCAAACAGCCAGGCTTTCTCTCCGTGGGGCCCATCAACTTGCCACAAGGCTGGCGTGACCGGTTGCGCCTGACGGCAACCCGCCAGTGCCAGCAGCGCCAGTGCAGCGGCGATCCACCGCGAACTATTGGACACGGGACGCGGTTATGCCCGTTTTTGCAAGCACGTCCTGGACCGATCCCTTGCCGCCAAGATGTCCTGCACCCACCGCAATGAACACTGTCCCCGGCCGGTCCAGCCGTGTCTTGATCCACTGCGCCCAGGCCCGGTTCCGGTCATAGAGCAGGGCCTTCATCATGGCCGGATCGTTCTGGTCGGATTTGAGCAGTTCGGCCAGCACAAGCGCATCGCCCTTGGCCCAGCTGGCGACCATTTTTTCGATTTCCTCCTCGATCGTCGGCATTGATCCGATGGTGTCGAAAAGATAGCGCTTCTGGACCTTGGCATTGAACCCGCCAAACAGACCAAGCTGCATATCCAGTGTTTCAAGGCCGGTGCGGGGTTTTCCGGTCTTTGCTGCCAGTTCGGACAAATGCGCCTCGACCCCGTGTTCCATGTTATACCCGCTGCGTTGCAGGGGCAGGGTGGCCAGCAGCACGGCGGCGTACCACGGCCGGAACCGGTCGAACGCGGCGGGCGGCAGGCCGACACTGCGGAGCGCGGCTTCAAAGCGAACCTTTTCCGTCCTGGTCATCATCCCGCGAAGCGACTGCTTTTCAGGCATGATGGCGTATTTCATTACTGCGGCGGCAGTTTCGGTATCGCCATAAGCAGGGATTTCGGTGATCAATTCGCCGCTGCTGTCGAATGCCTGCGAAACGGGTCCGCCATACCATTCGATCCCCTGAGGCAGCAGGTGGATCGTGCCGAACAGATATATCGTGGTGTCGGCGTCGGCTATCTTCCACAGCGCGGGATTGGCGTTGGCCGAAGCCGCGGCAGGAGGCGGCGCGGTTTGAGCGGCCAGCGAAATTGGTGCGAAAAGAGCGCAAATGGCAGCAAGCAAGGCGGCAAGAGGAGTGCGGAATCTGAACATGGGCAATCCTTTGCCACAACGACCCGGCGAATGCTGGAAAAATTGAATGTGCGATGACGGCGCCATAGCCCAGCGGCTGCGACACATGCGTGAACCATAGCGAGCGCGGCAACGCCGTAGTCTGACAGTTAGAGGCGGCATTGCCTGATCATCAGGCGTGGTCGTTGAAAATCTCTTCGATCGGCAGGTTGAAAAGCCGGGAAATACGAAACGCCAGTGGCAGCGAAGGATCATGCTTGCCGGTCTCGATCGCGTTGACCGCCTGCCGCGATACGTCAAGCTGGGCCGCCAGATCGGCCTGGCTCCAGTCGCGCATGGCGCGCAGCACTTTCAGTTTGTTGTTCATAAGCGTGCTCGCAGCCATTCGACATGAAAGCCGATGAAGAACGCCAGTATCGCAGCATAACCAGCGGCTTCGACCGGAATGTTTTGATGCGACGGTGCGGCGGCCAGTCCATCGTAGAAGCCTTCCAGGAACGGCGCGAACAGGAAACTGGCGATCACCGCCACAAACGCCCAGGCCGTGCCTGCGCGCCACAGACTGTCGATATACTCATCACGCATCCGCCGCAGCGGCGCGATTACCAGCGGCAACAACAGCAGGCCGACCGTCAGCCCTTTCACGAAGTCGGGCCAGTGCAGCGCATTCGCGGCGGCAAAGCCCAGCGACGCGAAAAAACCCATGTGCGCCATGTTCAAATAGATCGCTGTGCGCTTTTCTGGAGTCATGTCATCCTCACATTTTGTCGCTTTAACCTGACATATAGTCGTGATCCCCTGACAATGTCAAGTTTACCTGACATTAGTGCGAAAGTAGGCGCCTTACGGTTGATCTGGGCGCCGTTGTCGGCCAAGGGCCGAGGCGATGAGCGCGATGATCCAACCCCTGTCTTTCCAGGACATGATCCTGCGGCTCCACGCCTTCTGGAGCGCGCAGGGCTGCCTGATCCTGCAGCCTTATGACATGCGCGTGGGCGCGGGCACGTTCCACCCGGCAACGACCCTGCGCAGCTTGGGCCCGACCCCGTGGAATGCCGCCTATGTCCAGCCCAGCCGCCGTCCGACCGACGGACGCTATGGCGAAAACCCCAACCGGTTGCAGCACTATTACCAGTACCAGGTGATCATGAAGCCCAGCCCGGACAATCTGCAGGACCTGTACCTGCAATCGCTGAGCGAAATCGGCGTCGATCCGCTGGCCCATGACATCCGCTTTGTCGAGGATGACTGGGAAAGCCCCACACTGGGCGCCTGGGGGCTGGGCTGGGAAGTCTGGTGCGACGGGATGGAAGTCACCCAGTTTACCTATTTCCAGCAGATGGGCGGGTTTGATTGCAAGCCGGTCGCGGGCGAGCTGACCTACGGGCTGGAACGGCTGGCGATGTACATCCAGGGCGTCGACAACGTCTATGACCTTGCGTTCAACGCCGCAGGCGTCACCTATGGCGAGGTGTTCCTGAAGAACGAGCAGGAGTTTTCGAAATACAACTTCGAAATCGCCAACACCGACCAGCTGTTCGAAGGCTTCAAGAATGCCGAGGCGGAATGCCAGGCCTGCATCGCCGCTGACGTGCCGCTGGCCGCCTATGACCAGGCGATCGAAGCCAGCCACCTGTTCAACCTGCTGCAGGCACGCGGGGTGATTTCGGTCCAGGAACGCGCCAGCTACATGGGCCGGGTGCGCGATCTGGCCAAAGGATCGTGCCAGGCCTGGATCAACAAGAATGCCGACCAATGGGCGCAGGATTTTCCGGAGTGGAGCTTGTGAGCGACTTCCTCCTAGAACTGCGTAGCGAAGAAATCCCGGCGCGGATGCAGGCCGCGGCGCGCGAAACGCTTGAAAAGCTGTTCCGCAAGGAAATGGATAACGCCGGGATTGCCTTGGATGAGGTTACCGTCTGGTCGACGCCGCGCCGCTTGGCCCTGATCGTTCGCGGCCTGCCCAAGGCAACCGCCGCCGTCAACGAAGAGATCAAGGGCCCGCGCGAAGGCGCGCCGCCGCAGGCGCTCGAGGGATTTTTGCGCAAAACCGGCCTGGCTGAAAGCGACCTTAGCGCGCGTGACGGTGTGCTTTATGCCGTCATCGAAAAACCTGGGCGCCCGGTCGCCGATGTGCTGGCCGAAGCCATCCCGGCGATCATCCGCGCGTTTACGTGGCCCAAGAGCCAGCGTTGGGGCGCCGCTTCCATCGCCAGCGATAGCCTGCGCTGGGTTCGCCCGCTTTCGGCCATTGTCGCCATTCTTGGGGATCAGCTGATTGAATGCGAAGTCGGCGGGGTCCGCTCGGGCTTTGTCACCCGCGGCCACCGCTTTCATTGCCCGGGGGAAATCACCATCGGCGGGGCGGGCGACTATGCCGAAAAGCTGCGCGCCGGCCACGTCATTGTCGACCATGCCGAACGCCAGGACCTGATCCGCGCCGGATCCGCCAGGGCCGCCGCCGCTGCCGGGCTGGTTATGGTCGAGGATGAAGGGCTGGTGATTGAAAACGCCGGGCTGACCGAATGGCCGATCCCGCTGCTCGGCCGGTTTGACCAGACCTATCTTGATGTCCCGCCTGAGGTTATCAAGCTAACTGCGCGAACCAACCAGAAATATTTCGTCTGCAATGATGCGGCGGGCAAGCTGGCCAACGCATTCATTTGCACTGCCAACATTGCCGCAAGTGATGGCGGCGCAGAAATCGTGGCGGGCAACCGCAAGGTTCTTGCCGCACGCCTGTCCGATGCGCGCTTTTTCTGGGAGCAGGACCGCAAGGTGCCGCTGGCGCAGCAGGCGGA
This sequence comes from Novosphingobium sp., assembly GCF_024642085.1. Lineage (GTDB taxonomy): Bacteria > Pseudomonadota > Alphaproteobacteria > Sphingomonadales > Sphingomonadaceae > Novosphingobium. The sequence continues at coordinate 116,869 of NZ_JAHEBV010000004.1, read as the reverse complement.
CAAGCTGGAACGGATTACCTTCCACGAAAAGCTGGGGACAGTGGCCGACAAGGTTGAACGCGTGGCAACGCTGGTTGAATGGCTGGCCAGCGAAGGCATAGTGCCCGGTTGCGATCCGGCGCTGGCACGCCAGGCGGCGCAACTGTGCAAGGCTGATCTGGTCACCGAAATGGTCGGCGAGTTTCCTGAACTGCAAGGCCTGATGGGCGGCTATTATGCCCGCGCCGAAGGGCTGCCCGACGCTGTCGCCGACGCGATCCGCGATCACTACAAGCCGGTCGGTCAGGGCGATGACGTGCCGACTGCGCCGGTTACGGTTGCCGTTAGTTTGGCGGACAAGCTGGATACGCTGGCTAGGTTTTTTGCTGCCGGGATGCCGCCCACAGGCTCGAAGGATCCATTTGCCTTGAGGCGGGCCGGGCTGGGCTTTCTTTCTCTTATCGTCAGTAATCTCCTGCGGGTCTCGTTCAGGAAGCTGTTACTCGAAACGGGAGCTGCGTCAGATTTCGCTACGCTTGAGGATTTTCTGATTGACCGCCTCAAGGTCCAGCAGCGCGAAGCCGGCGTCCGGCACGACCTGATCGATGCGGTGTTCGCGCTGGGCGGGGAGGACGATCTGGTCCGCCTGCTCGCGCGGGTTCATGCGCTGCAGGCATTTGTCGGGACCGAGGACGGCACCAATTTGCTCGCGGGCTACAAGCGCGCGGCTAATATCCTCAAGAAGGAAGGCGTCGAAAGCACGGAAGCAATTCCGCTTTCCTACACTCCCGAACCGGCCGAAAAGGCTTTGATCGAAGCGCTGGGTGCGGCGGGGCCGCGGGCGGCTGAGGCCGTGGCGGCAGAGGATTTTGCCGGGGCTATGGCTGCTCTTGCCACCTTGCGGGCACCGATCGACCGCTTTTTCGATGAGGTTACCGTGAACGATGCCGATCCCGCCAAACGCCTGTACCGCCTTTCGCTCCTCGCGCAGCTGCGCGATGCCGTGCACGGCGTCGCAGACTTTTCCCGTATCGAGGGGTGAGCGGCCGGTTTTTGCCGTGATGAACCCTGTGAACTTGGTGTCAACTTCCGCGCCTTTTGCAGAAAAAACGTGGATTTGATGAACAGGGCTTTGCGGCATCTTCAAGGTTCGGGATCCTGCTGCAGCGCACAATTGGGCTGACACCCTGGCAAAGGCTCGCTAGTCCAAAATCACACCGATCGCCGATTCGTCGGTTCTCGAAAAACGGCTGAAAACCATGACTTCATACGTATTCACATTTGGTGGCAGCATTCCGCAGGCTCAGGGTGAGCGAAGCCAGGTCGACCCGCGCAGCCGCGACAAGACCATAGTCGGCGGCAAAGGTGCAAACCTTGCCGAAATGGCGGGGATCGGCCTGCCTGTGCCTCCCGGCTTTACCATCACCACCGAAGAGTGTGTGCGCTATCTCGCTGAAGGCGGGGCGTTTTCTGACAGCCTCAAGGCGGAAGTGGCGGAAGCGCTGGGGCATATCGAACGCACGGTCGGCAAAAAATTGGGCGATGCGGCCGATCCGCTGCTGGTTTCTGTCCGATCGGGCGCGCGGGTCTCGATGCCCGGGATGATGGACACCGTCCTGAACCTTGGCCTCAACGACGCGACGGTCGAAGGGCTGGCGGCCAGCTCGGGCGATCCACGCTTTGCCTGGGACAGCTATCGCCGCTTCATCCAGATGTATTCGGACGTGGTCCTGGGTGTCGATCATCACCTGTTTGAAGATGCGCTGGAAATCATCAAGGAAGACAATGGCTTTTATGCCGATGTAGATATGCAGGCTGAACATTGGCAAACGCTGGTCAGCGAATACAAGCAGATCGTGCGGGGCGAACTGGATCACGATTTCCCGCAGGATGTGACCGAGCAATTGTGGGGCGCGATCCGCGCGGTGTTCGATAGCTGGGATTCGGACCGGGCCAAGGTCTATCGCCGGCTGAACGACATTCCGGCAGGCTGGGGCACCGCGGTCAACGTTCAGGCGATGGTGTTTGGCAACATGGGCGATACCAGCGCCACCGGAGTTGCCTTTACCCGCGATCCGGCAACGGGCGAAAAGGCCTATTACGGCGAATGGCTGGTGAACGCCCAGGGCGAGGATGTGGTCGCCGGAATCCGCACGCCCCAGTACCTGACCAAGGCGTCGCGCGAACGCGCCGGGGCCAAGCCGCTGAGCATGGAAGAGGCGATGCCCGCCGCCTACGGCGAGCTGGCCGCAGTTTTCGAATTGCTTGAGCGGCATTACCGCGACATGCAGGACATCGAGTTTACCGTGGAACGCGGGCACCTGTGGATGCTGCAGACCCGCAGCGGCAAACGCACCGCCAAGGCCGCGCTCAAAATGGCGGTTGATATGGTCGGCGAAGGCCTGATTGACGAAAAGACCGCGATCCTGCGCATCGATCCCATGGCGCTGGACCAGTTGCTGCATCCGACGCTGGATCCCAAGGCGCAGCGTGATGTGCTGACCAACGGGCTGCCGGCCAGCCCGGGCGCTGCCTCAGGCGCGATCGTGCTTGACGCCGATACCGCGCAGACGCTGGCCGAACGCGGCGACGCGGTAATTCTCGTGCGGGTAGAAACCAGCCCTGAGGATATCCACGGCATGCACGCGGCCAAGGGCATCCTGACCGCGCGTGGCGGCATGACGTCACACGCGGCCGTGGTCGCGCGCGGAATGGGGCGGCCGTGCGTGTCCGGCGCCAGCGCCGTGTCGATTGACATGGCCAGCCGGACCCTGCGGATCGGCGGGCGCGAGCTTAAGGAAGGGGATGTCCTGACACTCGATGGATCGACGGGCGAAGTTATGGCCGGTCATGTCGCCACGATCGAGCCCGAGCTGGTCGGTGACTTCGGCACGCTGATGGTCTGGGCTGACGCGCACCGCCGGATGAAGGTGCGCACCAATGCAGAAACGCCGGCCGATTGCCGGACCGCACGCCAATTCGGTGCCGAAGGAATCGGCTTGTGCCGCACCGAACACATGTTCTTCGATGACAAGCGCATCGCCGCAGTGCGCCAGATGATTCTGGCCGAGGACGAAGGCGGACGCCGTGCTGCGCTGGCCAAGCTGCTGCCTGAACAGCGCGCTGATTTTCATGCGATTTTTGATGTCATGGCCGGGCTGCCGGTTACGATCCGCCTGCTTGATCCCCCGCTGCACGAGTTTCTGCCACACGGCGAAGATGAGTTTGCCGAGCTTTCCGACGTGATCGGCATCGGCGTCGACACGCTGAAGCGCCGCGCCGCTGAATTGCACGAGTTCAATCCTATGCTGGGCCATCGCGGCTGCCGCCTGGGGATTACCTTTCCCGAGATATATGCGATGCAGGCCCGCGCGATTTTTGAGGCTGCCTGCGATGTGCTGGCCCAGGGCGGCGCCGCGCCGCTGCCCGAAGTCATGATCCCGCTGGTCGCAACCCGCAAGGAGTTGGCAATTCTGAAAGCGCTGGTCGACAAGGAAGCTGAGGCTGTCTTTGCCCAAAAGGGCTGCCGCGTGGCCTATCACGTGGGCACCATGATCGAATTGCCCAGGGCCGCCCTAATGGCCGGAGAAATTGCCGAAGTCGGAGAGTTCTTTTCGTTTGGTACCAATGATCTGACGCAAACAACTCTGGGCGTTTCGAGGGACGACGCGGCGCGCTTTCTGCAGCCCTATGTAGAACAGGGCATCTTCCCCCGCGATCCCTTCGTCAGCCTTGATATCGAGGGGGTCGGCCAGCTGGTAGAGCTGGCAGCAGAACGCGGACGCAGGACCCGCCCTGACATCAAGCTGGGTATCTGCGGCGAACACGGCGGCGATCCTGCCAGCATTGCGTTCTGCGAAAAGGTCGGGCTCGATTATGTCAGCGCCTCGCCATTCCGCGTGCCGATCGCGCGGTTGGCAGCGGCGCAGGCGGCGCTCGCCTAAGATTTCCAGCCGGTCAGGGTCAGCACTTCAAAGGTCTCAGTGGTACCGTGGCCGAAAGCGGCAGCAGCGATAGCAAGCTGATCGCGCGATAGCGCAGGGCCAGGCCGGGCCAGACAATTGCCCAGAGCCTGGGCGCGCAGATCTGCAACCAGGCTGGACAGATCGGAAAAGCGCACGTTCAGGCTTCGGGTATCGACTACAGGATTGGCCCAACCGGCACGCTGTAACAGCTGCGCCCCGGCGCGAACATCGATCATCGGGTGCAGGCGGGGGGCAGGGCGATCGCCATCGGCGGTCAGCATTGCCCGGCGCAGGCCGTCCAAGCTGCCCGCGCCGACCAGACTGGCCAGGGCCAGGCCTCCTGGTGCCAAGGCGCCGCGCATGTGGATAAGCGCGCCGACAGGGTCGTTCACGCAATCGAGCGCGCAAAGACTGGCCACGAAGTCGTACTCCGAGGCCGGGAAAGGGTGTTCTTCGGCAAAGCCCGACGCGGCATCTACAGCCAATACGGTGCAGCCCGAACCACGAAGAAACCCGCCAAGGGCGCCCGTCCGATCACCGATCAGCAGGGCATTACGCGGCGCATGGCGCAAAAAGGATAGCCTCTCGATGACATCTTCGACCATATCATCGAGGACATACCGGGCGGCATCCGGACGCTCGCCAAGCCGCTGGGCACGCCGGCGGGCGGCCACCCTTCGGGCAGGATCAAAGATGCGGGAGGGAACGGAACGGGCCATTGCCGCCGCGATGCCTTGCCTACGACCACGGCGCAAGCGATACGCGCTGGCAATGCAGGCTCACCCGTTCATCGCGTCCATCATTGATTTGGTCTTTCCGCCGCGCTGCCCGCTTTGCGGAGAAGGCTTGGCAGCGCAATCAGGCCTTTGCGCGGGATGCTGGAGCGCGCTTGTCATCCCTGGCGAACCATGTTGCTGCAGTTGTCAAAGACCCTTTGCTGATAACGTGGCCGATGGCGCGACCTGCGCGGTTTGCATGGCTGATCCCCCGCGCCATGACGGGATTGCCGCCGGCACGCTTTACAACGAAGCGTCGCGGAAACTGGTTTTGGCGTTTAAACACGGCCACCGCATTGCCTTGGCGCCAATGCTGGCCCGGCTCGTCAGCGCAAAGCTGCCTGTGGCGGTGGGAGAGAATTGGTTGGCGGTTCCGGTCCCGCTGCACCGCTGGCGTTTATGGAGCCGGGGCTTCAACCAATCAGCATTGCTGGCGCGCGAACTGGCTAGTCTGCGGGGCTGCCAATTACTGGTAGACGGGCTTGTTCGCACCAAGATTACACCGCCTTTGGGCGGCCTTGGCAAAAAGGCACGGGCGCGGGTGCTGTCGGGGGCGATTGCCGTCAATCCGCGGCGCGCAGGGGTGTTGCAAGGCGCCAATGTCGTTCTGGTCGATGATGTGCTGACCAGCGGCGCAACAACCGATGCTTGCGTGCGGATTTTACGGCGCGCAGGAGCGCAGCAGATTGTCATCGCGTGTTTCGCCAGAGTGCTGGATGAGGCGCTGGACCTTCCACGCGCGACATAAACGAAAACGCCCGGAGCCAGGCTCCGGGCGTTCTCGTGACGAAACTCGTGAGCGCCTTTCGGTTCAGCGATGCCCCCTTGCATCGCTTCGCTCAATCCCTCATGCGGCGGTCCTTTTCGGACCTTTCCCTGAACCTGGGCCGCTGCGCCTTTTGGCACTGCTGCTTTGGTGGGCGGATCATCACCGCAGCGCCTCAATCTGCGAATCGACCTCAAAATGGAAGCACCATGTGGCCTCTCACCAGTTTTTGGTCGACAGATGTGGCACTCATGCAACAAGAAGCGGGGATGACAGACGCTCTAAATAGTCGCGAGCAAGGCCAAACATTCGCGCCCAGGTTCGATGCGCAAGGGCTGCTTACTGCAGTGGTCGTCAACAGCGCGGACAGCACGGTGCTGATGGTAGCGTTCATGGATGAAGAAGCATTGGAGGCTACGCGCAACTCAGGCTTTGCACACTTTCATTCGCGGTCGCGCGGAAGGCTATGGAAGAAGGGCGAAACATCAGGTCACGTCTTGGCAGTGGACCGGATATTGGTTGATTGCGATCAGGACACGCTGGTCCTTTTTTGCAATCCGGCTGGCCCCACTTGCCACACCGGCGCGCGTTCATGTTTTTATCGTGAACTCAAGGGCGCGACTTTGCATCCAGTGACGAGTTGACGCTTACGTAAAGGTAAGCTAAATGATGAGGCTATGGACAGCCTTGGCAAACCATCGAACCAATATGACGGCGCTCATCTTGATCGGCCAGATGCGCTGCAGCGCGAACAGTTTACGATATCTGACTTAACGGCGGAGTTCGACGCTACGGCACGAGCGCTTCGTTTTTATGAAGACGAAGGACTGATCTCACCGGCGCGCGTAGGCCTTACCCGGATATACTCCAAGCGCGACCGCGCCCGGCTTGCTTGGATCATGCGCGCCAAGAACGTCGGGTTCAGTCTGACCGAGATCAAGGAAATGATCGACCTTTACGACCTGGGAGATGGCCGGGTCGAGCAGCGCCGCGTTACGATAGAACGCTGCCGCGATCAAATCGATAGGATGCGCCAGCAGCGGGACGATATCGAGGCCGCAATCGAAGAATTGTCTCAATTTGTCGCAACGATCGAGAACCTCGATCTGCATCCCAAATCCTGATTCCCACCCTTTACAGGAACCGCAAAAATGCCCGTATTCAAGGCCCCCACTCGCGACACCCGCTTCATCATCAACGAGGTCCTTAACCTCGAGAAATACTCGAACTTGCCGGGCTTTGAAAACGCGTCAACGGACATGATAGACGCGGTGATCGAGGAAGGCGGCAGGTTTACGTCTGAAGTGCTGGCCCCGCTTAACCTGGCTGGCGACCAGCAAGGTTGCACTCGCCATGCGGATGGCAGTGTGACCACACCGGACGGCTTCAAGGCGGCGCATGCTCAATTCCGCGAAGCAGGCTGGGGAACGCTTTCGGCACCTGAGCAGTTCGGCGGTCAGGGGCTGCCACATGTGCTTGGCTTTGCAATGGAGGAGTTCGTCTCCGGCGCCAACCAGGCCTGGGGAATGTATCCCGGCCTTACCAACGGGGCTGTTTCGGCCATCATTGCCAAAGGTTCACCAGAGCAGCAGGCTAAGTATTTGCCCAAAATGATTTCTAACGAATGGTTGGGCACCATGAACTTGACCGAGCCGCATTGCGGTACCGATCTGGGGCTCATACGGACACGTGCCGTTCCAATGGCTGATGGATCCTACAGCATCACGGGAACCAAGATTTTCATTTCAGCAGGCGAGAACGACTTTACCGATAATATCATCCATCTGGTGCTAGCCAAGACGCCTGATGCGCCTGACAGCACCAAGGGCATCTCCTTGTTCATCGTGCCCAAGGTGCTGGTCAACGAAGACGGATCCCTCGGTGATCGAAACGCCGTTTCGTGCGGCAGCCTTGAACACAAGATGGGGATTCACGGCAACGCCACTTGCGTGATGAATTACGACGGCGCCACCGGCTGGATGGTCGGCGAGGAAAACAAGGGATTGGCCGCGATGTTCATTATGATGAATGCTGCCCGTCTGGGCGTCGGCATACAGGGTTTGTCACAGGCTGAGGCCGCTTATCAGAACGCCGTACAGTACGCACAAGATCGCCGACAAGGCCGCGCGCTGACTGGTGCGGCAGAACCAGAGCAGAAGGCAGATACACTGTTCGTCCATCCCGATGTGCGCCGCATGCTGATGGATGCCAAGGCGTTCACCGAAGGGATGCGCGCGCTGTGTCTGTGGGGCGCTTTGCAGGTTGACCTGACCCACAAGGCCGCGAGCGACGATGATCGCCAGATTGCAGACGACCTCATCAGCCTGTTGACCCCGGTGATCAAGGGTTACGGAACGGACAAGGGCTTTGATGTGGCCGTGACCATGCAGCAGGTCTTTGGCGGGCACGGTTATATCGAGGAATGGGGGATGAGCCAGTTTGTCCGCGATGCCCGCATCACCCAGATCTATGAGGGCGCCAACGGTGTTCAGGCAATGGATCTGGTCGGACGCAAACTTGCGCAAAACGGCGGTCGCGCGGTGCAGGCGCTTTTCGCACTGGTTGATTCCGAGGCCGCTTTGGCCAAGGCCAAGCCTGAGTTGGCTAGCCTGGCTGAAAAGGTCGAAAAGGCTAATGGAGAGCTGAAAGCAGCTACAATGTGGTTTATGCAGAACGGCATTGCAAATCCCAACAATGTCGGTGCTGGCGCGCATCATTACATGCATATGATGGGCATCGTGGCACTCGGCCTGATGTGGCTGCGCATGGGCGAAGTGGCGGTGAAAACTTTGGCTGCCGGAACCAGCGACGGCGCGTTCTATGAAGCTAAGCTGGTGACAGCCCGCTATTTCGGCGAACGTTTCATGCCTGACGTGGGCGCGCTTCGCCGCAAGATCGAAGGGGGGGCAGAGGCCATTATGCAACTTCCGATTGAGGCGTTTGCAACGGCTTGAGCGACAGGACGATTGTTTGCAGCGACTGGCCGCGTGCCCGCTTCCGTCAGGCGGAACGGGCGCCCGTCTTATCGCACAAGGGTAGCGCGGAAACTGTGCTGGGCCGAGAATCCGTCATGGCAGGGGAGTAAAAGACGGAGTTTGATATGAAAATTGGTTTCCCTCTGCGCATTGCGGCGATTGCCACGATCATGATTATGGTTGCGCCGTCCGCATCCCAAGCTGGACCCAAAAGCAAAAAAGTAACTAAGCCGGAGCAGACCGCCCAGCCAGTTGCGGCACCTGACCCACAACCCACTATGGCCTCAGAACCCCCGGCAGCACCGGAATCGCCATCAACTCCTCCGGCGGTGCAACCGGCCGATCCGGTGGCGCCGGTTTCACCTGGCATTCCTCCCACTTCCGAAAGCGGTTCAAAATCCGATCCGCATTGAACCGGTGGGCGGGCGGCGCGCGAAATGCCGCCGCCCGGCTCTTCGTGTGCCCGGCTTATATAAGAGGACAGCCTAGCCTATTCGGGTAGAAAATCCGGCACAGACAGATAGCGTTCGCCCGTATCATAGTTGAAACCTAGCACACGACTTCCAGCGGGAAGGTCAGCCAGCTTCTGAGAGATGGCTGCAAGTGTTGCGCCCGAGCTTATTCCAACCAGCATGCCTTCCTCTCGGGCGCAGCGACGGGCCATTTCCTTGGCATCGCCGGCATCCACCTGGATCGCGCCGTCAATTGCCTGGGTATGAAGATTGCCGGGTATAAAGCCCGCGCCGATACCCTGGATCGGGTGCGGCGCGGGCTGCCCTCCAGAAATTACAGGCGACAGAGTTGGCTCGACCGCAAAAGCCTTCATCTGTGGCCAGTGACGCTTCAATTCTTCAGCGCAGCCCGTCAGATGCCCGCCGGTGCCAACCCCCGTGATGAGCGCATCGATTGGGGCATCAGCAAAATCGGCAAGAATTTCCTGTGCGGTGGTACGGACGTGAACAGCAATGTTTGCTGCATTTTCGAACTGCTGCGGCATCCACGCCCCCGGGGTCGACTGCACGAGCTCGTGCGCGCGCTCCAAGGCGCCCTTCATCCCCTTTTCGCGGGGTGTCAGATCGAAAGTCGCACCATAGGCCAACATCAGGCGGCGTCGTTCGATCGACATCGATTCGGGCATCACCAGCACCAGCTTGTAGCCCTTTACGGCCGCCGCCATGGCAAGACCAATTCCCGTGTTGCCGCTGGTCGGCTCGATAATCGTGCCGCCAGATTTCAGGCTCCCATCAGCCTCTGCAGCTTCGATCATAGCTAGGCCGATACGGTCCTTGATTGAACCTCCTGGATTGGCGCGTTCAGCCTTCACCCACACCTCATGATCAGGAAACATCCGTCCCAAGCGGACGTGTGGGGTATTGCCGATCGTAGCGAGGATGCTGTCAGCCTTCATTTTACAGGCTCCTTCCGTGGTTCTCGATATTGCGGCGCAAAGGTTTTGGCTCGGCGCAGCTCGGGGAATAGAATGGACCATACTGCTGTCACCACGATAGCTCCCGCACCGCCAAGGGCAACTGCTCCGATGGGGCCTAGCAGCGCCGCAGCCAATCCGGACTGCATTTCGCCAAGCTCGTTCGACGCTGAAATTGCCAAGCCTGAAATTGACGAAACACGGCCGCGCTTGTCATCGGGTGTATTAAGCTGGATCAACGTGTTGCGAATGAACACCGAAATGCCGTCAGCCGCACCAAGCACAGCCAGCATCCCCAGCGATAGCGCAAAGTTTTTGGACAGCCCGAAAACCAATGTAGCCAAGCCATAAAGCGCTACGGACCAAAGCATCTTCGAGCCGACTTGGCGAGAGATTGGCGCAATCGACAGGCCTAACGCGACTACGCTGGCTCCAAGCGCAGGTGCTGCGCGAAGGAGGCCCAGTCCTTCGTCTCCGACATGCAGGACATCGTAAGCGAATGCGGGCAACATCGCAGTCGCGCCGCCAAGCAAAACGGCAAAGAGATCTAGTGACACGCAGCCCAGCAGGAACCGTTCGTGCCAAACGTATCGCGCACCCTCAGCGATGAGTTTCAAAGGCGCATCCTTGGCCACGGACGGCCGAGGAATTGGTCGTATTGCAAGGATCGCGGCGATGCTGAGGGCCAACAGTATCGCTCCGTACCAATAGGGCAAAGACGAACCACGCGCCAGCAGCAAGCCGCCGAGCGCAGGACCGATCACCGAGGCACTTTGCCAGGCGATCGAACTGAAAGCGATCGCCCGTGGAAGCTGTTCGGCCGCCACGACATTTGGAACAATCGCGCTGAGCGACGGACCGATAAACACTCGGGCCGCGCCGTGCGCTGCCGCCAGCGCAAACAGCAGCGGCAAGGTCACGGCGCCCATGGCATTTGCCCATCCAAGTACCAGTGCAATCGCAAAGTCGATTCCCGTTGCCGCCGCGATGACAAAACGCCGGTCAAGCTTGTCTGCGATCAGTCCAGCAACTGGAGTGAGCAGGGCAAAGGGTATAAATTGAACGAGACCGAGAATGCCCAGCAGGAAAGCGGCCTGATCGGGTGCCATACCGTTGACGGTTCGCGCGACCTGATAGACCTGCGCGCCCAAAACCACGACCAGCGCACTTGTGGCATTGACGGATAGGAACCGCGCCAGCCAGACAAGGCGATAGTCACGGATGCGCAGGGGATGGATCGGTTCGCTCACCAATGCCGCATGGCAGTGCCGGTGCGCCTTGCCAAGCGATCAGATTCTTGCATGCATGAAATCCAGCCTTCGCGGCTGGTGAGCATGATCAGCGCGGCCGGCGCAGCCGCGGATTGGGTTGCAGTGTGTCTATCATCTTCATGAAATCTTCAAGCCGGATGATCCGTTCGAACTGGAAGCCTGCACGTTCTCCGGTGGCCCAAATCAGGTGAGCTTCGATACGACCAATATCGGGCAAGCGAATGCTGACCCGTTCGCCGCGGTCGATTTCAGTGACCCCCTCGGCCATGAAGCCATGTGCCGATATGTTGATGATATGCAGGTGTACGTCGCCCAGACGGCGATGCTCACCGATAACCTTATGATCTACCGGATGCCGCGCAGCGCGTCGCATATCCGTTACCGTCAATTGCGCACCGACGCCCATGATCCGGTCCTTCCTCCGCACACAGCTGCTCCTGTTCACGGTGTAGTCTCACATTGGCGAATATTCGGTAAACTTGACTGACGATATTTTTCAGGCGGGGCGAAGGATGCCGTGCTTCTTTTTGCCAGAGGAAATACGCAGGTCGCCACTATTACCTTCAATTACGTGGTTTTCATCGGTGATAGTCTGGCCTTCAATGCGCGCTCCCCCGCCGCTTACCAGACGTTTAGCCTCGCTCCTGCTGGCGGCAAAGCCGATGCCAACAAGGGCATCGACGATGCCAATACCATCTGACGGCACAGGTAGAACGGGCAACTCTGCCCCCAATCCCGCTCCGGAGAAGGTCTGCGCAGCGGTATCTTCGGCCGATCTGGCCGCGTTTTCCCCGCGGCACAGGCGCGTCACTTCGTTGGCGAGGACAGCTTTGGCCGCGTTGATATCGCTGCCTTGAAGGAATTCGAGCCGCACGACTTCTTCCAACGGCAGATCAGTGAACAAGCGCATGAAACGCCCGACGTCGCGATCATCAACATTGCGCCAGTATTGCCAAAAATCATAAGCTGGCAGTGCTTCCTCGTTTAGCCACACAGCTCCTGCCGCAGTCTTGCCCATCTTGGCGCCGTCAGCTGTCGTCAACAGCGGGGTGGTTACGCCGAATACTTCGATACCGTTCATGCGCCGTGACAACTCGATCCCGTTGACAATATTGCCCCACTGGTCAGAACCGCCCATCTGAAGACGGCATCCCCGGTGCAGCGCCAGCTCCCGAAAATCATAGGCTTGCAGAATCATGTAGTTGAATTCAAGGAACGTCAGCGGCTGTTCGCGTTCCAGACGCAGCTTTACCGAATCGAAAGTCAGCATCCGGTTGATGGTGAAATGAGGTCCTACGTCGCGCAACAAATCGACATAGCCAAGCTCGCTCAGCCATTCGTCATTGTTGACCATCACCGCGTCAGTAGGGCCTTCGCCAAAGGTCAGAAAACGTTCAAATATTGTCCGGATCGATGCGATGTTGTCATCAATGTCTTTGGCAGTCAAAAGCCGGCGACTTTCATCCTTACCCGAAGGATCGCCGACCTTGGTGGTACCGCCGCCCATCAGCACGATCGGCTTGTGGCCGGCTTGCTGCAAGCGGCGCAGCAGCATGATCTGGACCAATGAGCCAACGTGGAGCGATGGCGCTGTGGCGTCGAAGCCGATATAGCCGGGAATGATCTGCTTTGCGGCAAGGTCATCGAGACCCCTCGCGTCGGTCATCTGGTGGATGTAGCCGCGTTCATCAAGCAGGCGGAGAAGGGTCGAGTTATAGGTCATGCGCGCTTTCCGGTTTCGGGCGCGCGCCTAGCATGGAGTTGCGCGATTGGAAACGTTCCGCCTGCTTTGCCATGCCGAAACGCCCCCAATCGGCGTGACCGGCGTGCGTGCGCGGATTGTATCTTTTGACGCGAACTGGCTGATGCTGCGTTGGCGGATCGAAAGCGCGGCGGCGATAGTGGCGCCGCCTCTTGCAGGGAAGGGCAGGACGGCCGGGCTGTGGCAAAAAACTTGCTTTGAACTGTTCGTGCGATCGAATGACACGGCAGGCTATTGCGAGTTTAACCTGTCTCCATCCGAGCGCTGGGCTGCTTACGATTTCTCTGGTTATCGTGACGGAATGCAGGATCGGCCAGTGCTGCCAGATCCGGTCTGTACCTTTCGCGCAGGTTCAGCCTATGCTTTATTCGATGCAGCCATCCCGGCCTCTGCTCTGCCCGCGAAGCCGTGGCATTATTCGTTGACGGCCGTGATTGAGGAGGCAGGGTCCGCAAAAAGCTATTGGGCCATTGCGCACCCACTTGGAAAACCCGATTTCCACCATCCGGCTTGCTTTGCTGCAACGCTTGCGGCACCCGGCGAGCAATGACAGTTCTTTATGGTATCGACCGGCTGCTTGCCGATCCCGTCCTGCGCCGGCCATTGCAAGGCAAGCGGGTCGCACTTGTTGCCCATCCCGCCAGTGTGACGGCCAAACTTAAGCATTCGCTCGACGCCCTGATTGATTGCGGGCTTAACGTCACAAGCGCTTTTGGCCCGCAACATGGGCTCAAGGGCGATAAACAGGACAATATGGTCGAGACTGAGGATGAGGTTGATCCGGTCTACAAGATCCCGGTCTTCAGCCTCTACGGTCAGGTCCGCCGCCCAAGCGGCCAGATGCTGAGTACCGCCGATGTGTTCCTATTCGATTTGCAGGACCTGGGTTGCCGCATTTACACCTTTGTGACCACGCTGCTTTACCTGCTCGAAGCAGCGCACGGCACGGGCAAGGCGGTCTGGGTGCTCGACCGGCCCAACCCGGTGGGCCGCCCAATCGAAGGCACGAGCTTGCTTGCTGGACAGGAAAGCTTCGTCGGAGCAGGTCCGATGCCGATGCGACACGGGTTGACCTTGGGCGAAATGGGCCACTGGTTCATTAAGCACTTCAATCTCGACGTTGATTACCGCGTGATCGAAATGCAGGGTTGGCAGCCGGAAGATGAGGGACACGGCTGGCCGCTTTCGCGCATTTGGATCAACCCCAGCCCGAACGCTGCCAATGTCAATATGGCGCGCGCCTATGCTGGAACCGTCATGCTTGAAGGGGCAACGCTGTCCGAAGGTCGCGGAACAACTCGCCCGCTTGAGGTGCTGTTTGGCGCCCCCGATATCGAAGCGAAGGCCGTGCTGGCCGAAATGAAGCGATCCGCACCCGCGTGGCTGCATGGTTGTGCGTTGCGGGAATGCTGGTTTACCCCGACTTTTCACAAGCACGCCGGGACGCTTTGCAGCGGTTTGATGATTCATGCCGAGGGCACCTTCTACAAGCATCACGCGTTCCGCCCGTGGCGGCTTCAGGCACTGGCTTTCAAGGCGATCCGAAACCTCTATCCGGACTACGAAATCTGGCGCGACTTCCCCTATGAATATGAGTTTGAGCGGCTTGCCATCGACGTCATAAATGGCGGCCCGGCGTTGCGCGAATGGGTGGATGACAATTCCGCCATGCCCGCTGATCTTGAGGCTTTTGCAAGCGCGGACGAGGCTGTCTGGGCAGCAACGATCAAGCCCTTCCTGCTTTACTAGCGCAGCAGATCTAATGCTTTTTGCGGGTAAGCTCGCGCATCGCATCGTCAAGGCCGGAAAGTGTTAGCGGGAACATCGACCCGCCAACCAGCTCCTTGATCATCTTGGTTGACTGCGAATAGCTCCACTGCTTTTCAGGCACTGGATTAAACCAAACTGTGGCTGGATAGACGTGGGCCACGCGTTTCAGCCATTCCGCACCGGATTCCTCGTTGAAGTGTTCGACAGATCCGCCCGGGTGGGTGATTTCATAGGGGCTCATCGCCGCATCTCCGACGAAGACCACTTTATAGTCATGGCCGTACTTGTGGAGAATGTCCCACGTGTTGGTCCGCTCGGAAAAACGGCGGCGGTTATCCTTCCATACGCCTTCGTAGATGCAATTGTGAAAGTAGAAGAACTCAAGGTTCTTGAACTCGGTCGTGGCGGCGCTGAATAGCTCTTCGACCAGCTTGATGAAGGGATCCATTGATCCTCCGACATCCAGGAACAGCAGCAGTTTGACCGCATTGTGCCGTTCGGGACGCATCTTGATGTCGAGCCAGCCTTGCCGCGCGGTGCCTTCGATGGTGCCGTCCAGATCCAACTCGTCTGGCGATCCTTCGCGGGCAAAGCGGCGCAAACGACGCAGGGCTATTTTGATGTTGCGGGTGCCCAGCTCTCGGGTGTTGTCCAGATTCTGGAACTCACGCTTTTCCCACACCTTCAGGGCGCGCTTATGTTTGCTTTCGCCGCCAATACGGACGCCTTCGGGGTTATAGCCGTTGTTGCCGAAGGGGCTGGTGCCCCCAGTGCCGATCCATTTGCTTCCGCCTTCGTGCCGTTTCTGTTGTTCGGCGAGACGCTCTTTCAGCGTCTCCATGATCTCGTCCCAAGTGCCAAGCTTTTCAATTGCGGCCATTTCCTCGGGCGTCAGGAATTTCTCGGCGACCGCTTTCAGCCAGTCTTCGGGTATGTCCACGGGGTTCTGGCCATAGTCGGTGAGCAGGCCCTTGAAAACCTTGTTAAACACCTGGTCGAACCGATCGAGCAGGCCCTCATCCTTCACGAACACTGCGCGGCTCAAGTAATAGAACTGCTCGGGCGTTTGCTCGATCACATCCTTGTCCAGCGCTTCCAAAAGCATGAGATGCTCCTTGAAGCTGGCCTTGATACCGGCGGTGCGCAGTTCATCGACGAAATTGAAAAACATCGGATCGGGCTTTCATGACTCGAATATTCACAGAACGTATGGTTTTGAAATCGCTCCATCCCTTATCATAAGTATTTAAACTTACACACTTAACGGATATTTCTCGATACAAAATGTGACTTTCCGGAACCGGAAAATGCCTATTTCTGGCCGGGTCTGCTGTTGCAAGATTATTGCACGGTCTGGAGGAGAAGCGAAACGCGTCGTCACGCCTCCCTTACGCGCGGTGTATGCACTGCGGCGACCAGAATGAACGAGATATACATCAGCAAATACCACGCGCCTAGCTTGGCTGGGCTAACCAGGGCCCATGCATCGCGCTGGCTCGGATAGAGCCAGGCACGGCTAAAGGTACCAATGTTTTCGGCAAACCAGATGAACAGGGCGACCAGCAGCCAGCCAAGCAGCAGAGGCATCCAGCGGTCTTCGCGCCACACCCGGAACCACACTCGGGTGCGCCAGAACAGCAATCCCAGGGCAGCAAACAAGGCCGCCCTTAGGTCCGGCAGCCAGTGATGAGCAAAAAAATTGACGTAGATTGCAGCTGCCAGCAACCCTGCCAGCACCCTGCTGGGATAGTGCGAAAAACGGAAGTCGAAGATCCGGCTGACCCGGGCCAGATAGCTGCCCACCGCGGCATACATGAAGCCCGAAAAAAGAGGCACACCGGCAATCCGCAGCACACTTGGTTCGGGGTAGAGCCACGATCCCCAGGCGGTTTTGAACAGTTCCATCACGGTGCCAACCACGTGGAACGCCAGAATCACTTTGGCCTCATCCAGCGTTTCCAGCCGGATGGCCAGCATGCCTAGTTGGATTGCAGCGGCGCCCAAGGTGAGGAAATCATAGCGCGCTAATGGCGCATCGGCCGGGTAAACCATATGAGTGCCGAGCAGCAGCGCCAGCATCAGGCCGCCAAACAGGCAGGCCCACGCCTGCTTGAAACCGAACAGCAAGAACTCGTAAAACCAGGCACGCCAGCCAGGAGGCGGCTCAAGCGCCTCTAGCCGCGCCCGAATTGACGCGAAGCGAGTATTAGATCGTGCAATTGCCAAGTTCAGTTCGCCGTGGGCGGCGGCGGCTGCCGTGCAAACTGTTTCAGGCCCGGGTCGAATATGGCCCAATTTGGCGCTTCATCGGTCCAGATAATCGCCTGTGGCTGCAGATCATGCGGCTCTTCGATAACGCCCAGGCGCACAGTCTTGAAAGCAGGGCGTGCCGACGACTGCGCAAATATCTGCGTTCCGCAGTGCGGACAAAAGGTGTGCGTCAACGTGTTGCCGCTAGCCGCAATCCACGACGACGATGCGAGGGGTCCAGAAATCGTCACTGCCTCGGCCGGAAAAACCGCATTGTTGGTGGGACTTCCCGCTGCGATTGTCTGGCATTGCCGACACCAGCACTGGCGAATTGCTAACGGTTCTGCTTGGATTTGCAGTGAAACAGCTTCACATGCACAGCGCCCGTTAAAAGGAGCCGTCACGATCAGTTTTGCCGGCGAGCCATGAAGGCAAGGCGTTCGAACAGCATGACGTCCTGCTCGTTCTTGAGCAGCGCCCCGTGGAGCGGCGGGATCGCCTTGGTCGGATCTTTGTTTTGCAATACGTCGAGCGGCATGTCTTCGTTTAGCAGCAGCTTAAGCCAGTCGAGCAGTTCCGAAGTCGATGGCTTTTTCTTCAGCCCCGGCACGTCGCGCACTTCGTAGAATACGTCCATCGCTTTGGTCACCAGCGTTTTCTGAATGCCGGGGAAGTGGACGTCGATAATTGCCTGCATCGTATCGCGGTCGGGGAACTTGATGTAGTGGAAAAAGCAGCGCCGCAGAAAAGCGTCGGGCAGTTCCTTTTCGTTGTTTGAAGTGATGACGACGATCGGGCGTTCCTTAGCCGCAATGCGTTCCTTGGTTTCGTAGACATCGAAGCTCATGCGGTCGAGCTCCTGCAGCAGATCGTTGGGAAACTCGATGTCGGCCTTGTCGATTTCGTCGATCAGAAGCACGGGTAGCTGCGGGGATATGAAGGCATCCCAAAGCTTGCCCTTCTTGATGTAGTTGGCGATGTCATGGACGCGCTCGTCACCCAGCTGGCCGTCGCGCAGCCGCGCAACTGCATCATACTCATACAGGCCCTGCTGCGCCTTGGTGGTCGATTTTACGTTCCACTCGATCAGCGGCGCGCCGACGGCCTGAGCAATTTCGTGGGCAAGCACGGTTTTGCCGGTGCCAGGCTCGCCCTTGACCAGCAACGGACGGCGCAGCAGCACCGCGGCGTTGACGGCTACCTTAAGATCATCGGTAGCCACGTAATTGCTGGTGCCTTCAAAACGCATGGGCTCTTCCCGTTCAAGTTAATTGCTCGATTAAGCCGATAAGCGAGCAGCAGGCCGAGTGCAAGCGCGCCTCGCGCCCAATGCGCCCGCGCTAAGCAAAGCTGCGTAGCTTAACGTCAATACGGCTTTCCCATCATGGCGATAGGTTGATTTCTGAGGAGATCGTCATGGTTATCACAGACAAAGCCCGCCGTCCCTTTTCAGTTGCCTTTGAAATTGCTGCAATGGCTGCGGTGTTTTTCGTCATGGCCGTGATTAGCCTAGCCATTGCGCGGGGTGAAGGGAGGGTAGCGGCACTGTGGCTACCCAACGCGGTGATGTTTATTTGGTTGATGTGGCGACCCGCCCTTGCGCGCCTAGATACCTTTCTAGTCACGTGGGCCGCAAACACCGCGGCCGGGCTGCTGTTCGGGGATGACCTGTTTCTTGCCGGCGTTTTGGCGCTGAGTAACATGGTCGAAGTATCCGTTGCTTTGGCACTGGCTTGGCGGGCCGGAGTCAAAATCAGCAATCTTGGGACGTTGGAGCAACAGCTTCGCCTGTTTGCGTGTTCTGGCATTCTTTCGCCTGCGATATCGGCGGCAATCGCCAGCATTGCTCTGGGTTTGAGCATCGGTGAGCGTGCCGCGCCAATTTGGCTGAGCTGGTTCGTGACCGACAGCCTTGGCATGATGCTGGTAGCATCCACTTTGGGAGTAATCCTGCAACATGCGAACAAACCGCGCCGGATCACCCGACGCGAGATTGCCGAATGGAGTGTTTTGACCGTGGTGGGCACATCTGTGACCTTATCGGTCTTCGCGCAAAGCAAGTTTCCTTTGCTTTTTCTCGTAACCCCGGTGGTCATCATCCATGCGGTTCGCCACGGATTAATGGGAACGGCAGTTTCAACGCTGAAGATTGCGATCATCGCCGTGTCTGCCACCGTACTAGGTCGCGGGCCGATCATGCTGACCCCCGATCCGTGGATGCGCATAGTCATTCTTCAATTGTTTCTGGTCAGCATCTTCATGATGGGGATTCCCATCGCCGCACTGCTTCGTCGGCAGCAACGAACTGCCGATTCGCTGATTGACAGGGAGGCACAATTTTCGATGCTGGCAGCCAGCATGTCCGATGCCGTCTTGGCCTTTGATGCGCAGGGGCGGTGTACATTTTCGGCAGGTTCAGCTCACCAGCTGCTGGCCATGCCATCCGATCGAATAGTCGGAAGCTATGTGTCCGATCTGGTGGAAGCAGCTGACCGGCCGAGATTTGAAGGCGCCATAGACCGCATACTTGCACGAAGTAGTTTCGCTGAAACAGTAACTTACCGCAGTCCTCGGTCATACAACGAAAATTTTGAGACATTTATCGAAGCTAAGCTGGCGCCAACGGTAGATGCATCGCATTCGCGCAAACTGGTGATTATCGCTACGCTGCGTGACGTAACTGATCGGGTTGCGCTCGAGCGCGAACTGGTAGACGCCCGTGAACGGGCCGAGCTTGCGGTTCTAGCCAAATCGCAGTTCCTGGCCAACATGAGCCACGAAATTCGAACACCCATGAATGGCGTCCTTGGCTTTGCCGAGCTGCTTGAGCAGCAATTGACCGAGCCGGAACAGCGCCGCCGCGCCAAGCTGATCGTCGAGTCCGGTCAATCGATGATGCATTTGCTAAACGACATTCTGGATCTGTCGAAAGCCGAAGTCGGCCTGGTTACGATCTGCGAAGAACCGATGGATTTGCGCGGAGTGATTGAAGAATGCATTTCGCTCAACAGCGCGCAGGCCGCGAACAAGTCGATTTCCCTGAAAATGGCGATTGCTCCAAGCCTTCCGCCGAAAGTATGGTGTGATCCGTTGCGGTTACGGCAGATCGTTTTGAATCTGCTGGGTAATGCAATTAAGTTCACTGACGAGGGCTGCGTGACCTTGTCTGTTGCAGAGATCGGAAGTCGGCTCAGGATCCTGATCCGTGATACCGGAGTAGGTATCCCGCGAGACCGGCTCCACGCGATCTTCCAGCCGTTCGAGCAGGCCGACAATGCTACCTCTCGCCGTTTTGGCGGGACGGGCCTGGGACTGACGATCAGCCGGCAGCTAGCCGAACTGATGGATGGTTCGCTTGAGGTTACGAGTGAACTTGGCAAGGGTTCTTGTTTTGCGCTTGACCTGCCGCTGCGCGCTGTCGACGTGAGCCACGGTAATGGACCGTTAATATCGCCGAACGCTGCCACGCAGCACGGGTCGGCCCGAAGATCGCATATTCTTCTGGTCGACGATCAAGAGATCAACCGCGAGCTTGCAAAAGCGATGCTTGAACAACTTGGTCAGACAGTCAGCCTCGTCACAAATGGTGAAGAGGCCGTCGCGGCCGTTATCGCGTCCAAGGCTGACGGTGCGCTGTATGATCTGGTTTTTATGGATATCCAGATGCCGGTTTGTGATGGCTATCAAGCCACACGAGCAATCAGAAACAGCGGGGTCATGCCGCATAGCCTGCCGATAGTCGCGATGACGGCCAACGCCTATCCCGAGGATGTGCGCATGGCGCTCGACAACGGGATGCAGGATCATTTGGCCAAACCAATCACGCTCGCACGTCTAGATGCTTTGCTGGTCCGTTGGCTCATCGAACGGCCACAGGAAATGCCCAGCGGAGAGGCGACATTTATTGATGATCAACGGATGGCGCAGATGTGGCAGGACACGCGGTCAATCGCGCTAATCAAGGCGCAGGATTGGCTTGAATGTGGTCACGCGCATCCAGAGATTACCCGCGGACTGCAAGACTGCATGCACCGTATTGCCGGAACGGCGCTGCATTTTGGTGAAGGGCCGTTTGGTCAGGCTGCAGCTACTGTCGATCGCGCAATCGAACGAGGCGCGCCGGATCCAGAGCTGCAGACAGCCGTGCGATTGCTACTGATCGTTGCCCGTGGCGAGGAGGAACCTGAACAGGCAGAGAGCCGCCTCCGCAAGATTGCGTAAACCGCTGTTCACCGCAGCTGAGGGCATTTCCGGTAACACTGCCGCTAGAAAAATGGTTTGGATACAGGTAAATGGCCCACATAATAATTGCCGACGACGATCCTTTGGTTCCACAGATTTTCGGCAAAGCCTTTCGCGAGGCCGGCCATTCGACCGGCTGGGTGGACGATGGCGATCAGGTTCTGAACGTCCTGCGGGCGCGTCATGTCGATGCCCTTGTCCTGGACTGCAACATGCCCCGGCAAAGCGGGTTTGAGGTTCTGTGGCAGATCCGCGCGTCGCAATTTGCACGGCTTCCGGTGATAATGTTGACCGGGCGGACTTCTAACGGCGATCGCGACCTTGCCCATAATGCCCGTGTCGATCTGTTCTGCACTAAGAGCAGCGATCCGGACTGGCTGGTCTATCAGGTCGAAGTGTTGATCGCGGACAAATCAAAAGTGGTCAACGGCGGGCCGGCTAATCCCTGGATCAACACGCGCGGGCCAATTCATCACTGTTGAATGGCTACTTGGCCAATTCAGGCATCGATCATTTCGGGATCAATTTCGCCGGCGCGGTTCTGAATAAACATGAACCGTTGGGCCGGGTCGCGACCCATCAGCTTGTCGACAAGGTCCTTTACCGCCGCACGCCCTTCGTATTCGGGAGGCAACGTAATGCGCAGCAGGTTGCGGCTTGCTGGCG
The DNA here is from genome assembly GCF_024642085.1 of Novosphingobium sp. Classification (GTDB taxonomy): domain Bacteria; phylum Pseudomonadota; class Alphaproteobacteria; order Sphingomonadales; family Sphingomonadaceae; genus Novosphingobium. Next base: position 95,021 of record NZ_JAHEBV010000004.1, on the reverse strand, counting down.
CCATAGTGGTTTCGCGCAGCTGCTGCGGGTTCATTTCACCAAGGCCTTTGAAGCGGCCGACCTCGACCTTCTTTCCCTTGAATACAGTTGCTTCCAGTTCGGCGCGGTGGCTGTCGTCGCGAGCATAAGCACTCTCCTTGCCGGCGGTAAGCCGGTAAAGTGGGGGCTGCGCCAGATAAAGGTGCCCGCGCCGAACAATATCGGGCATTTCCTGGAAGAAAAAGGTCATCAGCAAGGTCGCGATATGCGCTCCATCGACATCAGCATCGGTCATGATGATGATCCGGTCATAGCGCAGGTTATCGGCGTTGCAGTCCTTGCGCATCCCGCAGCCCAACGCCAACCCAAGGTCGGCGATTTCGCTGTTGGCCCGGATTTTGTCTGCGGTCGCCGATGCAACGTTGAGGATCTTGCCGCGGATCGGCAAAATCGCCTGACTTTTGCGGTCACGCGCCTGCTTGGCACTGCCGCCCGCGCTGTCCCCTTCAACGATGAAAAGTTCAGTTTCGGCATTGCCTTCGCCGGAACAGTCAGTCAGTTTTCCAGGCAGGCGCAGCTTGCGGGCGTTGGTTGCGGTCTTGCGTTTAACCTCGCGCTCGGCCTTGCGGCGCAGCCGATCGTCCATCCGCTCCATGACATGACCAAGTAGCGCCTTGCCGCGCTCCAGATTGTCCGCCAGAAAATGATCGAAATGGTCTCGCACCGCATTTTCGACCATCCGTGCCGCTTCCGGACTGGTAAGGCGGTCCTTGGTCTGGCTCTGGAACTGGGGATCGCGGACAAAGACCGAAAGCATCACTTCGCTGCCCGTGATGATATCCTCGGGCGCGATGTCCTTGGCCTTTTTCTGCCCGATCAAGTCGGCAAAGGCGCGGATGCCTTTGGTCAAGGCCGCTCGCAGTCCCTGCTCATGCGTTCCGCCATCGGGTGTTGGGATAGTGTTACAGTAATAGCTGTATGCGCCGTCCGACCACAGCGGCCAGGCGATCGCCCACTCCACCCGCCCCTGTTCTTCGCCTGGGAAGTCCTGCGATCCGGCGAAGAATTGCGTGGTCACGCATTCACGGGCGCCAATTTGTTCCTTGAGGTGGTCCGCAAGGCCGCCCGGAAATTGGAACACGGCTTCGGCTGGTACATCATCACTCGTCAGGCTGGGTGAGCATTTCCAACGGATTTCTACTCCGGCAAACAGGTAGGCTTTGGACCGAACCAGACGGAACAAGCGTGCCGGTTTGAACTTGGCGTCCTCGCCGAAAATCTCGGTATCGGGGATAAAGCTTACACTGGTTCCGCGCCGATTGGGTGTCCCGCCCAAGTGCTGAAGCTTCCCTATCGTTTCCCCGCGCGAAAACTCCTGCGCAAAAAGCTGCTTCTCACGGGCCACTTCGACCCGCGTAAGAACAGACAACGCATTTACTACGCTGATCCCTACACCGTGTAGCCCGCCGCTGGTGGCATAGGCCTTGCCCGAAAATTTGCCGCCCGAATGTAGAGTAGACAGGATTACCTCTAACGCCGACTTGCCTGGATATCGCGGATGTTCGTCCACCGGAATACCGCGGCCGTTGTCAACGATAGTCAAGCGGCCCGGCGCACCAGCAACCTCTTCCAGCAAGACTTCGATCCTGTTCGCATGCCCAGCGACGGCTTCGTCCATCGCATTGTCAAGCACTTCGGCGGCCAGATGGTGCAGTGCGCGCTCGTCCGTGCCGCCGATATACATGCCTGGGCGGCGGCGAACCGGCTCCAGCCCCTCAAGCACTTCGATTGCTGACCCGTCGTAGGGATCGCCGCTACTTGCGGGCAGCTTGTCAAACAGGTCTTCGGCCATGCGTAAGGCTATAGGCTGGCGTGATTCCGCCGCGCAAGCGCTGCTTGCAGGTTATCGTCAGTCAGCGAAGCGAGCAGGTGCCGCGCTGACCACAGAGACCGTTCCGGCGCGGGCTTCACGGACTTCTAGTGCGCGTTCGATGATCCCGTTGGCCCCGAAACGGAATGGACCATCAAGCCCAAGAAAGCCGTCCCGGTCAATCAGCCGGGCGGTGGGGAAAGGGGTGCCCACTTTCCAGTCGCGCGCAATCCTTACGGTTAGAAGGACACTGTCATACCCCATGGTCGCCATGCGATAGGGCGCACTACCAAACCGGGTCTTGTAACTATCGGCAAACTGCCGAAACCTGTTGTCTGCAACGGCTGCAAACCACGCTCCGCGCAGCGATGGAGTTTTGGCGACGCCGCTTTCCCCGCTCCACAATTCGGTGCCCAGTAGGCGAGGGGAAGCCGCAGCGCCGGATTTAAGATTGGGCGCTGCTAGGACTGCAAAGCGCGTACCATCGGCAATCAGGATCGCGTCAAATGTTCCGCGTTGTCGAAGCCGCTGGGCCGCACTGATAACCGAGGTGTTCGAACGGTCATAGCTGGTGCTGGCAATCAGTGTCCCGCCGCTTGCCCTGACCGCCGAAGTGAAAGCGGCCGTTGCGCGGCTGCCGTAATCGCCACTAGGGGCAAGCAAGCCAAAGCGCATCGCCCCGCGCCCCCGGGCATAGCTGACGGTACGATTGATCGAGTTTACCGGTGTGGTGCCCAGCTGGAATACGTCACGCGAGGCAACGCCTTCGTCGCTGCTATACGTTATAACCGGGATACGGGCCGCCCGCGCGACGCCGGCTATTGGAGCAACATCTTCGGCCTGTAACGGCCCCAGGATGAGCCGTGCGCCTTCGCTGATTGCCCTCTTGGCTGCTGCCCCCGCTCCATTTGCGGTATCGTAGGTGGTGATCCGGATAGACTTGGCGTTAGTATCCAGCAAGGCCATGGTCGTGGCGTTTGCTATCGCCTGACCGATACCGGCATTGGCTCCAGTCATCGGGACCAACAATGCGATGCGGTGGCGTTGCTGATCGTTCGGCAATGCATCGACCGGCGGAGGCGGGATGTCTTTAGGTGCGGTAGGGATCACCTTGCAGCCGGCGACCAGCAATGCGGCAGTGAAAGCGGCAAGATGCCGTTTTGGTAAGCGACCTTCGAACATACTTGTAGCTCTCCTCCGCGCAGTCCATTGGGCGAGACGATGGACGCGCCGCTTTCCCCTGGTCTGTATATTGTTGCGACGCCAATTGGCAATCTGGGCGACATGACGCTGCGGGGCGCCGAGATACTCCGTGGTGTTGCTGCGATAGCCTGTGAAGACACCCGTGTCACCGGCAAGCTGCTCCATCACCTCGGGATTAAGGCGCGGATGATCCGTTATGACGATCACGCAAGCGATACCCAACGCGATGGGATCCTCGCGCTCGCCGCACAGCAGCCGGTCGCGCTGGTCAGCGATGCGGGAACGCCCCTTGTTTCCGATCCGGGCTTCAAATTGGTGCGCGAGGCCAAGGCGTGCGGCATCACCGTTACCAGTCTTCCAGGCGCCAGTGCCGCAATTGTGGCATTGACGGTCTCGGGCTTGCCAAGCGACCGGTTTCTGTTCGCAGGGTTCCTGCCAAACAAGGCTAAAGCGAGGTTAGAATTGCTGACTGAGTTAGCCCAGGTTCCAGCCACCTTGGTGTTCTATGAAACTGCCCCGCGGCTTATCGCGGCGTTGAGAGCGATCGAAGACTCGTTGCCGGGCCGCGAAGTTGCAGTGGCGCGTGAACTCACCAAGAAGTTCGAGGAATGCCGCACAGGAACGCCTGCAGAATTGTCGGACCATTATGTAGCTCACCCGCCCAGGGGGGAGATAGTTCTGGTGATCGCTCCGCCGCTTCCACCATCGGCTGACAATTTTGACCTGGACGGGCTGCTTCGCGCCGCCTTGCAACACAGTAAGGCATCGCAGGCCGCGGCGGAAGTGGCACGAATGACCGGCCTTGATCGCAAAGCGCTTTACACCCGGGCGCTGCAACTCAAATGAAGGACCGCGAGCGCCGTGAACGCGACGGGCGGCGGGGAGAGGCATTGGCTGCATGGTACCTTCGGTTGAAAGGCTGGCGGATCCTCGCTCGACGGGTAAAGACGCCGCGCGGCGAGATAGACCTGATAGCCAAGCGTGGCGGCATGATTTGCTTTGTCGAGGTAAAATGGCGCGCCAGTGCAGCCGAGGCGGATCAGGCGATTGATCAATGGCGGCTGAGGCGGGTAATTGATGCAGCGCAGGCCGTATCCGCACAATATGCCCGGCAAGGTGAGGATATCCGTGTCGACGTGCTGCTTCTTGCGCCGGGACGCTTGCCGCGCCACATCGTCAACGCCTCGCTGGCCTGAACCGGAGTACCGAGCCCCATGTCCCTGCGCGTTGCTGTCCAGATGGATCCCCTTGAAACTATAAACATCGACGGCGATTCAAGCTTTGCGCTCATGCTGGCGGCGCAAACGCGCGGACACAGCGTGATGCATTACAAAGTGGAATCGCTCGCGTACGAAAGTGGCCGGCTGACAGCGTGGGCAGCGCCGGTGACGGTAAAACGCGTAGCTGGCGACCATTTCACGCGCGACGGCCACCGCCGTATAGATCTGGTCAAGGATGTCGATATTGTCCTGATGCGGCAGGATCCGCCGTTTGATCTTAGCTATATCACCGCGACCCATCTGCTTGAGCGGCTTGAGGGTCAGACACTGGTTGTCAACGACCCGGCGAGCGTTCGCAACGCGCCGGAAAAGATCTTTGTGCTGGACTTTGCGCAATACATGCCGCCCACGCTGATCGCCCGGCGGATCGAAGACGTAAAGGACTTCCATGCCCGCCATCCCGGCGATCTGGTTATGAAGCCGCTGCACGGGAATGGGGGCAAGGCGGTGGTTCGCATCCCGGCCGATGGATCGAACCTGGGCGCACTGATAGAGCTGTTCGACAGTGCGTGGGTGGAACCGCACATGTTTCAGCCATTCCTTTCCGACATCTCTCTTGGCGACAAGCGTATTGTGCTGGTCGATGGCGAAGTGGCCGGCGCGATTAATCGACGACCGGGAGAAGGGGAGTTTCGCTCAAACCTGGCGCAGGGTGGATATGCCGAAGCCACCGCGCTGACCACGCGCGAAGAGGAAATCTGCGCCGCATTGGGCCCTGCGCTGAAAGAGCGCGGACTTGTTTTCGTAGGCATCGACGTTATCGGAGGCCAGTGGTTGACCGAGATAAACGTCACCTCTCCAACAGGAATCCAATCTATCGACCGTTTTAACGGGACCGACACGCCAGCGCTAATCTGGGAAGCGATCGAGCGCCGGCATGCAGCACTGCCTTGCTGATCATCCCAGGTCGTAGACAATCGTCGTTACGACGCGGACTTTCTGGAACGGAGTGCTACCCCCGCCCGATCCACAATCGTCGCAATCATCGCCGTCGCGCGCACCGACCGAGAAATAGCCCTGGCTGGCGCTTTTCATGGCGCCTACATCCGCGCCGCTGTCTTTGGCAAACTGTTCAGCGCTGCGCCGCGCGTTCCGGTTCGCTTCGGCGATCATCTCGGGCTTCAGGACATTCAAACCAGTGAAAGAGTAGCTGACCGAATTGCTGGTCATTTCTACCCCGCCGCGGAGCAGATCGGCCTGACTAGAATATGCTCTGCGGGCGCGCATAACATCAGCCGTCCTTACCTGAACGGTACGCGACACCGTAAAGCGTTCAGGACGGTTGTCGTTGTAGCTGGGTGCCTCACGAGATAAGGAGACATCGCTGTCTGCTACATCGGCGCTCTCGATCCCGGCGCTGGCAAGAAAGGCACGGACCGACTTGGCCTGTTGATCGACTGAGCGCTGAGCCGATGCGAAGTCTGCCGCCGTGTGCGAAAATTGTATCGTCCACGTCGCAAGGTTTGCAGTAACATCGCGCTCAGAGACGCCGCGTACCGTAACCTCCCGCTCCGCCGCCTTGGCCCGGCGCAGTCCGTCGCCTAACAAATAGCCGCTGGCTACTAAGCCGGCCGCACCGATCGCTACCGAACCAAGGACCAGCGCGCGGTTATCATTGAGGATGTTCATCATGGCTATAAAGCCCTCGTGCGTTCGTCCGCTATGCGTGCAGCCACCGGACATTATTGCCGGTCACGACTGCGACGAACTGTGCATTAATAGCGATGAAACGAATACGAGACCAGACAGGCATGCAAACTTTCCAAATCTGATGCACTGGTGCAACATCTTACCTGTCGCGTGGATGGGCGTGGCGGTAGGCATCAAGCAATGTAGCTGCATCGACCTTCGTATATATTTGGGTTGATCCCAGGCTGGCATGACCAAGCAATTCTTGAAGGCTGCGCAGATCTGCACCAGCCCCAAGCAAGTGCGTGGCAAAAGAATGGCGCAAGGCATGCGGTGTTGCAGTTGCTGGTAAACCAAGACCTATCCGCGCCCGGGCCATAGCCTTTTGCACAACGCCCTGCGATAGTGGCCCACCCTTGGCACCGCGAAATAGAGGCTTGTCCTTTTCCAGCGGCCATGGGCACTTGATAGCGTAGTCTGCCACGGCATCGCGCACCAAAGGCAGGATCGGCACTGGGCGCTGCTTAGCGCCTTTACCGGTGACCACCAGGACATCACCAAGCGGCAAGGATGCTCCGGTCAAAGACAAGGCCTCAGCAATTCGCATCCCCGCGCCGTAAAGCAGCAGCAGTACCGCACGGTCTCGTGATCCGATCCAATCATCGGCGGCGCCATCTTCGACTGCGGCAGCAAGGCTGACGGCTTCGTCCGGAGTGACGGGGCGCGGAATTCCCTTTTTCACCCGGGGTCCGCGCATCCGGGGCGGGGCCGTATCAATCATCCCGGCGCGTTCTCGCGCAAATGCGATGAAGGCTTTAAGCGCCGACAACTCTCGCGCTGCTGATGCATTAGTCAGGCCTTCTGCGCGGCGCCGGGCCAGCTGTCCGCGCAAGGCATGGGCGTCGATCCTGGCAAGGCCTGGCCAATCGGTGTCACCCAGACCATCCAGTAACCGCGCGGCAGCTGCGACATAGGCTCTCACGGTGTGGGGGCTTCGCCGCCGGGCCACAGCAAGATGGTCATGCCATGCCTCAAGCAGATTAGCGCGCGTCACGCTGCGAGCAGCCCCGCTGGTACAAGTTCCGCCAGCAAGCCATCAAGCAAGGGAATACCAGTGTCTGTCACGCCGACCCGCGTGCCATTTTTCCAGCACATTCCCCGGGCGGTGTAGAAATCCAGCTTGGCGCTCTCGCAAAGTGCGGCAACCGGCAAGCCAAACCGCGAGGACAGCGCGCCGAGATCGATCCCCTCGGTCAGCCGCAGACCCATCAGCAGCGCTTCGCTTGCTTGTTCCCGCAGCCCCAGCAATCGCTGTTCGGCAATCCCGTGATTGTCCCTTGCAACCGCTTCAAGCCAATTCTCCGGCTTCTTGTGACGTACCGTTGCCAGACCGACAGCCCGGGCGTGGGCGCCAGGACCGACGCCCGCGGTATCGTGATATCGCCAATAGGCCATGTTATGGCGGCTTTCCTCTCCTTTGCGGGCATGGTTGCTGACCTCGTACCGCGGCAGCCCGGCCGCTGCCGTCATCTCCTGCGTTACGCCAAATAGGTCAGCGGCGGCGTCATCTTCTAGTGGCTCGAACTGGCGCCTGCGGACCATAGTGGCAAAGCGGGTTCCCGGCTCAATGGTGAGTTGGTACAGCGACAAGTGACCAGTTCCAAACGACAGCGCCCGGCTAAGCTCGGCCTGCCATTGGGCAATCGTTTGCCCTGGCCGCGCATAGATCAGATCAAAACTTACCCGTTCAAAATGCCGCTGCGCAATTTCCAGTGCAGCCAGACCTTCGCCCGCGTCGTGAAGGCGGCCCAAAAAGCGCAACGTTTCGTTGTCGAGTGCTTGAAGCCCGAGCGACGCACGGTTGATACCGGCTGAAGCAAGCTGGGCATAGTTGGCCGCTTCAACCGATGACGGATTGCCTTCCAGGGTAATCTCTATCCCGTCGGCAAGGCCCCACAGCCGCTCGGCTTCGACTAGCAGCCGCTCAACAAGCGCCGGTGGCATCAGCGATGGTGTGCCGCCACCAAAGAAAACGCTATCCAGCGGCTCGCCGCCGGCGATTTTGGCTTCATGCCGCATGTCGGCAAGCATTGCTGCCTCCCAGTGCGCATGGTCAACCCTTTCGCGGACATGGCTATTGAAGTCGCAATAAGGACATTTTGCGAGGCAGAACGGCCAATGAATGTATAGCGCGCGGGCCATTGCCGATCTTTAGCTGCCGAATTGCTCCGCGACCAGCTTGGCGAAGGCGTCAGCGCGGTGGCTGATGCGGTGTTTTTCGTCCGCGCCAATTTCGGCAAAGCTCTCGTTGCGACCTTGGGGTACGAACACTGGGTCATAACCAAATCCCAACGTGCCGCGGGGCGGCCAGGTCAAGCTGCCGCGGACTGACCCTTCATAGACCGCGCTATCGCCATCCGGCCATGCGATCGCCAATACGCAGACAAAGTGACCCGATCGATCGACATCATTGCCTCGCTCGCACAAAAGGCCTTCGACCTTGCCCATAGCCATGTACCAATCGCGACCGACTGGACCCTCGAACCATTGCCGCTCAGCCCAATCGGCGGTGTAAACGCCAGGACGTCCTCCCAGCGCATCTACACAAAGTCCAGAATCGTCCGCCAGTGCGGGTAGACCTGACCCTTCTGCGGCCGCGCGCGCCTTGATCAGGGCGTTTTCGACGAAGGTCTTGCCGGTTTCGGCGGGCTCGGGAAGACCGAGCGACCCGGCCGAAATGCAACGAATGCCAAAAGGCGCAAGCAAAGCCGAAATCTCTTTCAGCTTGCCCGCGTTGTGGGTGGCGATCACCAGCGTTTCAGAGCCGATCTGGCGGCTCATTCCTTTGCAGCATTGCCTTGCGCCGCAAAGATGCGGTCGCAACCGATCCGCGCCAGGCGGAGCAGACGCAGCAGCGCTTCCTCGTCATAGGTCGCACCTTCGGCCGTTGCTTGGACTTCGGCGATCTGGCCACCTTCGATCAGGACGAAGTTCGCATCGGCGTCGGCGCTGCTATCCTCGTCATAATCCAGGTCGAGCACCGGGTTGCCCATAACGATGCCGCAGCTTACCGCTGCAACTTTGCGGGTCAGGGGATCTTCGGCGATCATCCCCTGCGCCATCAGTTTATCGATTGCGATTCGCAGTGCCACCCATGCGCCGGAAATAGCTGCAGTCCGGGTGCCACCATCGGCCTGAATTACATCGCAGTCCAAGGTGATCTGACGCTCACCTAATTTTTTCATGTCGCATACAGCGCGTAAACTACGGCCGATAAGTCGCTGAATTTCCTGAGTACGGCCGCTCTGCTTGCCCTTGGCGGCCTCACGCTGCCCTCTTGTATGCGTGGCTCGTGGCAACATGGAATATTCGGCCGTCACCCAGCCTTCGCCTTTGCCACGCAGCCATGGTGGCAGGCGCTCCTCGATGCTGGCAGTGCAGATGACCTTGGTATGACCGAAACTGACCAGCACCGATCCCTCTGCATGCTTAGTATAGTGGGGTTCAAAGTTGATAACGCGCATCTCGTCGGGCGCGCGGCCGGAAGGTCGCATGAAAGTTCCTTTAGAAGTTTCTGCCGCGTTAGGCGCATTGCACTTGAGCCTGCAAGCCCGGTGCGTAAATTGGCAGGCGATGGCCAGCTCTCCGATCAATGAACTCAGCACCCGTGCGCGCGACATTTTTCGCCTGGTGGTCGAAGGCTATCTTGGCAGCGGGCAGCCGGTGGGCTCCAAAACCCTTGCCGGGGCAGGGGGACTTAATCTGTCGCCTGCCTCGATCCGCTCAGTCCTGCACGAGCTTGAAGGTCTGGGGCTCTTGGCCGCGCCCCATACTAGCGCGGGTCGCATGCCGACCGAGCAAGGCCTTCGCCTCTTTGTTGATGGAATGATGCAGGTAGCCCAGCCCAGCATGGAGGAACGAGCAGCGATCGAGCGCCACGTCTCGCGGCCCGGCCCCATAGAGGCAGCTCTTGCCGCAGCAAGCGCGGTTTTGTCTGATCTTTCTGCCTGCGCTGGCGTAGTCATGGTTCCGCGCCGTGAGCCGCAACTTAGCCAATTACAGCTTGTCCCGCTGTCGGCAACACGCGCCTTGGCGATCCTGGTCGGAGTGGATGGAGGGGTTGAAAACCGCGTGATCGAACTGGGCGGGGGGTATGATGCCAGCGCGCTTGAACAGGCTTCCAATTACCTTACCGCGCGCCTGGCCGGACGCACCTTGGCCCAGGCCGTGCAAACCATCCGCGCCGAAATTGCCAGCGGCCGGACTGCGCTGGATTCGGCAAGCCGCGATCTGGTAGAACGCGGCCTTGCTGTTTGGAGCGAGGATGCGGCGCGCCGACCCGTTCTGATCGTGCGCGGGCAGGCCAACCTATTGGATGAGAACGCCGTGACCGACCTAGAACGGGTCCGTTTGTTGCTCGATGATCTCGAAAACAAGCAATCCGTGGCCGACCTCCTGGATTCGGCGCGAGAGGCTCAAGCAACCCGGATTTTCATTGGTGCAGAAAACCGGCTTTTCGCATTGTCCGGATCGTCGGTTATCGCTTCGCCCTATCGCGACGGAGACGGCCGCGTGGTCGGAGTGGTGGGGGTTATCGGCCCAACTCGGTTGAATTATGCGCGAGTCGTCCCCATGGTGGATTTCACGGCCCAATCGCTGGGCAAATTGATCGGATAACGGGTTAAAAATAGACATGAGCAACGATACCAAACCGCAGGGCGATCCGGCGGTAGAAGCCGAATTGGCAGGCGTTCCTGAAGATCTCCTGGACAAGGATGGAGGCGACGATCTTCTTGCACTTCTTCGCATGGATCTTGAGGCGGCCAAGCAGGACGTCCTTTATGCCAAGGCAGAGACGCAGAACGTCCGTCGCCGGCTGGAAAAGGACGTAGCCGATGCGCGGGCTTACGCAGCAACCGGATTCGCCCGCGATATCCTGTCGGTATCTGATAATCTTTCCCGTGCGCTGGATGCCGTCCCTCAAGACTTACGCGAGGATGAACGGCTCAAAAACCTGATCGCAGGGATCGAGGCTACATCCCGTGAAATCGACAAGGTATTTGGCTTGCACGGTATCAGCCGTATCGCAGCCGTAGGCTTGCCGCTTGATCCCAATCAGCATCAGGCGATGCTGGAAGTCCCGTCGGCTGATGCCGCGCCGGGCACTGTGCTGCAGGAACTGCAGGCTGGCTACATGATCAAGGACCGACTGCTACGCCCGGCGATGGTGGCGGTGGCGAAGAAGCCGGATTGATCGGCTTTCTCAGCAAATCGAGGGTTTTCGCATGATTGACCAACTTGGCGCTCAATTGCTTGATGCGCTGGAGCGACAAGATACGCGCGGGCGCGTCCGGATCATGCGTCAAAAGCGAATTGACGAACAAGGCAACCGGCATGCCATCAAGTTGAGCAATGTGCATCCGGCTATGAACGATATCTGCACGAAGCGGCAGGATTTTGGCCAGCGAATCGGCCAACTGATTGCGCTGGGAAATCCTGCATTTCGCCACTAATGTGGTGTTCTGAACCTCGCGGAAAGCCTTCAGTCGATTCCCGAATGGTTCTTTGTTTATTTGAGGAGTGCCGTTCTTTTGCAGAATCTTGCAAATCGCACCTTCAACATCAGCAAAGTGATCGAGGAAATCGTTTCGTGCCAGAGCAAATTCAATCAGCGCAGTCGATTCCGCTAAAAATTCTCTTTCTTCCATCTATTTAGTAATAATAAGTAGATGCAAATAATCGGTGAACGACTCTACAATTAGTTGGGCTTAATAAAATCCCACTAAACAGTCGTAGGCGTTTGCGTCGGCAACGCCCGCGATCTGCGCACCTTTTCGTAGCAGAAAGGCGTGACGGACAATCTCCGCTTGCTGCTCAAGCCCGTACTTTTTCAGCGGTACCCCGGGGCGCAGTGCATAATCGTAACGGCAAAATGGATGCCGCATCAGCACCAGGTACCAGCGGCCATGGGTCTGAGCCTGCCAAACATGGGTCATTTCGTGGATAAAATGGCCTTGCAGCGACAAGCCGGCTTTTGAAAAGTCATCGCAATAGCTGTGCGAGTGGGGGTGGAAGTGCATGTGCCCCATGGGTGCCATGGTCACGTTGCGGGGTTGAAACGGAAACCAGCGCCGGCGACGGATCGTGACTTTCGCGCAGTCGACAGAAGAACCGAAAACGGACCCCACCAGAGCCGTTTCGCCTTCCGTCAGTGACCGCGATCCCCCTACCGGGCAGCTTTGACTATCGGCGCTCAGTGGACCATCCCCTCGTGCGCGCTTCCCATCGCGGCGTCTCCAGCGGCTATGATCTGCATAGGCGCGGCAAGATTTCCTCCGGACGCGAAACTGATCGTGATTTTCGTGGTGTCTCCCGGCTTCATTGTTGACGATACGTCATAGACCATCACGTGCAGGTTACCCGGCTTGAATGTCATGGTGGTGGCAGGGGCAATTTCCACACGGTCAACCGCGTTCATGGCCGTGCCCATCGTCTGATGAACCTCTGTTCGGCCGGTGCCGTCGATGGCAATGCTCGAAATGACCCGTGTGCCGCTGGATTGGTTGGCTATGCTGAGGTAAGCCGCGCCGGGATTGCCTTTGACTGCAGGCAAGACAAGCCTGGCATCGGTTATTTCCATATCGGTCGGTTGATCGCTTGTCTGCGTGGCCTTTACCGCTTGGGTCTGTTCACCAGCTTGCTGCTGACAGCCGGAAAGCATCGCAAACCCAGCAAAAAGTGGCAGAGCGACGGTGGCGAAGCGGATAAAGGACACAGCGTGATCTTCCTTCTAGCATCATTGCGGGACAGCCGCTTCGCTAATCCGCCGGAGCCCTTGTGCCAAGCAAAACCACTCTTATATCGGCGCCCATAAGGAGCCGCCCAGAAGCTTTGCCGATTAACGGGAAGCGAATGATGCGGCGTCACGACATTGACCTAAGGATGGGGTTTCATGGCTAAAGTAATTGGTATCGACCTTGGCACCACGAACAGCTGCGTTGCAGTGATGGACGGCGGCAAGCCCAAGGTAATTGAAAATGCCGAAGGTGCGCGCACAACGCCCTCGATCGTTGCCTTCACCAAGGACGGCGAACGCCTCATTGGACAGCCGGCTAAGCGCCAGGCCGTGACCAACGGCGATAACACTATTTTCGCGGTAAAGCGCCTGATTGGCCGCCGCTTCGATGATCCGGTGACCAAAAAAGACACCGAACTTGTCCCCTACACGATCTCCAAGGGTAAAAACGGCGACGCGTGGGTCAAGGCCGGCGGCGAAGACTACTCGCCCAGCCAGATCAGCGCTTTTATCCTGCAGAAGATGAAGGAAACCGCCGAATCGTACCTGGGCGAAACCGTTACCCAGGCAGTTATTACCGTTCCTGCCTACTTCAACGATGCCCAGCGTCAGGCGACCAAAGATGCAGGCCAGATTGCCGGACTCGAAGTGCTGCGCATTATCAACGAGCCGACCGCAGCTGCTCTTGCCTATGGCCTTGAAAAGAACGACGGCAAGACCATTGCTGTCTACGATCTTGGCGGCGGCACTTTTGACGTCTCGATCCTCGAAATCGGTGATGGCGTCTTTGAGGTGAAGTCGACCAACGGCGACACGTTCCTGGGCGGTGAGGACTTCGACAGCAAGCTGGTCGAATGGCTGGCTGACAAGTTCAAGTCCAAGGAAAACATGGACCTGAAGACCGACAAGCTCGCGCTTCAGCGCTTGAAAGAAGCGGCTGAAAAGGCCAAGATTGAATTGTCGAGCACGGCTTCGACTGAGATCAACCTGCCCTTTATCACAGCTCGCATGGAAGGCGGCAGTACGACCCCGCTTCATCTGGTGGAAACTGTCACCCGCGCTGACCTGGAAAAGATGGTCGCGGACCTGATCGAACGCACCAAGGAACCGATGAAAAAGGCGCTGGCCGATGCCGGCCTCAAAGCTTCCGACATCGATGACGTGGTGTTGGTGGGCGGTATGACCCGCATGCCGCGCGTGCGTGAAGTGGTGAAGGATTTCTTCGGCAAGGAACCGCACACTGGTGTTAATCCGGACGAAGTCGTCGCAATGGGTGCGGCAATTCAAGCCGGTGTGCTGCAGGGCGACGTCAAGGATGTGCTGCTGCTCGATGTGACCCCGCTTTCACTGGGAATCGAGACACTAGGCGGCGTGTTCACCCGGATGATTGACCGCAACACCACGATCCCGACCAAGAAGAGCCAGGTGTTCTCGACCGCTGAGGATAACCAGCAGGCGGTGACGATCCGCGTGTTCCAGGGCGAGCGTGAAATGGCGAGCGACAACAAGATGCTTGGCCAGTTCGATCTGGTCGGTATCCCGGCCGCACGGCGCGGCGTGCCGCAAATTGAGGTGACGTTCGACATCGATGCCAATGGCATCGTCAACGTAAGTGCCAAAGACAAGGGTACTGGCAAGGAACAGCAGATCAAGATCCAGGCATCTGGCGGCTTGTCCGACACGGACATCGACCAGATGGTCAAAGACGCTGAGAAGTTTGCTGACGAAGACAAGAAGCGGCGTGAAGCAGCTGAAGCCAAAAACAATGCGGACAGTCTGGTCCATGCAACCGAGCAGCAGTTGGCCGAACATAGCGACAAGATCGATGCCGAGCTGAAGGCGGAAATCGAGACAGCAATAGCCGAAGCCAAGACTGCGATTGAGAGCGGCGATGGTGATGAAATGACAGCCAAGACCCAGGCGCTCACCGAAAAGGCCATGAAGATGGGCCAGGTGATTTACGAAAAAGAACAATCAGCGGCGGCATCGCCCGGTACGGAAGAACCGGCTGAAGGCGGTGAAGAAGTGGTCGATGCCGAGTTTTCGGAAGTCGACGAAAACAACAAAGGCTGAACCAGGAAGGTAAACCGATAACCGTTACTCCCGCGCAAGCGGGAGTCCATCTCGCAGACCGTGCCGCTCGACGCGGCGGCATAAGATGGACCTCTGCACCGGCAGAGGTAACGGTATGGTTGGGGATTGAAAGATGGCGAGCGTCGAAGCCGACTATTACGAACTGCTGGAATGCGAACGCACCGCCGATGACGCGACTATCAAGTCATCATACCGGCGGCTCGCCATGCGCTGGCACCCAGATCGCAATCCCGGCGATTCAGCGGCCGAACATCAGTTCAAGGCAATCAGTGAGGCGTACGAGTGTCTGAAAGACCCCCAAAAACGCGCCGCCTATGATCGATTTGGGCACGAAGCATTCAAGCAGGGCATGAGTGGTGGCGGCCAAGGCGGAATGGGCGGCGGCGGTTTCTCCGACATCGGCGATATCTTCGAAACGATCTTTGGCAGCGCCTTTGGGGGAGGGGGCAGGCAGCAGCAACGCCGCGGCGCCGACCTGCGTTACGATCTTGAAATCGGCCTAGATGAGGCGTTTCATGGCAAGCAATCCGAGATCGAAATTGAAGTCGCAGCAAAGTGCGAACCTTGTGACGGCTCCGGGGCAGAGCCTGGCACCGGGACACGGCGCTGCAATCTGTGCGGCGGTCATGGACAGGTCCGCGCGCAGCAAGGCTTTTTCATGGTCGAGCGTACTTGCCCGACATGCCACGGCCGGGGCGAGGTCATTGAGAAACCATGCCGTTTGTGCCGCGGCGAAGGACGGGTCGATACGCCGCAAAAGCTGGACGTATCGGTTCCTCCCGGCGTTGATACCGGGACGCGGATACGGCTTGCCGGACGGGGGGAAGCGGGGCCATTCGGTGCGCCAGCGGGTGATCTCTACATCTTCATCCACATCCGGCGTCACGGTGTGTTCGAACGCGACGGGACGAATCTGGTCACACGGGTTCCCATCGCATTCACAACGGCCGCTCTGGGCGGGACTATCGCCATTCCGGGGCTCGACGGAAAGAGCATAGAAGTCGAGATCCCGGCGGGTATCCAAACCGGCAAGCAGCTTCGCAAACGCGGTGAGGGAATGCCAGTACTGCAAGGGCGCGGGCGCGGTGATCTGGTGGTAGATATCATGGTCGAAACCCCGACTAAGCTGAGCACACGCCAAAAGGAATTGCTGCGCGAGCTGCAGTCTACCGAGACCGGCGAAGAGACTCCCCAATCAAAGGGCTTTTTCGATCGTATCAAAGAAGCCTGGGAAGATCTGACCGAATAATGCCTCCACAGCGTGCTGCTTTCGTCCGGTTCTTAAGCCTGATACAACAGTTCTCGCAGTCAGCCCTCCGGGTCGCATAACTCGGGAGAACGGACATGGCGCAGGCACTTGATGAAACAAGGCTGAACGATTTTGTAGGCAAGATGCTCGGCGATCTGGGCGGCGCGATGAGCGTACCGACAGCGCGCCTTGGCTTTCGGTTAGGCTTGTTCGATGCCTTGGCCAAGGGTCCTGCAAGCGCGGGGGAACTGGCAGCGCGAGCAGGCGGACTGCATGAACGCTACGTCCGCGAATGGAGCCTTGCTCAAAGCGCCAATGGCTTCATCAATTACGATCCTGCCAGTGAAACGTTTTCGATTTCACCCGAGCAGGCGATGGTCTTTTGCGTCGAAGACAGCCCGGTTTACCTGCGTGGCGCTTTCGAACTGATCGCAGCCATGATCGAAGCTGAGGCCAAAGTCGAAGAATGCTTCCGCAACGGGCGCGGTGTCCGGTGGGGCGATCATGCCGGTTGCCTGTTTTGCGCGACAGGGGCATTTTTCAGGCCTGGCTATGTCAACAGCATCGTTCAGCAATGGATCCCGTCGCTCAATGGGGTAGAGGACGTGTTGCGGAAGGGCGGCACAGTAGCCGACGTTGGCTGCGGGGTAGGATTTTCCACGCTGCTGATGGCCGAAGCGTTTCCAAATTCCAACTTTATCGGTTTCGACTTCCATCAGCCATCAGTTGAGGAGGCCCGCCGCCATGCCGCCTCACACGGTTTGAGTGATCGTGTCAGGTTTGAGGTGGCGGCCGCAAAGGAAATCACTCAAACCGGCTTTGACCTGATCACGATGTACGATTGTTTGCATGACATGGGTGATCCGGCGGGATGCGCGGCTCACATGCGTCGCATCCTCGCATCTGGCGGGACCTGGATGGTGGTTGAACCCAACGCAGCGGATACGCCCATTGCGAACATGAATCCGGTCGGGCGGATGTTTTACAATGCCTCGACCATGATTTGTGTGCCTACTTCGCTGGACCAGGAGGTGGGCGCCGCGATGGGAGCCCAGGCAGGCGAGGCCAAGTTGACCCAAGTAATTCGCAGCGGAGGCTTCACCGAGATCCGCCGTGCGACTGAGGGTCCTTTCAACATGGTGCTTGAAGCTCGTTAGGCTCCGCTTTCGGCCGAACGGCGCTGGACTTCTACTTCGCGTACAAGCCCTGGAATAAGCCCGGGATCAGCCACAAGGCGATGCTTTTCTTCATCAAGGACAGCAGAAAAAGCGTCGAACTTGAATCGGACTATTTCCTCGTGCGGCAAGCGCATCTCTGACGGAAGCGCAGAGATGACCAGATCGACCAGGCGTTCCACCCCGTGCAGCCGTCCCCACAAATAGTCATTTTCTCGGTAAGCGCGGCTGAAAAACGCACCAAAGTTGTAAAACTCTGCCCCGCGCAATGTGGCACGCGTGCCACCGGGGCGTATGGCGCTGCAATCCTCCGGCGAAATGCGGTCAACCTTTGCAGCGTCGAACTCGCTAGTGCCCTCTCCGCGCAGCAACGGGAGGGTGACCATGTCATAAAACGGAAAGCCCAGATAGGTCAGCAGGATCCGGCGGCGCAGTTCGCGCGGTAGCCCCGCCATTCCCGAAACCAGCATTGCATCGACAACCAGATCTGTTGCCGGTAATTGACGGCGGTCGGCAATCGCCTGCAGCACAGTCCCCGGATCGCTGAAAACATGCCGGGCGATAGCAGGAAAATCACCGCCCATTGAGTGTTGCCCTTCCCGGTCGAAATAAAGCGACAGCGCGCGGTAAACCACATCACGGGCTTTCTGCCGGGCATCCGGGGCAACTTGATCGATATCGTCCCAGTCTTCCGACAACCGGCGCGCAAGGAGCCGCAAGCGGCGCATGCGAAAGCCGATATCGTGATCGCGAAAGAACCTTATAGATGCATCGCTGGCTCCGCCCCGATCGCCCCCGATGTGGTGAAGACCATTCGCCGTCAGGTAATTGGACAGGGTGAAAGCAACATCGATCCCAAAGCTGCGATCCATTTCCGGAGCAGCTTTGGCAACGACATCTGCAATGGCCTGGACAATGGCATTCAACTTGACCTGACCGTAAGCCTGATAGGCATAGCCTGCCTGAAGCGCAGCGGCCTGCTGTGCCTTGGCTCGCCATGCCGTGAGCCTTGAGACGGTCGGTCGATCAAAAAAAAGTGTCCGTCCAAAAAGCTTTTCGACCGCTTGTTCGACTTCGGGGCGCAAGGTATCGACGATCTGTTTCAAGCGCACCCGTTCACGGGACTGGTGTTCAATGGCTTCCAGATTGTCGCGTACCGGCTGTTCGCGCGGAATCGAGGAAAGCGACCCGAATATTACCGAGAAAAATCCTGGCGGACGCGGATCGCCGCGTGCAATCCCACCAACTTGATCAGGGTGAGGATCGATATAGACAAACCGTCGATCGACTTCACGCTGGGCCGGACGCTGCGCAATGGCCCCAATGGCTTTCGCAAAGGGCGCATTGACCAGAACCGAACCGTCAATGAACGAAACATTTTCCGCATCGCCGCGATGACTGTGTTCGGGCATTACCCGTTCGATAAAAGCTGTTCGACTAGGCCAGCCACGGGTGTGTTCCTTTGCCAATTTGTCGATTTCTGCCAACTGCAGGGCCGGAAAAGCGCCTGGAAAACTTGCTGTGGCACGGGCTGCAAAAGCCAGTTCGAGCGGAAACGCCAACGAATGACCACCCGTTTCGGGTGTTGCTGCGCCAAAGCCGATCGACAAGCGATGTTCATATTCCTCGACCTCGGGCGGGCTGTTTAACCGTATCCGTTCGCGATGACCTTTGAAATCAGTGGCAGTGACAAACAGGTCGACGGGATGTCCCGGCGGCAGCAGCGGCGCCTCGGGCTCACCCTTGGCCATGGCCCCCAGCGCTTCGCAGAGCAGCCGCGAAAAGCCGATGCCGCTGAACGGCGGTTCGAACCAGCGCGAACGGATAAGGCGTGAAAGCTTGGCGCGCACCTCTGAGCGGGTTTCGGGAGCCACGCTGTCGCTTACAACATTACCCCGGCGCTTCAGCATCCAGTAAACCAGCGGCATCGCCCAAAACTTGCTGATGCGTGACCATGGACGAGCGTCGGGATCGAGTAGAACATCCACATCGGCGCGTTCCAGCCACAACTCCGTAAGCGGCTCAAGGCTTTGTCCCGAATGGACGGCTTGGGCCAGGAACACAGCATTGATGCCGCCAGCGCTTGCTCCGGTTAGTATATCGGGGAGCACGCGCAGACGTAGCTTGTGCAGTTCTTCGACCCGTTCAAGCAGCCGCTGATACACTGCGTCTGTACCGCCGCGAGTTGCCGTGCCGGCGTGATAAGCGCGGCTTGCCCTGGCAAGCTTCCACACTTCCTTGGTAACGCCGTGCATGTAAACGGCCAGGCTGACACCGCCGTAACAGACCAGCGCAATGCGAAGCTCTTTTTGCCGCATGCACGCTTAATCACACGCCATGCGCCAGTTGGCAATTGCGTTCTCATTACGTTCCATTTAGTGCGGCTTGATGGCCAAGCCCAAACGCCGCTACGTCTGTGCCGCTTGCGGCAGTGTCACTACCCGTTGGCAGGGGCAGTGCGCCGATTGCGGTGAATGGAACACGTTGGCGGAAGAGGCGCCGCAGACCGTGTTTTCCCAAAAGCACCACCTATCAACGGGCGGACGTCCGATCCTGTTCGAAGCACTTGATTCGAACACCCCTTTGCCCCAGCGGCGCGGGACAGGACTGGCAGAGTTCGACCGGGCGCTGGGCGGTGGGCTAGTGCCTGGATCGGCCATCTTGATGGGCGGCGATCCTGGTATCGGAAAATCGACCCTGCTGCTTCAGGCCGCCGCCAAAGTAGCACTGAGCGGCGCTTCGGCAATTTACATCAGCGGAGAAGAAGCAGCCGGACAGGTCCGCCTGCGGGCAGAGCGACTGGGCCTTGCCGGCGCCCCGATCAGCCTTGCGGCCGCTACGTCCGTCCGGGACATTCTGACCACATTGGGGTCAACGCAAGCCCCAGCGTTGCTGGTGATCGATTCGATCCAGACCATGCATTCCGACCAGATCGAGGGAGCGCCAGGAACGGTCAGTCAGGTCAGGGGCTGTGCCTTCGAATTGATCCGGTATGCCAAGGAAAACGATGTCTCCCTGGTGTTGGTCGGCCATGTAACCAAAGACGGGTCGATTGCCGGACCACGTGTGCTGGAACACATGGTCGACGTGGTAATGAGTTTTGAGGGAGAGCGGAGCCACCAATACCGCATTCTGCGGTCACTGAAGAACCGCTTCGGCCCCGTCGATGAAATCGGGGTTTTTGCTATGGCCGGCGCCGGACTGGAAGAAGTCGGCAATCCGTCGATGTTGTTTCTTTCGGGCCGGGATCAGCCGGTAGCCGGGAGCGCGGTTTTTCCAGCTATTGAAGGCACGCGGCCTGTATTGGTCGAAGTCCAGGCTTTGATTGTGCGGCTGGCGAGCGGTGCTACGCCGCGGCGCGCCGTGGTTGGCTGGGATAGCGGCCGGCTGGCAATGTTGCTTGCTGTGCTTGAAGCACGCTGCGGCCTCAATTTTTCGTCTGCGGAAGTCTATCTGAATGTCGCTGGGGGATATCGGCTCGGTGATCCTGCTGCCGATCTGGCAGTGGCGGCGGCTTTGATATCAGCCCTGGCGGACAAACCGCTGGCAGCGGATTCGGTTTGGTTCGGCGAAGTGTCGCTCGCCGGAGAGATCCGCAACGTTGCCCATGCTGGCGTGCGATTGCGCGAATCGGCCAAGTTGGGCTTCCGTGACGCCTTCGGACCACCCGATCTGCCTGCCAAACACGATGAAGCGCGCTTTCACCCGTTAAGCATGCTGCCAAATCTCGTTGACCGCATCATGGGCGACGAATAGTTTCCGCAGCATATGACCGGATTTGATATCGCTGTTCTATTGCTGGTGGGCCTTGGTGCTGTCACCGGTTTCATGCGCGGTTTTGTGCAGGAAGTGCTGACTCTCGCCGCCTGGGTGCTGTCAGTCTTTGCAATTCATTCGCTTCATACGCCACTGTCTGAATGGCTCGGCCCGCGTGTTGGCACCGAATCCGGCGCGGCGGTACTTGGCTTCGCCATGCTGCTGCTGATCCCTTATGCCATCGTAAAGCTGCTTGCTTCGCGGCTCGGCTCAGCCAGTCGGGATTCCGCGCTTGGCCCGATCGACCGCGTTCTAGGCTTTGGCTTCGGCACGCTGAAAGGCGTTCTTATTGCAGTGATGGCGTTTTCTGTTTTGGTCCTGGGCTATGATACGGTGTGGGGCGCCAACGGGCGGCCCGACTGGATCAGCCAGTCCCGCTCGTATCCTTTCATCGATGCCGCCAGCCGCGAAATGGTACAGATATTGGCGCAGCGACGGCAAGAAGCGCTGGACGCCGACACCAAGGCGCAGGCAGCGAAAAAGTCCGGCAAGAAACACAAGCAGGACTAGGCTGTGAACACCTCGACGGTGCTGTACACGCCGCAGGTTCTGGCCCTGGCAACCAGTTTGGCAAGCTATCCTCCTGACCCTGCGCTGCCGCATGCGGGTGATGCCCGTTCGCCGGCATGTGGCTCAACTCTTTCCGTTCAGCTGGGCACTGACGGGATGGGCAGGATTACCGCAGTTGGCCTTCGAACACATGCGTGCGCAATCGGACAAGCTTCTGCTGCGATCTTTGCCGAAGCAGCCATAGGCCGTAATGCGGACGACCTTGTCTCTTTCTTTCAGCAGATCGAAGCCTGGCTGCGCGGCGATGCGGTATTGCCCGAATGGCCCGGCCTTGCCGCGATAGCCGCCGCGCAGGCCTATCCTGGGAGGCACGGGGCGATCCTGTTGCCGTGGAAGGCTGCAATCGCTGCGCTTTCCAGCAACGATCCATCCAGCTAGAGCGCGAAGCAGGCGACGTAAGGATCGGGAGAATAGCATTGAATGAGCAAGGTGTTGTGACCGCGGCCGAGCCTAGTGCCAGCGAAATCCGCCTTGTCATTGCGGCATCGTCGATGGGGACGGTGTTCGAATGGTATGATTTCTTCATTTACGGTGCCTTGGGCTCAATTCTCGCGAAGGCATTTTTTCCGAGTGGCAACGCAACGCTTGAAACGCTGCTTTTCTGGCTCGTCTTCGCCGTCGGTTTTGGCTTCCGGCCCTTGGGTGCGATCCTGTTTGGTTACCTGGGCGACCGGCTGGGGCGCAAGTACACCTTCCTCGTCACCGTCACCTTGATGGGGATAGCTACTGCGGGGGTCGGCCTGGTGCCATCGGCCGCTACCATCGGTTGGGCAGCACCCGCCCTCGTCATTCTGCTGCGGATCCTGCAGGGTCTTGCACTGGGCGGAGAATACGGCGGAGCAGCGATCTATGTGGCCGAGCATTCTCCGCCAGGTAGGCGCGGTTTCTTCACCAGCTTCATTCAGGCCAGCGTCGTCGGCGGGTTTGTGCTGAGCCTGCTGGTAGTATTGACATGCAAGACCATGCTTTCGGCCGATCAATGGGCGGCCTGGGGCTGGCGTGTGCCCTTTATCCTTAGTCTCGGCCTGCTGGCCGTTTCGCTCTGGATGCGCATGAAACTCTCTGAAAGTCCTGTATTCAAGGCGATGAAAGAAGCTGGCGAAGTGGCGGTAAACCCCTTTGTCGAAAGCTTCACTTACCCTGGCAACAAACGACGGATATTCGTGGCGTTATTTGGGGTGGCTGCTGGCCTCACCGTAATCTTCTACACCGCGATGTTTTCGGGCCTCGCCTTTGTCAAAAACGCGCTGCATGTACAGGACACTTATGCCGAAGGAATCGTCGGACTCGGTGCAGCGCTAGGCATGGTGTTTTACCTGATGGCGGGTTCGTGGTCTGATCGGGTTGGCCGCAAAAAGCCAATCGTGATCGGTTATGTGCTGACCCTGCTGCTGCTGTTTCCTGCGTTCTGGTTAATGGGATCGACGACACGCACATCTGCCACGCAGACCGAATGGACCATACGCGGACCTGATTGCAGCTATAGCCCGTTTGCCAAGGAACAACCGACTCGTTGCGGCAAAGTTCTCGGTGACTTTGCGTCGGCAGGCATTCCCTACAATGTCGAAGTGGCGGCGGAACTGCAGATGGGTCGCGGCGATGGTGCTGTTTCGCTGGCGGATGTCGATCTGGCGGACCCCAAGACGCGCAAGGCTAATCTCGAAGCGGTCATGGGCAAGCCTATCTTTGCTATCCCCAAGATTGTGCCGTCCCTGACACAGGGCCTGATTATACTGGTCGCGATTTTGGTGCTGATGGCGCTGTCTGGCGCGACCTACGGTTCGGTCGCAGCGTTGCTGGCAGAGATGTTTCCGCCCAAAGTGCGCTATTCGTCGATGTCGATCCCATACCATATCGGATCGGGTTATTTCGGTGGCTTTCTTCCGCTGATTTCCAGCTATATCGTGGCCAAAACCGGAAACCCCTATTCCGGTCTATGGTACACCTGGGTCGTGGTGCTGATGGCCTTGATTGTAGGATGGTGGGGCCTGCGCGGCGGACCCCCGAGCGATTTTGCCGACGATGCAACCTAAGGAACCGTCACCAGCGTTGCGCCTGACAGTTGATTCCCGCGCATTGGTGGCGAACTGGAATACGCTGAACCGCTTATCAGGAGCCGCCGAAGCCGGCGCTGCAGTCAAGGCCAATGCTTATGGACTTGGAATTGGCAAAACGGTTCCAGCGCTTTGGGAGGCAGGCTGCCGTGATTTTTTCGTGGCGCACTGGTCAGAAGCCGGGCCAGTCGCAGCGCACGTGCCGGCGGCTTCTGTATCGGTGCTGCACGGTCCGCTAACGGAGCAAGACGCGATCTATGCGCGGCATCTTGGCGTCAAACCGGTCATCAACTCGCTGGCCCAGGCGCGGCGCTGGATTGATGCGGGCGGGGGGCAGTGTGACGTTATGGTCGATACCGGGATCAACCGTATCGGTTTGCCTTTGACCGACCTTGGCGATTCGCTGATCTTGCAGCTCAGCATTGATATTTTGCACTCTCACCTTGCCTCGGCAGACGAGGTCTCGCACCTCAACGCGTTGCAACTCGAGCGGTGGAACGATGCGCGCGGCCAGGTCGCTCACCGCCGGGCCAGCCTTGCAAACAGCGCAGGTATCACCTTGGGCTCTGCCTATCACGGTGACCTTACCCGGCCAGGCATTGCGATATACGGCGGCACACCGTGCGCTGCGCTAGACGGCAAGATTGCGCAGGTTGCCCGTCTGGAAGCTGCGATCATTCAGGTGCGTGAACTGAAATCCGGAGACAGCGTCGGCTACAACGCGACCTATGTTGCATCCCGCCAGATGCGGGTCGGGGTGGTCAGCCTAGGCTATGCCGATGGCTATTTTCGCGTGTGGTCAAACGCCGGGACGATGATCCATCAGGGTCAAGCCTTACCGGTGATTGGCCGTGTGTCGATGGACATGACCGTTATTGATCTGAGCAATGCGCCAACGTTGGCAGAAGGGGACTGGGTCGAGGTGGTTTATGATTTGCCAGACGCAGCTGCGAAAACCGGGTTGTCACAATATGAACTGTTGACCGGGTTGGGCCGCAGATTTGCGAGCTGATGCTGCGCAGCAAGGTTTTGTTGCAATGCCGTTGCTGCAAGTGCTAACGCTACGGCCAGCGCGGGAGACACATCCTGCAGGGGACAGGTTATGAGCGAAGCTAGCGGCGAGACCGTTATCATCAAGAAATATGCCAACCGGCGGCTCTACAACACCAAGTCGTCAAGCTACATTACACTTGATCATCTTTCCAAGATGACGCGCGAGGGAATCGATTTCAAAGTCCTCGACGCGAAAAGCGGTGCGGACATCACGCATTCGATATTGACCCAGATCATCATGGAAGAAGAAAGCGCTGGTGGTGAACAGATGCTGCCTGTCAGCTTCCTGCGCCAGCTAATCGGCATGTATGGCAATTCGATGCAAAGCCTGGTGCCGCATTATCTTGAAGCCTCGATGGACAATTTCCGGTCCAACCAGGCGAAACTGCGCGAAGCGTTTGAGGCCAGCCTTGGTGCCAACCCACTGGCAAAACTTGCGCAGCAGAACCTGGCCATGTTCAAGGCCGCCGCATCAGCCTTCGTTCCGGGGCTAGGTGATGAAAAACCCACCAGCAAGGATGATAGCCGCGATGATGAAATCGCCGCGCTGCGATCCCAGATGGCCGCAATGCAGGAAAAGCTCGACAAGCTTGGCAAATGATCGCGGGTTTGAACCTGCGACAATAACCGGCTAACGGCGCGGGCATGAGTCAACAGCCCGCCATTCGCCACGCCTTGAACGTCACCCGTGACGCCGATTTCGCCGCCTGGTACCAAGACGTCATTGCTGAGGCCGAAATGGCTGAGGAAAGCGGTGTGCGCGGCTGTATGGTGATTCGCCCTTGGGGCTACGGGATCTGGGAACGCATCCAAAAGCTGATGGACGCCCGGATCAAAGCCGCCGGGGTCGACAACTGCTACTTTCCGCTGTTCATCCCCTTGAGCTACTTTGCCAAAGAGGCCGAGCATGTCGACGGTTTTGCCAAGGAAATGGCAGTCGTAACCCACCATCGCCTCATTCAGGATGGCAAGGGCGGGTTGATACCAGACCCCGAGGCCAAGCTGGAAGAACCGCTGATCGTTCGCCCTACTTCCGAAACAGTGATCGGTCAGGCCATGGCGCGCTGGATCCAGTCGTGGCGCGATTTGCCATTGATGACCAACCAATGGGCCAATGTCGTGCGCTGGGAAATGCGCACCCGCATGTTCCTGCGCACAAGCGAGTTTCTGTGGCAGGAAGGCCATACCGCTCACGCCGACAAAGCTGACGCGATGGCAGAAACACTGCGCGCGCTGGAAATGTATCGGCAGGTGGCAGAAGACGACCTGGCGATCCCTGTGATTGTCGGCGAAAAGCCCGAGAATGAGCGCTTCCCCGGCGCGGTTGCAACCTATTCAATTGAAGCGATGATGCAGGATGGCAAGGCGCTGCAAGCTGGCACGTCACATTACCTTGGAACTGGCTTCGCCGAAGCAGCGGGCATCCGCTATCAGGACAAGGAAGGGCAGCAGGCGCTGTGCCATACGACCAGTTGGGGCGTTTCGACCCGGATGATCGGCGGGCTTATCATGGTTCACGGTGACGATGATGGCCTGCGCGTGCCGCCCCGCGTCGCGCCGCAGCAGATTGTCATCCTTCCAATGCTGCGCGATGATGACGGCGACGAGGCATTGCTGGCCTATTGCGAAGAAATCAGATGTAGTTTGGCTGCACTAAATGCGCTTGGGGAACCGATCCGCGTCCTGCTCGACAAGCGCGCCGGCAAGGCCACGCAAAAGCGCTGGGCTTGGGTCAAAAAGGGCGTTCCGCTGATCCTTGAAATCGGCGGACGGGACGCTGCTGGCGGCCAAATTTCAGTTGTCCGCCGGGATCGACTGTGGCGGCCCGATGGTAGAGTCAATTTTACCGCCCAGACCAGGGACGAGTTTCTTGGGCAGGCCGTGGCTGAACTTGAGGATGTGCAGCGTTCGCTTCACGCCGATGCGACCGCTCGTCGTGACGGACAAATCCACCGTGGAATCACGGAACTGGCTGGCCTCGAAACGTTCTTCAGCGAAGACAAGCGCTATCCTGGCTGGGTTGAACTGGAATGGGCACGGCCGACCGGCGCCGCGCTTGATGCGGTGGTTCAAAAGCTAAAAGCGCTGAAGCTGACTATCCGCAACACCCCGATTGGCGGCTCTCCGGTGTTGGGCAAATGCCTGTTCACCGGCGAGCCAGCGGTTGAGCGCATTTACGTAGCGCGGGCCTACTGACTTGGCCAAGGCACAGCGTCCTCAGCCCGGTCTTCCCACCCGCCAGCAGATCCTCGATTTTATCGCTTCCAGCTCCGATCCCGCAGGTAAACGCGAGATTGCCCGCGCATTTGGCTTGAAGGGGCAAGAAAAGATCGCGCTCAAGTCGCTGCTCAAGGACATGGCTGAAGAGGGACTGATCGACGGCAATCGCACTGCATTCCACCGGATGGGCGGTGTCGCGAAGGTCGCCGTGCTGCGGGTCGTGGATGTTGACGACGGCGAACCGGTGGCAGTACCCGATAGCTGGACGCCAGACGACGCCACTCCGCCTCCGCGTCTGCGTATCCGCGAGAAGGGCAGGAATTCAGCACTGCGCAAGGGCGATCGGGTGTTGGCCCGGACCGAGGAGACCGCGACGGGCTGGATCGCCCACCCGATGAAGAAGCTGCCAACCATGGCCGATCAGATCATGGGCGTGGTCGAAATCGATAAGGCGGGCAAAGGCTGGCTAGCCCCGGTCGACAAGCGAGAGCGCAGCGCCGCCCCGATTGCCGATCTTGGCGGCGCCGAAGCGGGGCAACTGGTGCTGGCCGAACCTGCAGGTAAATCGCCGCGCTCGGGCGTGAAGGTCACAGAGATTCTCGGCGATCCGCTTGCGCCCAAGGCGTTCAGTCTGATCGCGATCCACAAGCACGGCATTCCCTTTGCGTTCCATCCGGAGACGGTGGCGGAAGCCGAACTGGCGGCGAAGCTGCCGGTCGGGACCGACGCGCGCGAAGACCTGCGCCACTTGCCGATCGTTGCGATTGATCCCAGTGACGCGCGCGACCATGACGATGCCATCTGGGCCGAACCCGACGGCAACGGGGGCTTCCGCGCGGTCGTGGCGATTGCCGATGTTAGCTACTATGTCAGACCAGGCGGTGCTCTTGACCGCGAAGCCCGCAAACGCGGAAACTCTGTCTATTTTCCGGACCGTGTCGTGCCAATGTTGCCGGAAGTGCTTAGTGCCGATGTCTGCTCGCTGCGCGCAGGGGAGCCGCGCGCGGCCATGGTCTGCCATATGGAGATCGCAGCGACAGGCAAGGTCACCGGATGGCGATTTACACGGGCAGTAGTGCAGATTGCCGAAGTCATCGCCTATGAAGAAGCTCAGCGACGGATCGAAGCGGGCGACGCAGCAAAGAGCCTGAGCGACCTGTGGGGAGCGTGGCGCGCTTTGGAAAAAGCACGAAGTGACCGCGACCCACTGGCGCTCGAATTACCCGAACGCCGCGTCGTGCTGAACGAGGCCGGCAAGATTGAGGAGATTGCCGTGCGCGAACGGCTCGACGCTCACCGGGTGGTCGAGGACTTCATGATCGCGGCCAATGTCGCCGCAGCCAAAGCTTTGGAAAGCAAGGTCGCACCTGTTGTCTACCGCATACACGAGCCGCCCAGCCGCGAGAAACTAGTCGCGTTAAAGGACTATCTTGCCACGTTTGAACGCAAGCTGGCGCTGGGGCAAGTGGTGACGCCAACACTTTTTAACCGCTTGATCAAGGATGTCAGCGACGAAAGCGAAAAGGCCCTAATCATGGAGGCAGTACTGCGCAGCCAGACCCAGGCCTATTACGGGCCGCGCAATGCCGGACACTTTGGCCTGTCGCTGGCCAGCTATGCGCACTTTACCTCACCGATCCGGCGCTATGCCGATCTGCTGGTCCACCGGGCCCTGGTGGACGGGTTTAGTTTGGAACAGCCTGAACCAAAATCCGACATTCCGGCCACGTCCGGCTTATCCGAGCGCGACCGCGCCGATCTGACGCGGGTGAGCGAGGCGATCAGCGCCGCCGAGCGCCGCGCCATGATGGCTGAACGCGAAACAACCGACCGTTATGTCGCTGCATGGCTGTCATCCCGTGTGGGTGAGGTGTTCGAAACCCGGATTACCGGGGTGCAGCGCTTTGGCCTGTTTGCGACCATCATCGGTCTGGGCGGAGACGGCCTGGTGCCGGTATCGGTGCTAGGCGATGAACGGTTTTTCCACGATGAGAAGGCCCAGGTTCTGCAAGGCGAAAGTACCGGCATCCGCTTTGCCATGGGCCAGAGAATGCGGCTCAAGCTGGCTGAGGCAAACCCACTTACCGGCGCGCTTAAGTTTGAACCGGAAGGAGGAACCGGAACGCGCATCGAACCGCGCGGTCGGCCGCTTCCGCTCAAGAAGAAAGGTACTCACTTCTCCGGGCAACGAGGCCGGCCCGGCAATATCCGTCATCAGGGCAAGCGGCGCTGATCAAACCAGGCGTTCAAGGTCCGTGTCCGTTAGCCCGCCAGGAATGACGTATACCGGGCAGGGCAGCTGCCCCGCCATGGCCGTGAAGTGCGACACCAGCGGTCCCGGCCCGCCATTTGCCGCCGCGCCCAGAACCAACGCCGAAACCTCGGGATGGTCAGAAAGGTATTCGCGCACTACCTGTTCACCATTGCCGGTTTTTACCGCGATGGCCGGCATTTGGCCGCCCTTGCTGAGCAGGTTACCAGCGGCCGTCGTGACTAGCGCCTCGGCCCGTGCGCGGGACTCTTCTTCAATGGTTGCCTGGATGCTTCCCAAAGCGACGAAGGGTTCGCGCGGCACCAACGCAAGCAGGTGAACCTGACCGCCGGTTTGCGCAGCGCGCCCCGCTGCAAAGCGCAGTGCAGTGCTCGCCTCGTCAGTTTCATCCATGATCACTAGATAGACGCGCATGCGTGGTTTTCCCCGTTCTTCGGGCATATCGGGCACAATCGTATTCGAAGCAAGGACCTTGCCGAACGGCGCAGATTTGGCCAAGGACATAGCGTTAGCAGCGCCTTGGAATGAGGACCGGACAGCACCAATGCCCATCAACATCAAGATGCCCGCCCTGTCTCCCACGATGGAGGAGGGTACGCTTGCCAAGTGGCTTGTCAAAGTCGGAGACACGGTATCGTCCGGCGACATCATGGCCGAGATCGAAACCGACAAGGCCACGATGGAGTTCGAAGCGGTCGACGAAGGCGTAATCACTTCGATATCCGTGCCTGAAGGCAGCGAAGGCGTGAAAGTCGGCACCGTGATTGCGACGATTGCGGGTGAGGACGATGATGCAAGCCCCGTGCCCCAAGCCAATATGCCGCCGCCGGTTGCTGCAGTGGCGTCCGCGCCAGTTGCGTCAAACGTTCCGCCTTCACCCGCTGCTGCCCCTGCACGACCTGCGGCAGCAGCGCTTGGGGACGGTGACCGTATCATCGCCTCGCCGCTCGCCAAACGCCTTGCCGAGCAGAAGGGGATCGATCTCAGCAGCGTCAAAGGCTCTGGACCAAATGGGCGCATCGTGAAGTCAGACGTTGACGCAGCGCAACCTGGCACTGCTGCGTTGGCGACAATCGCTGTTTCTGAGCCTGCTGCCGCTTCGGCACCTTCGCCCGCAGCCGTTTCCGATTTTGGCATCCCCTATGAAGCCGAAAAGCTCAATAATATCCGTAAGGTTATTGCCCGCCGCCTGACAGAGGCCAAGCAGACCATCCCGCACATTTACCTGACAGTCGATATGCGGCTCGATGCATTGCTCAAGCTGCGCAGCGAACTGAATAAGGCACTGGAGCCCGATGGCGTCAAGTTGTCGGTCAACGATCTGTTGATCAAGGCGCTGGGCAAAGCTCTGATCCGCGCGCCCAAGTGCAACGTCAGCTTTGCCGGCGAGGAACTGCGCAAGTATACCCGCGCCGATGTATCCGTGGCGGTTGCGGCGCCCTCTGGCTTGATCACCCCAATCATTGTCGATGCTGCCAGCAAGGGCGTGGCCCAGATCAGCACCGAAATGAAGGCGCTGGCCGATAAGGCCAAGCAAGGAAAATTGCAGCCTCACGAATACCAGGGCGGAACGGCCAGCCTGTCAAACCTGGGCATGTTCGGGATCAAACAGTTCGACGCCGTGATCAACCCGCCCCAGGCCATGATCATGGCGGTCGGCGCGGGCGAACAGCGTCCCTATGTGATTGATGGCGCGCTGGCCGTGGCAACGGTTATGTCTGCCACCGGAAGTTTCGATCACCGCGCGATCGACGGAGCCGACGGGGCAGCGCTGATGCAAGCGTTCAAGGATCTGGTCGAGGCGCCGCTGGGTTTGGTGGCGTGATCTGCCATGGCTGAGGATCTGGTTATCAGAGTTACTGCCATGCCGACTGACCTCAACCCCTACGGCGGAGTGTTCGGCGGCTGGCTAATGAGCCAGTTGGCGCTGGGCGCCGGGTCGCTAGCGTCACGCCAGGGGAAGGGCAAGGCGGTGGTCGTCCTTGCAACTGACTTCACCTTTCCCGGCACGATGGCGGTGGGAGATGAATTGTCGATCTTCGCAGAAATTATCGCGCAAGGCCGCACTTCGCTGACTGTCGCCGCGCGGGGCGAGGGGCGAGAGCGCCATGGCGAGAAACTGACCGAAGTCGCCAAAGGGCAATTCAAGTTCGTGTTGCTGGATGAGAATGGCCTTCCGCGCGCACTCAATGGAGCTGATTGAAACATGGCAGACCAATACGACGTCATCGTGCTCGGTTCAGGCCCCGGCGGCTATGTCGCGGCGATCCGGGCGGCGCAGTTGGGGCTGAAAGTCGCGATTGTCGAGCGAGAACTGCTCGGCGGGATATGCCTTAACTGGGGCTGCATCCCGACCAAGGCGCTGCTGCGCTCTGCCGAGATCTTTCACTATATGCAGCACGCCAAGGATTATGGCCTGGCCGCCGAAAAGATCAGCGCCGATCTGAACGCAGTGGTCGCGCGCAGCCGTGGGGTGGCCAAGCAACTTAATCAGGGCGTGACCCACCTGATGAAAAAGAACAAGATCGCGGTCCATCTGGGGACTGGCGTCATGACAGGCGCGGGCAAAATGGAAGTGGCCGGTGAAAAGGGCCCCGAAACGATCAGCGCCAAACACATCATCGTTGCAACTGGGGCGCGAGCGCGCGATCTGCCTTTCGCCAAGGCTGATGGCGAACGGGTGTGGACCTATCGCCATGCGATGACGCCCAAGGAAATGCCCAGCAAGTTGCTGGTTATCGGATCTGGCGCCATCGGGATTGAGTTTGCCAGCTTTTACAACGATATGGGCGCGGACGTGACCGTTATCGAAATGATGGACCGCATAGTCCCGGTTGAAGATGCGGACGTATCCGCATTCCTCGAAAAGGCCTTGAAAAAACAGGGTATGCAGATTCTGACCGGCGCCGGGGTAGAAAAGATCGATGTGTCAGCAACAGGCGTCAAGGCTGCGATCAAGGGCAGGGACGGCAAGGTTGCTACATCAGATTTCAGCCATGTCATTGTGGCGGTGGGCATCACGCCGAATACCGAGAACATTGGGCTGGAAGCGCTTGGCATAGCAGCGGACCGCGGGATTATTGCCATTGACGGAATGGGCCGCACCAATGTCCCGGGCGTCTGGGCAATCGGCGATGTTACGCCTGGCCCCTGGCTGGCGCACAAGGCCAGCCACGAAGGCGTGATAGCGGCTGAGGCGATTGCACAGGAATTGGGCAACACGGACGTTCATCCCCATGCGATGGACAAACGCAACATACCGGGCTGCACCTATTGCCACCCACAGATTGCCAGCGTCGGCCTGACCGAGGCCAGGGCAAAGGAAGAAGGTTACGAAGTGAAGGCGGGAGCTTTCCCGTTCATCGGCAACGGCAAGGCAATCGCCCTGGGCGAAGCGGAAGGGTTCATCAAGACGGTGTTCGACGCCAAGACTGGCGAACTGCTGGGCGCACACATGATCGGCGCAGAGGTTACCGAACTGATCCAAGGCTATGTCGTCGGCAAGACGCTGGAGACGACCGAGGCCGAATTGATGGCGACGGTATTTCCACACCCGACCTTGTCGGAGATGATGCACGAAAGCGTGCTGGCCGCATACGGCCGCGCGATCCACATCTGACCGTCCATAACAATTTGCTGGATAGAACCTGCGCGATGCGTTCTAACTCTGGGTCGAGACGGCGAAAGGCCGCTTAATCAGGGGAGGGACACACATGGAAGACTCGAATGCAGCACCGCCGCAGGTGCCACCGCCAACCCCGATTGCAGGTCTGGCCATATTAGCCATCGTTGTGGTTCTGCTGGTTGCTTACATGGCCGTCGCACTTCAATTTGTGGCAGACACGGCACTGGTCGGCGCATTCATGCTGCTATGGTATTGGGCCAACAACGGCGAACTCGAAATCAGTCGTTTTCCCGCCGCATTGGTCGGATCGGTGGTCGGAATAGCAGTTGCCTGGTTTCTGGCTTATGGTCCGACCCATATGGGCGGGCTCGGCATGGCGCTTTCGCTGGTAGCGCTGCTGCTTGCGCTGTATCTCGACATTATCAAGGCGATCCCGAAAATCGTGAATAACGCAACCATGCTTTTCGTCACTCTGGCCGCAGCCCCACTGGTGCAGCTGCATGTCAATTGGGGACAGCTGCTGGCCACTACGGTCCTGGGCGGCTTGTTCTTTGCCGCCGCTGTCGAAGGACTGAAGCGCGTGGCAGCGCGTTTCGCCCCTGCGGACTGAAAGAAAATTGGCAGACTGGGCGGTCGCGATACGAGGCGTCCAGGGCGTTATAACGTGGTTGGATTTCGGAAGGCCCGCCCCGTGCGTTCTTCAATCATGACCCGCTTGCCGTCGTGGATGACGAGGCCTCACCATTTCAGCAAGTCACTATTTTATCCGTGCCCGGAACTGCACCGTGAACGTCGGAGAAGGGGAACCAAAGCCCAACGATTGCTTTGGGTTAAGGCAAATATGGCGGATTGCAGTGTCGTAAGTGCCCGACACCGTGGGGGTATACGTGCATGCGGCAAAGCTTGCCGGTGCCGCCACGAGGTTGGAATACTTTAGATCGGTCGATGGGGTAAACGTCAGTGCGGCGCCATTCGACTGCGTGAATAAGATCGTGCCAGTGGCTGGGCCGGCACCATCGAAATCCCCAACAAACGCATCAATTTGCGCGGGAAGCGAATCCACGATGAACACGCTGCCGCTATCGGTAGCCGCCGACCCCAAGTTCGATGTGGTGATTGTGTAAAGCACGTCGTTTCCGGGGACGCTGTAGCCGTTGAAGGTCGTGGTAGTGTAAACCACGCTCGTCTTGGATGTGGTCAAGAGCGGTGCCCCAAGCACCGTTACCGCATAGTCCTCAACCTCGCCGTCCCGGCCCACCAATGTGGTCGCATCCAGGCCTGACTGACTTGACCAGCGAAAACGCGCAAAGGTCTGGCCGAGCGCGACGGATGCCGGCACCGCTACTGACAGGCGGATCGTGCCCACAGTAGCACTGGTATCTCCGGTACCGTTGTCGGTAATGTTAGTGGCGACCTGCTCGCCCGGATCGAGGAAGTCGCCATCTTGATTCCAGTCGAACCAGGCCTGTAACCGCCCGGCTGTGCCCAGAACAGTAACGGTGATCGTTGCGATATTGTTTGGCCGTATGACGCTGAACGTTACTCCATCGTCGCCCGAGTCCGCGCTTGCATTGGCGCTGTTGTAAGGGCCTGTCTCGCCAGTGATCGCCGCGCCAAGCCGGTATCCTGCAATTATGTCGTGGCGCGGGTTTCCGTACGAGCTGGGCGCATCACCAAAGTCCTGCGAAACAGGATTGCCGGTAGGGGCGGGCAAATTGGGGCAGGTGAACTGAAGCGAGGTCAGACGGACAGTTGCCCCGGTGCCCAGCGCACCGATCCGGTAGTTGAAAGCACTCTTCTGCGAATAGAAGGTAGCGGCGATATTCTGGTTTGCGGTCGGGTCGATGCCGGGCGCCGTAAATGTCGTGGCCGATTCAAAACGTGTATTGGCGCCTGCTGCGCTCACGTTGATGTTGGTTGGCGAATTCAGCAGATACTCGGCATAGATATTCTGAAACTCTGCGTACTCGCGCAGTGACACGCTGTCGCCATCAACATCGATGGCGGTTGCAACGAAATCGAACGGTAGAGGCGTGTTCGTGCCCGCCACCACGAAGGTGAATTGGAAATCCACACTTCGCGCATCAGCGCCACCGAGTTCGGGATTGAAGAATGCCCGCAAATCCGGCGCACCAGCTATGGGGGCGGTGTTGTTGTCGATGGTGGCGAGGGAGGCACCGTTATTGAACGCAACCACGCGCACCAGCGCATCAATACCGAAGTTTACGTTCGAGTAGCGGTAAACTGCGCCAGGCTGGAGGGCAGTGCCCGAAACGAGAGTCGGGGTAGCACTGAAATCGAGCGTCGTAATAACTCGGCCCAGGCAAATCTCGGTTGTCTGTGCCGAAACGGGCGCAGCGCCGAGCAGCGACGTGACGACCACGGCACAGATGATCGTCAGCAAGCGCAGTATCCGAGCCACAAGCACTATCATCGACCAAGCCCTAGAAAAGAGAATGTGTCGGCATCGAACTTTAAGCGCACCGCAGCGAACAATCCTTTTTCTGTGTGTCGCGCCTCGGAAAAATCCCGATCGCGGAAGCCGCCGACGTTGTAGCCGATTGTTACCAGGGTGTCCTTGGCGGGCACAAATCCGATCTGCGGACCGATTGAAAAGCTGGTTGTGTGGTCTGAAAGATTGGCTCTCACCGTTGCCGATCCGCCAAGTTCAAGCCGTTCGCCAATGCCGATCCGCAGGTCGAGCCCGCCGAGCAAGGTCGTTCCAGCAAGATCGAAGTCCCCCATCCGGTCGAAGTTGTAGCGACCGCCGAGGAAGACCCCGATTTCCGACCGCCGGACCAGTTGCTCGACGCCGCGTTTCTCGTCAATCCCTCGGGGCGACCAATTGCTCGACAGGCTTGCAACCAATCGCCGTGACTTTGCATCACCGTCGACGGTCAGCGCAGTGCGCCCGGCCGGTCCGGTTTCGCCGGCAACTGCGTTAGTCACTGTGTCACTGCGATAGGCAAGTTTGCCAAGAAGGGCGAAGCTGGATTCTGCGGGTCGATATGCGGCCGAGAATGCCGCATCGAAGATTTCCGTGCGGACGTTTCCGTCTCCCGTTGCCCTGGTCCATGTCAAACCAGAACCGAGCACGATACCGTCATCTAGCTGGCGGATGACGCCGGCCGTAACGCCCACGCGATCGGCATACTCGCCGGCGCGGTACTCAGCGCGCGCAGTCGCCGACCAGCGATCCTTGCGCCACGAAGCGCCAAAGGTTGCGGCCGCAAAATTCTCAAATTGCGCGCCTTCCTGCGAAAGGTGGCCACCTGAGGCAACCGGGTGCAGCGGATTGACGACGTCAAAAGCATTTGCACCGCCCAACTTGTGATTGCCGTCAAGCGTTGCGTCGAACGAAAGTTCAGAAGAAACGGCGAAACTCTGCGAAAGGCCGAACGCCGCGTAGCTGCGTTTGCCCTGTTCGGCGATATCCTGTTGGCCCAGCGTCGTGACAATCCGCGATCCCTGCCACGGGGACAGCTCGAAACCGGCATTAAAAGTGCGCGCATCGATCGTTTCGCCTTTTGCAATCTCGTAAGTGCCCACAAGGCGCAGCCAATCGGTAACGGAATAGCGCGCGCGCAAGCGGTGACGAGCAGGCAGATCGATCGATTCGGCTTTATCCAACGCGATGCTGGAGGTCGCACTCAGTTCAAGCTTGTTGTCGAGCAACCGCTGCGAGATCGCGCCCTCTAGGACGGTGGATGCAGCGCGCGTTCCATCAGCCAGACGATCATCGAGATGCGCAAGTCCTAGTCGCAGTTCGCTGTCGCCCGCCCGGTAGGCACCAGCAACCTGAACCGCACGGCGGTTGGAAGGATCAGTAAGGCTTTCGTCGTACCAGGCGCTTCCTGTTACCGAAAAGTGCTGATCGAACGCATACCGAGCATCGAACCCGAACTTGCGCCGGCCGAGTTCGGCACCGGTTTGCTGGCCAGTGCCGTACGCTGCGTCGATTGAGCGGGCATAGACGAGAACGTCAAGTGCGCCGGTCCGATGCTCTGCTTCAAAAAGCCAGGCAGAAGCATCGCTCGCGGCGGTCCGGCTGATACCGATTTCGCCGCGCAGCTCGGTGCCCCCGCCAAGTCGCGCCCGTACGTCTACAGCACCAAGATTTGTCCGTGCACCGTCACCCTGGTCGGAAACTCCTGTCACGCCAATTCGAACGGCATCTGCACCAATCGTATAGTCGGCCCGCACGCCTGCATTCCAGTTTGCCCGACCGAGCCCGTCCGCCACTTCATAATCAATAACAATAATTTGCGGGTTCAAAGAAAAGTCGCGGCTGAGGATGGGTTCCTTGAAAGCGATCGTCCCTGAAAGAGCGTCGATATCGTAGTCGATAAACCGTGAGAGCTCGCGGCGCTCGACAACAACCTCGGAGCGAAGGCGATCACGCACTTCGATGGCAACAATCTCGCTGTTGGATACGATATCACGCGAGCCGAGACGATAGGGGCCCGACAGGCCGCTGCCCTGGATCTCATCACGGCGGAAGCGGGTTGCAATCTTCGCAGCAAACGCCTGTGCGTGGGCAGCGCCAAACCGGCCTTCGACTTTCACGCCCGTTGCCGCGCGTTCGTACCGCCCTAAAACCGTTTGATCAAATCCGGTGAGGAAATCACCGTAAAGTGCGTAAAACGTTTTGGTTTCTATGCGTAGGTACAGTTTCTCGCGACTGGCAGCGTCAAAGCGTCTGTCGCTGCCATCGGCAAAAACGGTGTAGTATGCGTTCGGATCGATTATGCCGAGCAGACGTTGATCGTCTTTCTGTTTGGCGCTGTCATACGCGATGGTTGCGATGAATTTACCCAGAACATGGCCTTTGGCATACAGCGCTACCCGCGCTTTGCTCCCCAGATCGCTGTCAAAACTTCCGGTCCGCTCCATGTTGTCGGCAATCGTCTTTGCGCCGACAGAGCCTTCGGCCAAGCCGACCACAGTCCATTCCAGATCGCCCGGCAAGATCCAGCTTTCAAGTTCCTGTTCACGCGCCGCTTCGCGATCAGCGAACGAAAACGACAGGTGGAGCGGGCCGCTGATCATCGTCGGCGCAAGTTCGATCAAAGCGATGCCGTCGTCGCCCTCGATAGTCCACGAAGGGGTTGCCGAACCCTGGCCCGAAAGTTGGCGCAACTGCAGTTGATCGAGCAGTGCCGCGCTCTCGTACGGCGCGCCCACCCTGACACTGCCCGTAACGCCAGAATGGACAGGGCGGCCGCTGCGATCAGTCAGACGTATCGCGATGACCGGGCGGGCGCTGCCATCGGCCACAAGGTGGGACCGTTCGCGCACGATTTCAGCGCGCCAGGGGGACGCCACGAAATCGACATCGCGGGTCAGGTCGTCAGTAATCGAGCCATTTTTGTCACGCACAACGGCGCGGAATCTGGTCTTTCCGTCTTCGACTGCCACGCCGCGCCAAATGCTTACCGAGAAGGTTCCGTCGGCAGCGGTTCGCACGCCATCCAGCGCGCGGTCAGCGACCGGCTTTCCATTGGCTGTCAATTCAACCGATTGGCCGGGCCGGTGGCGAATGACCACACGCACGGCGGGAGCGCGGGGGTTGTGGTCGATTTCTGGAAACAGGAAGGCGTTCGGCCCGTCGCCCATTGCCAGCCAATCTCGATCGTTGCCGGCCGCCTCACGCGCAGAAATTTCAGATGCTGCGGGCAACGCACCGATTGCGATCGTTTTACCTGTTTCATCACTGCCGCCTACCGGTTGAATCATATTTTTGGGTGGCGCCCAATCCGGAATGTCGGCCGTGAAATCAGCGACTAACAATGAGCCGCCTTGACCGATTACGAAGCGCGATGAGGCGCTTCCAGCGGTCCGGCTCGAGCGATCACAATCCACGAAATTGCCGCCTGCGGGAAGCGTCTGGCGCTGTGCCTGAACAACGTGAGTGCCGGGAACGACGCCTTCGAAGTGATACCGTCCCTCAAGGTCAGTGATTGCGAAAGTCCCGTCCTCTAGCATAACTCTCACCCCGGGGATGCCAACCCGGTCCCGGGTAACCGCGCAGATGCCGAGCGTGACGCGGCCGATGATCGTCAGCCTTGAGGCAATCGTATCACGCTGGATTTTAATCGAGTTTTCGGCAACCGCGTTTCCACCGAAAGGGTCAGTCGCGATCGCGCGATTGAGGGCTTGGCCTGCTGGCGCATCGGGCCGTACGGTCATCGCATACGTGACCTTGAGCGTAGCACCCGCAGCGATCGATCCCACGTCGATTGCCAGGCGGCGGCCGTCTGGCGCAATACTGACTCCATTATTCACTGCGCGGCCATCAACGCGGATCGAATCCGCGCGCAGGCGAAGCCATGGCGAGGGGAGGTCGACCAGTGAAACGCCGCGTTTGGCACGCGCGAGATCAGGATTGCGCAGCGTAATAGTATAGAAAATTGCGTCGCCAGGCTGCGCTAGGGCCTTCGACGCCGACTTGGTGATCGTGACTGATGTCGTTGGCCGGTCGACAGGGATGTCGATGCGCACGGGTTCCGGCGATACCAACGTCAACTGGCCGCCAAACGACGCGGCAGCAATGATCAGCGCGCCGCCATCCGGTCGCGTCAGACCGGATAGCCCAGATGGCTGAACCGCGGAAGGCGCAGTGTACGGTGCTGGCGGAACGACGACCAAGCGATACGATCCCAGCGGCGCCAATGGAAAGCGATACTCGCCGGGCTGCATGGGATAGACGTTGCCGGCAGCATCGCGGATCGCCTCGCCGGTAATCACTGTAGATGGCCAGGGAGTGATGCCATCGTCGGCGAAGACTGTCGCCGGGTTGCCGGTCGCCGCATCGACCAGGGTAACCGAAGCCCCGGATACAGGAGAGCCATCGGCGCTGTCGAACACGATGCCATAGGGATCGGCAAGGACCGCAACTACTGTTGCCACGAGTGGCGCAGAGCCGTTCTCGCCGCCAAGCGATACGGTGATGCTCTCTCCCGACGCGACGCTTAACTGGCAATCGAAAGACGTCGGGGCAGGGGGAATTGCACGGGTGCGGATTGCGCCGGTAAAAATGCCCGAGTTTGGCGCGGTCTCAAAGATTTCCAGGCTTTCGCGGTCTCCGCTGGGTGTCGAGATCGAGGCTGCCAGCTTGTCGATCGCTGCAGGATCGAGGTTGGCCAGCGGCGCAATCGCGCGGATGACCAGGACTTCACCGACCCTCAGCTGCGCCGTTGGAGTGGCTGGCACACCGATCCCGCCATCGGCAGAGCCGGGAAAGATTACGAGCGGCGCATTGCCGCAGAGCGATGCCCTGATCGGCAGATCCGCCGATGAACCCGGCACCGGGTGATACGTCTCAAGTGCGATCGGATTAATGATCGTCTCTACCGTAACAGTGTTCGAGGCAATCGTCCGGGCAACACCGGCGTCGACCCAATCGGCACGT
The DNA here is from genome assembly GCF_024642085.1 of Novosphingobium sp. Taxonomy (GTDB): domain Bacteria; phylum Pseudomonadota; class Alphaproteobacteria; order Sphingomonadales; family Sphingomonadaceae; genus Novosphingobium. The sequence goes on along the minus strand of NZ_JAHEBV010000004.1, from coordinate 54,725 downwards.
GCGGTATTTGTGATTGTTTGCGCGGCAGCAGGCATGACGAACAGCAGCAGCGCCCAAAAGAGCGCTGCTGCCATTGCGTAGCAAGGATATAAATGCCGCATTGTGAGATTCAGGCGAAAGCCCGTTTTCCGTTTTGACCGCTTACTTGATCGTCGCTTGGAAGCGCAGCGTTCTCGTCTCGGTCGACGCAATACTCGTGAACGTGTTGCTGACAGTCGTTGTGCCGGCAGTGTAGTTCGCTGCATCGGTTCCCGCCGTACCGCCGGTTCCCGCGCACGTGTCGGGAGCGGTGAACGCACCGTTCAAATAGACGCTATTCGGCAGGTAAGTCATGGTCGCCGGGACCTGGTCGGTTACTGCGACAGTCGTTGCCGTCGAACCGCCCGATGCGTTGGTCACCACGATGCAATATTCGACCACTGCACCAGGGATTGCCCGCGGGCTTGCACTGCCCACAGGATCGCTGATCACGCGGCTGTACTTGTTTACGGACAAGCGGGCCGCAGTCACCTTGTAGTCACTGCGAGCGGCATGCTTGCCGTTATACTGCGCGTCATAGGTAAGGTAGGCAGCATCGGCAAATACGGTTTCCATCGTGTTCTTGCCGTTTGCGGCCGAATCTTGCGCGATGGCAGACCCACCCGATCCGGCAGTCGCCCCGGGGGCTCCTGTGATCGGCGCGCCGACAAGTGCGCCGCTTGCGGCGGTCGCGGTCAGAAGCACGGTGGCAATCGCGTTGTCAGCGGGCAGGCCGGTGCTGGGATCGGTCATGTTGGAAACGACATAGACCGTCGCCACATCACCCGAAGCCAGGCTTGCGATCGTCGAAACCGAAGCATCGCTACCCAGCTGGAAGCCCGGCGTGCCGTTGGTTTCGACATAAATACGGATGTTCGACGTATCGAACGAATCGTTCACCGCGCCATTGAAATTCGAAGCGCCACCGGTCTGGTTGGTCGCTGCGAGCAAGAAGTCGAGCGTCGCGTTGGAATTGTTGGTAACCGTGAAAGTGGTTACGGCATTCGTCTGGCCCGGCGTGACGGCAACAGGTGCAGCATCCGTCGTGGCCACGGTCACGTTTACCTTGCGGTCGACCTTGAAGGTGTCGGTAGCCTGGACCTGCGTCTGGGCGACACCGCCAACCTGATAGTTCACGCTTACGGTGTTGGTTATGTCGGTGTTTGCGGCGGTCCCAACGGGGGCAGCAATTGCGATCATCGGTGCGGTCATCAACGCCAGTGCGCTGGTTCCCGCCACCAGTCTTTTGATGCGAGTCATTGGATTTATCCTTGCGATTTAGACCCTTGGGTGCGCCTGGATCCTAAAGGCGTTCTTGTACCTCGAAAGACTATCGAACAGAGGCGAAGTAGGTGACGGAGCCGGATGCACCAGGCGCAATGGAAGCAACTGTCCAGCGAACCTGTTCGACATCCGCAACGGTCGCGGCGCGCGTTCCACCTTCCGGTATCGCGACGGTACGCGATGCCAGTTTTCCGAACGACTTGCCGCCATCAACGGACACTTCGAAATTTCCGACTTCGGTAAGCACCACGGCTTTAGGAAGCGGATTAGTAATCACGAAGTTCTGGACCGCTTGTCCGGACCCGTTGCGATAGCTGGTCGTGAACTTGAGACGGTCGCCCGGGACGACCTGGGTGGGTTCCGCGTAGGTTTCCACGCGCTTTCCACCCTGTTCGGCGATACGCACGACCTTCACGTCACCCTTCAGTTCGATTGGCTCCTGAGCAAACGCGGGCGCACTTGCGAGAGCCAGACTGCAGGCTAAAGAAAAGATATGAAATCGAACCAATAACATCATCAAAATCCTAGATTAATTTACCTTGACATCAAAAGTTACTGTGCGGGTTGCACCAGCTGATGTGGTGCCCAGCGTAACGACAACACCCGCCGCAGAGGCAACGCCCGCATCGCTATCAGCGAGGTCGGTAAGCGGAGTACTGTCGAGCGTGAGGGAGTTAGCGACATAGGTCGTCGACGCCGGGATCGCGTCGCTGATCTTCAAATTGTTGATTGAACCGCTGCCGGTGGCATTGGCCACGATCTGGAACCTGATCCGGGCGCCGGGGACTGGCTGTGATCCACCGAATGGGTCGCTGACCGTCGCTGTCTTGACCAGACTTACCGAGACGGCACTTGAAATCAGCGATCCTCTCGCCGCGTCGTCCGCTCCGCTATTGCCGACAACGGCTGCACCGCCGCCTTCGCCCGCTCCTGGGAACACTGTGCCTGGTGCGCCAGTGCCGGTCACCGCTTGTGCCAGGAGGTTGACCTGGCTGGTCGACCCGTCGGCCGCGCCCGGCGAACTCACAAGCACGAAGACAGTAAGGGGAGTATCGGGATTAATCAGCGGCGAATTACCGCCGTTGGCTACCAAGGTATCTATACCGGCGTCATAGACGCCGTTGTTGTTGGTATCGATCGCAAGCGAATCGACCGTCGAATTGAATCCGTTGCCAGCAACGGCCGGATCGGCAGTGAGGACAAATGCTTCTGGCCCGTTTCCGGTGTTTGTCACCGTGAACGACAGCACTGCGGAACCCGAGATTGTGATCGCGCTTGCATCCTTCGAGGCGACCGCAACGTCCAGCAGTTCGTCGACGCGGATGGTGACGGTGTTCGAATTGATCGACTGCGTGGGACCGCCCGTATCGAAGCTGGCTGTCGCGGTGTTCTCTATGAGCGTCCCTGCCGGAACACTCGCAGCATATGCCGCAGACGAAGCAAAAATAAGAGAGGCGACGGTTCCGTTAAGCGCGACGCGGATGGCTGACGAGTTTTTCATGCTGCCGCGATTAAACGAAATTGGTTAATCATAATGTAAAGCGGCAATGAATGCGCGCATCAGGGGATTTACTGGTCTGTGCTTGGCAAAGGGCTGCTCGCGGCAAAGCAATGTGTAGCTTGGGACGTAAACGCCTGCGGCGATTCCGCTGGCCTGCCAACGCGGCTTCAACCCGTTGTCGCACTCTATTTCGGCCTTCTGCTCCTGCCCGGCGCATATGGGGCAAGCGCGGGGCTCAGAAACATCGAAAATGGTTCTTTCTGCTCCAAACGAGCTTCTTGATTTATCGTTATTTCAAGTTCTTAGTTCAGAACCCTGAGAGTGTAGGTGCGAAGCGCAACGACTTTTCGTAAACCACGATGCTTATCCCAAGACCGTGAGGATATTTCAAGAAGCATGGAACGCAGCCAGAGCTCGTAATGCAGTTGCGAGACTGAAAAGTTCGGATTCTTAGCCCGACTGCTTAACTTCCCGGGAGATCCAGGGCCGATATAGCTGGCGGACAGGGTGGGATTCGAACCCACGGTGAGCTTGCACCCACGGCGGTTTTCAAGACCGCTGCCTTAAACCACTCGGCCACCTGTCCGCTGATCGCGCCCGCTAGCGCGTGATATTGCAATTGTCACGCCTTAAGCGGTTTTCAAGCCGCTCTGGCTGTGCGAAACCTGTTCGTGATGAAGCCGTTACGAATATTCCGTTTGTCGATCCCGGCACTTGCTGTTCTTGCTGCATTTTCTGCGCCCAGCGTTCCAGCCATCGCGCAGGCGCAGATCTCCCAGGATCAGAGCTTCGAAGGCTATCTGCAGCTGCTAGGCGCCAAGGCGCGTAGCGAGGGCGTTAGCGAAGCAACGATTGTGCGGATGACCGCCGGCCTGACCGTCAACCCGCGGGTTGTCGCGCTTGATCAGTCACAGCCAGGATCGACGCCCGGAAGTCCACCGGCATTTTGGCCCTATTACCGCGACCATGTCGATGCCGCGCGGATATCAGGTGGCCGTCGCACCCTGGCTGCCAATTATGACCGGTTACCGCAAATAGAAGCGCAATACGGCGTACCCGGCAAGATCGTGGTGGCGATCTGGGGGCATGAGACCAACTACGGCAGCTACAAAGGAGATTTCGACCTTGCTCGCTCGCTTGCTACGCTTGCCTATGAGGGACGAAGGCGCGATCTTTTTGCCAGCGAGTTCATTGCTCTCCTGAAAATGGTCGACCGCGGGGTGCCCCGCGAACGGCTTTACGGCAGCTGGGCCGGCGCGTTCGGCAATCCGCAGTTTCTGCCGTCTGTGTACCTTCGCTTGGCGCGCGATGGGGACGGCGATGGCGACGCCGATATCTGGAATGACCGCGCCGATACTCTAGCCTCGATTGCAAACTATTTTCGCGATGCCGGCTGGCGGCGTGGCGAGCCGTGGGGGGTGAAGGCCTATGTCCCGGCATCCTTCGATCGCAGCTCGGTGGTGGCGAAACTTGATTCGCCGACCTGCCCCCGCGTCCATATCCGGCATTCGGCCTGGAAAACGGTCAGCGAATGGCGTGTTTTGGGGGTGACGGCGCAGGCGCCGCTTGCTGATTCCACGATGGCTACGCTGTTCGAACCCGATGGTCCGGGCAACGGAGCGTTTTTGTTAACCGGGAATTACAGGGTTATCCTCCAATATAACTGCTCGAACTACTACGCGCTTTCCGTGGGGTTGCTTGCAGATGAAATTGCCCGTTAACCGAACCTGGCCGCTTGCGGCTGTTGCCTTGCTGACTGCCTGCGGTGGCAGCGCGTCTGTAAAGGACGTGCCTGCGCCAGCGGCAAATGGCCCGGCCGCAGACTATCCGATGGTGCTGGGCGCGCCGTTCACTGTCGATGGAACCACCTATACCCCGGTCGATACGATGAACTTCGATACGGTCGGCTTCGCCAGCAGCGGCAGCGATGGCGGCTCTTCGGTGTCAGCCGCCCACCGCACCTTACCGTTGCCCAGCTATGTCGAGGTCACCTCGCTCAGCACCGGCAAGACAATCCTGGTCCGGGTGGAACGCCGCGGGCCAATGTTCGGTTCGTCGATCATCGAGCTGTCACCTGGGGCGATCGCCCAAATTGGCTTTGCCGGAGCTAGCAACATGCCGGTGCGCGTGCGCCGTGTAAATCCGCCCGAAATCGAACGTGCTTTGCTGCGAACCGGGCAAATTGCTCCGCCCCGCATGGACACGCCAAAATCGTTGCTGGCCGTCCTGCAGCGCAAGCTGGATTTGCAGATGGGCATCCCTGCCAAACCAGTGCTGGCCGATACTGTCCCGGACGGCGCAGCAAGCCCAGCTCCGGTCAACAACTCACAGGTTCAAACCCAGCCTGTGTCACAGCCAGTGGCTATGAAGCCAGTGTCGAAGCCCGCTGGCATCAAAGCGGAACCGCCGACAAAGCCTCCGGTTTCGTCGCCGGTTAAACCGGCGACAAGCAGACTTGTAACGGGAAGCTGGTTTGTTCAGATTGGCACCTTCGCTAGTAAGGCCAATGCGGATGCTGCGGCGAAAAAGGCTGGCGCATTGGTATCCGCATCCGGAAAATTGTGGCGCGTAAGAATGGGGCCGTTCGGCGATGCGGACAAGGCCCGCCCAGCGCTGGCGAAGGCCAAGTCTGCCGGTTATAGCGACGCCCGTATTCAGCGCGCCGACTGACGCCCAGGCGTCCCGGCGCTTCATTTGCCGGGGAATGCCTTGTTGTTGAATCGTTCGCTGCTGCTGCTGGCTGCCGTCCTGCCAATTGCGGTCCTGAAAGCTGATGCGCCTGGCGGGTACCCCGGACCGCTGCCGCGCTCGGTGGCTCAAGCACCGATTGCGCTACTGTACGATCTATCCAGCGGCCGCACGCTCTATGCCCACAACGGTGACGCGCGGTTCCTTCCCGCATCCATTACCAAGGCAATGACCTTGCTCGTCGCCTTTGACAGGATCAAGGCAGGAACCTTAAAAGAAGACACTGTTTTTACCGTAACTCCGCAGACTGCGCGGCAATGGTCGGGCAAAGGAACCACGCTGTTCCTGCAGCAGAACGAACAGATCACCGTTGCGCAGCTCCTGGCCGGGATCGCGACCGCATCGGCAAATGACGCAGCCGTGGTGCTGGCCGAAAGTGCCTCGGGCAGCGTACCTGCCTGGACTGATGCAATGAACGATCGCGCGCGGCAACTTGGCATGAATGACAGCCATTTCGCCACGCCAAACGGCTTTCCCGATGGCCGGGCCACGTATGTGACGGCCAACGACCTTGTGAAGCTGGCTCGCGCACTGATCAATGATCATCCAGCCATGTATAAACGGTACATCAACCGGGCGGAAATTGATTGGAAAGGACAACGCCTGACCAGTCACAATCCATTTGTCGGCCAGGTTGCCGGAGGCGACGGGATCAAGACCGGCCATACCTTCGAGGCAGGCTTCAATTTTTTGGGTTCCGTCCAGCGCGACGGCAGAAGGCTTGTGGTGGTGGTGGGCGGGGTCTGGACCGCGCCTGAAAGAGCCCAAGCTTCACGCGATCTGGCGGAATGGGGATTTGCCGAATGGGAAGGCCGGCTCTGGTTGCGGCCAGAACGGACAGTCGGCCATGTCCGCGTCCAGCAGGGCACCATTCGCGCTTTGCCGGTAGCGGTGCCAACATCCTACTTGATGACCGTTCCGCGCGGTGCGACCGGGCGCGCAAGCGGGGAAATTGTCTATGCGGGACCGCTGGTCGCTCCTATTCCCAAGGGCGCAAAGGTGGGCGAACTTCGCGTATCAGTTGACGGATCGCTCCCTTATTCCCTGCCGCTTGTCGCCACCGAACAGGTCAAACGCGCCGGGCCGTTAGACAGGGTGGTCAACGGACTGCTAGGCCTTGGGCGATGACGTGCGGACGATTCATTGCACTGGAAGGCGGGGAGGGGGCGGGCAAATCGACCCAGGCCCGGCTTCTTGCACAAGCACTGACCCGCCGCGGCGTTGCAAGCCGCATCACTCGCGAACCAGGCGGTACTGCCGGCGCCGAAGCCATCCGGGCGTTGCTGCTGGGCAGCGAAGGTGAGGGATGGCACGCGCGCGCCGAAGCGCTGCTGTTTGCCGCTGCCCGCAGCGATCATGTCGAGCGCCTGATCCGTCCTGCGCTTGCTGCGGGAGAGTGGGTGATTTGTGACCGCTTTGTCGACTCAAGCCGAGCTTACCAGGGTGGTGCGGGAGGGCTGTCGGACGATGACGTAATGCAACTGCACCGTATCGGCAGCGAAGGGTTGTTGCCCGATCTGACCTTGTTGTTTGAAATCGATCCCGCAAAAGCAAGCCAGCGTCTGATTGCACGCGATGGCGGATCGTCAGACCGGATTGGCGGCCGCGGTGCCGCGTACCATGCAGGGGTTGCAGCCGCATTTGCGCGCTTTGCCGCTGCCGAACCGCAGCGTTTCGCGCGCATCGACGCAAACGGCGATCAAGATACAGTCGCCGCGGATGTCCTTGCTGCGCTCGTGCCACTGTTAAGCGCTGGATGACCAAGCTGACAGGCCATGACGACGCCTGGCGGGCGTGGGACGAGGCCATGGGCTCTAACCGGATGCACCATGCCTGGATTCTCGCCGGCCTGAAAGGGATCGGCAAGGGGACGTTCGCGCGTGCCGCTGCGGAGCGGCTGGTAACCGAAGCGGAACTTCCCCAGCCAGGCTGGGAGAATCATCCCGATATCATCGTGCTCGATCATCTTCCCGCAAACGACACTGAGGAAGAAAAGCGGGCCGAGGGGAAACCCTGGCAAAGAAAACGCAACATAACAATCGATCAGGTGCGGCGAATGCAGTCGCGTCTGATCACGCGGCCAACCCTGGGCGCTCGCCGGGTAGTGATCATCGATCCGGCTGACGATATGGAAAAAGGCGCGGTCAATGCGCTGCTAAAAAGCCTGGAGGAGCCTCCGGTCGGCACATATTTTCTGCTCGTCACACACCGTCCGGGGCGTCTTTTGCCAACCATTAGATCCCGTTGCCGCATGATGCGTTTCGCCGCCTTGGCGGCCCGTGACATCGATGCCGTTCTGCGCAGTGAAATTCCATCCGCAGATCTGCCGACCCGCAATGCTGCAATCGCTGCGGCAGAGGGATCGCCCGGCGCGGCGCTCGCTTATGTCGAGCACGACCTTGGCGCAATGCACGGCATTATGCAGCGGCTGGTCGCGGAGGGTGACGAGCAGCTGGCCTTGCGCGGAGCCTTGGCGGAAGCAATCGGATCCCGTCCAGACCGCGAGCGCCTACAGGCGGCAATCGATCTTGCCCGGGCGGTGATTGGCGCTGAATTAGGCGGCAGCGACATTGCCAGGCAGCAACATGTGATCGATGCGCATACCGAGCTTGTCCGGCTGGGCAGCCAGGCGACAACTTACAACTTCGACCCCGGTCTGCTGGTGTTGGAGATTGGCGCCTTGCTGGCTTCGCTTGCCATGCCTAGAGAGACGATCTGACCATTACATAGAAAGATCCGACGCCAGCCATGGGCGATCCGTACTATATCACCACTGCGATTTCCTATCCCAACGGCAAGCCGCATATCGGCCACGCCTATGAAGCGGTTGCGGGCGATGCCATTGCCCGCTTTCAGCGCCAGATGGGCCGCGATGTGCGTTTCGTCACCGGCACGGACGAGCACGGCCTTAAAATGGTCCAGACAGCGCGAACGCAAGGACGCGACGTTCAGGGTCTGTGCGATGAAATGTCATCGTATTTCAAAAAGATGTGCGATCAATTGAACATTTCATATGATCGCTTTGTCCGTACAACCGAACCGACCCATCATTTGGCCAGCGTGGCAATCTGGGAAGCCATGAAAGCTAGCGGCGATCTCTATCTTGATCGATACGAGGGCTGGTATTCCATACGGGACGAAGCGTTCTACGAAGACAAGGAAATCACTGCCGGTGAAGACGGGCAAAAGCTTTCCCCGCAAGGCACGCCGGTCGAATGGACCGTAGAGGAAAGCTGGTTCTTCAAGCTGTCAAAATATGCTGAACCTTTGCTCCAACACTATCAAAACGCACCAGATTTCATCCGGCCAGACACTCGCCGAAACGAAGTGATCCGCTTTGTCGAAAGCGGTCTGCGTGATCTGAGTGTTTCGCGCACAAGTTTTGACTGGGGGGTAAAGGTCCCTGGTTCGCCCGATCATGTCATGTATGTCTGGGTCGATGCATTGACGGCCTATATGAGCGCACTTGGTTATCCGGACCAGCAAGGCGACTTTGGCCGTTATTGGCCCGCCGATTTGCATCTCATCGGCAAGGACATAGTGCGCTTCCATACCGTCTACTGGCCCGCTTTTCTTATGTCTGCAGGGTTGCCTTTGCCGGGTCAGGTGTTTGGTCACGGCTTTCTGTTGGCCCGTGGCGGCGAGAAGATGTCCAAATCGGCCGGAAATGTGGTGGATCCGCTTGCGTTAGCTGACCGGTACGGCGTCGACCCGCTGCGCTATTTCTTTCTGCGCGAAATCAGCTTTGGGCAGGACGGTACCTGGAGCGAAGAGGCAATTGTGACGCGGTGCAACGCCGAACTCGCAAACAGTTTCGGCAACTTGGCTCAGCGATCTTTATCGATGATATTCAAGAATCTGGATGGTGAACTTACACCGTTCAGCATGTCTGAACCCGACGATCAGCTGCTCGCAATCGTTCGCGAAGCAACCGTGAGCGAACTGCCCAAAGCCTTTGCTGCGCTCGATTTCTCGAATGGAATAGAGGCATGGTTGCGGGCCGTATTTGCTTGTAATCAATATGTCGATGAACAAGCACCATGGGCCCTGCGCAAGTCTGATCCCGACAGGATGCGTGTTGTGTTGTTGACTTTGTTCATGGCGGTCCGAGACCTTGCCATAGCGATCCGCCCGGTCGTGCCAGCGTCGGCTGACGCGTTGCTTGATCAGTTAGGTGTACCCGCTGCAGAGCGTGACTATGCAGCACTTGCCGATCCGGACTGGTATCAAAGGCTTGTTGCTGGCGGGTTTCGCGTTAGCCAGCCCGTTGGTGTGTTCCCGCGACTTGAACTGGCTGAAGAGCCTGCCTGATGCTGATAGATTCGCACTGTCACCTGGAATACAAGGGCCTGGTCGAAGATCAGCAAGGCGTGCTCAGCCGTGCCCGTGGAGCGGGAGTAGGTGGATTTCTGTCGATTTCGACGCGCAAGCGTGAATGGGAACAGGTGATTTCCACGGCCAGTCGCGAGACCGACGTATGGGCAAGCGTCGGAATCCATCCACACGAAGCGGATGAACACGCCGACCTGGGCGAAAGCGCGCTGCTTGCAGCAGCTGCTCATCCCAGGGTAATAGCCATTGGCGAAACCGGGCTGGATTACTATTACGATCACTCTGACCGACAGACGCAGCAGGCGTTATTCCGACGGCACATTGCGGCGGCACGCGCGGCGCAATTACCATTGATCGTTCACACACGCGATGCCGAAGACGATACGGCGGCAATCATGGCTGAAGAGATGGAGAAGGGCGCCTATCCAGCCTTGATCCACTGTTTCACTGCGTCGGCAGATTTTGCCCGCAAAATGCTTGAATTGGGTGTAACTATTTCGCTCTCCGGCATTGTAACATTCAAGAACGCCAGGGACTTGCAAGCAATTGCTGCACAAGTACCAGAGGACCGGCTTTTGGTTGAAACCGATGCACCGTTTCTCGCTCCCGTTCCCCATCGCGGCCGCGTGTGCGAGCCATCCTTTGTTGCTGATACCGCTCGGTTTGTTGCATCTTTGCGCGGCGTCGAGCCTGAAATACTTGCCGAACGTACGACCCACAATTTTGCGCGGTTGTTTACCAAGGCAAATCTGTGAAGTTGATCATGCTGGGCAGCGGGACATCCACGGGGGTCCCGCGTATTGGCAACGATTGGGGCCTGTGTGATCCTGATGAGCCAAGGAACCGTCGGACCCGCGTTTCTATCGCGCTTGAAAGCGATGCCGGCCAGCGCATCCTGGTAGACACTTCAACCGATCTCCGGCAGCAATTGCTTGCCACCGGTATTGACCGGTTTGACGCAGTATTCTGGACACACGACCATGCCGACCATTGTCACGGTATCGATGACCTTCGGCCGCTTCGCTATGGTCGGGGCGGGCCGATACCCGGCTTTGCGGCAAGCGAAACGGTAAGGCGTCTGCGCCAGCGTTTTGGCTATGTTTTTGCCGGGCAATTTGGATACCACACCATCGTAGAACTCGACACCCTGGACCGGCTGCGGATGTGTTCCGGATTTGGGGTTTCGACTTGCCAGATGCCCCACGGGCCAGCTCAAAGCACGGGTTACCTATTTGATTGTGACAATAAAACAATCGGTTATGCTACAGACTTTAGCGAAATTGTTCCGCAGATGGTTGACCTTTTCCGGAACGTGGATCTGCTTGTTGTCGATTGTCTGAGGCGCGAACCGCATCCTACTCATGCGCATCTGGGCATGGCGCTGGAACTGATCGAAGCCACCGGGGCTAAAGCCGCGGTTTTGACGCATCTCGACAAATCGATGGATTATGCGACCTTGGCCAGCGAAATCCCGCCGCACGTTTTGGTCGGTTATGATGGTATGGTGTTGTCGGCATGAATAGCGCTTTGGTCTTTGGACTTGTCGCTTGCCTTATGGTCCTTGCACTTAACTGGCGAGCGATGGCTTCTCATGGACTGGCTCGCGACCAGTTGGTCAAGGTGGCTCTTGTCTGGCTTGGTATCATCATCATCGTAACGGCCGGAGTTCGGCTGTTTGCCTCGTAATCTTGCTCTGAACCCTATTTCAATTTAACATAATATATATTATCATTCTGACATGTCCATTACAGACTTTTCCCCCCTTCGGCGCCTTTTGGCGATTATGGTGCGCCTGCGCGATCCGCAACTTGGCTGTGAATGGGACCGTGCGCAAAGCTTCGCCACGATCGCTCCTTACACGATCGAGGAAGCGTACGAAGTTGCCGACGCCATCGCGCGCGATGACATGGCGGCGCTAAAAGACGAGCTTGGCGATCTGCTGCTGCAAGTCGTGTTTCACGCCCGAATTGCTGAAGAAGCTGGCTTGTTCGATTTTGAAGACGTCGCCGCAGCCATCACTTCCAAGATGGAAGCCCGACACCCGCACATCTTCAGCCAAGACCACCATGAAAATCCTGATCGAAATCAGCGCTGGGAACAGATAAAGGCTGCGGAGCGCCATGCAAACGGTGCGACCGGCACGCTGGACGGCGTCGCCATTGCGTTGCCCGCCTTGATGCGCGCTGAAAAATTGCAGAAACGCGCCGCGCGTGTCGGTTTCGATTGGCCCGATACCGCTGGGCCAGTTGCCAAGCTGTTAGAAGAAATTACAGAATTGGCGGCGGCCGGAAACGATGCTGATCGCGCCGAGGAAGCGGGAGATTTGCTATTCGCTGCGGTCAATGTGTCCCGCGCTTACGGCATTGCACCAGAAGACGCTCTGCGCGCTGCAAACGCGAAGTTCGAAAGGCGTTTTCGCGCAATGGAGTTGCTGGCTAAATCACAAGGGAACGAGTTTGGCTCGCTCAATCTCGACCACCAAGAGACCTTGTGGAATGACGTCAAGGCGTCAGAGCCTGGCAAATCGTCCTAATTCGCGCGGATCAAGCCGGACAGACAGACGGCGTAGCGGCCCGCGTTCATCGTCGCCAGCGTCGTCTTCTGCAACGACCTCCCCATGGGAATGCAGCCAGGCCAGGCGTTGCCCGTCGCTTGCAGGAAGCACAAAACTGTGCAGCCGGGCTCCTTGGGTCAGCAGCTTGCTGACCGTGTTCAAAAGTGTGTCGCAGCCCGCGCCGGTCAAGGCCGAAAGCGGCACAATCACGTCATCGGGATGAGCCTCGATTTGCTCACGCAGTTCGACTGCGCGCTCGTCGTTAAGCAAATCCCACTTGTTCCACGCCTCGACTATGGGAATGCGCGGAGTTTCCGCCTCGTCATCCAGCAAGCCAAGATCGGACAGAATGGCCAGAACTTCGGCTTTCTGTGCCTGGCTATCAGCATTGGCAATATCACGAACGTGGACGATGACGTCGGCTGCGGTGACTTCTTCCAGCGTCGCCCGGAACGCTGCGACCAGCTGGGTCGGCAAGTCCGAGATAAACCCGACGGTGTCGGACAGAATTGCCTTGTCTACGCCAGGCAAACGGATTCGGCGCATAGTCGGATCGAGAGTGGCGAAGAGCAGGTCTTCGGCCATGACCCCTGCCCCGGTCAGGTAATTGAACAGTGTTGATTTGCCGGCATTGGTGTAACCGACCAAAGCAATTACGGGCCACGGCGCCTTCTCGCGCCGGCTGCGATGCAGGCCGCGCGTCCGGCGCACTTGCTCAAGCTCACGGCGCAGACGAGCCATACGGTCGCGTATCATGCGGCGGTCGGCCTCGATCTGCGTTTCGCCAGGTCCGCCGAGAAAGCCGAAGCCGCCCCGCTGGCGTTCGAGGTGGGTCCACGAGCGCACCAGCCGTCCGGCCTGGTAATCCAGGTGCGCAAGCTCAACCTGCAATCGCCCTTCGGCGGTAGCGGCCCGTTCCCCAAAGATTTCAAGAATGAGGCCGGTTCGGTCTATCACCTTTCGCTTCAGTTTGTCTTCAAGGTTGCGCTGCTGGATTGCGCTCAGCGAACCATCGACAATCACCAGTTCTGCATCGCCCTGGTTGCAGGCGACATCAATGTTCTGGATCTGCCCATCCCCGAACAGCGTCGCAGCGCGAGCTTCGCGGATCGGGATCGCCAGTGCGTCCACCACCACCAAGCCGATGGCAAGCGCCAGCCCCCTGGCCTCATCAAGCCGCGCGGCGGTATCTATCAAAGCCGAACCGCGCGTCCTGAACTCGGGATAGACTACAAGAGCACGCGCCCCGCGGGCAACGTCTTCGCGGTTATCGTCAAGAAAGCTCAGGCGTCCTCGCTTTCCTCGCCCTCCCAGCCGTCGCCGGTCAGATCGACCGGACCGAGGGGCTGGATGGTCGAAACAGCGTGCTTGTAGGCAAGCTGCACATAGCCTTCGCGTTCCAGTAGCATGCAGAACAGGTCATAGGCAGCGACCCTGCCCTGCAACATGACGCCGTTGACCAGGAACATGGTCACCTGGACACCGGAGGACCGGACACTTGACAGGAAGACGTCCTGCAGGAGCCGCACCTTGCGCGATCCTTCCGCGCCGCCGCCGAACTGGCGCACATCAATGGGCTGGCCCGGCATGATCGTCGATACTGCATGCTTGTAGACCAGCTGGGACTGACCATCACGGCGCAGCAAGATGGAAAAATTGTCGAACCACGTGACGATGCCTTGCAGCTTGACGCCTTTCACCAGAAACATGGTCACTGGTGTTTTGTTCTTGCGCAGCAAGTTGAGGAACTGGTCCTGAAGGTTCTGGCCCTTTGCCGGTACCGGCGGTGCATCGTCCAAGGGCGTTTCAAGCTCGGCTTGAGGTTCTTCTTTTTCAGCGCGCGGACGCGCGGTGAGCGTACGGGATGTCATCAATCGGACTCCTTGTTTTTGACGGCCGCTGATGCGGTCCGCATTCTGGCTCCACCACGGTGAGTGGAAACCGGTTCAACTTGGGACGATCTTACTGCCTTTCGGCGGTCAGGTAAATCGCCTCATTTTGGAAAAGCGATCACGCCTCTTCCAGGTCTGCTTCTTCACCCTCCTTGCCGCCCACCATGCCCAGCAGTTTGAGTTTGCGATGCAAAGCCGATCGCTCCATCCCGATAAACGAAGCGGTGCGCGATATGTTGCCCGAAAACCGACGGATCTGGACACGCAGGTACTCACGTTCAAAGTTTTCGCGGGCTTCACGCAGTGGCACGCCCATCAGCGATGGCATTCCGGTATCGGTGCCGATACGCCCATTGATGACTTCTGCCGGAAGCATATCGGTCACGATTCGTCCCAGTTTATCGCGCGGGGTCAGAATTATGGTGCGTTCCACCACATTGCGCAGCTGGCGCACGTTGCCCGGCCATTCATAGCTCTGCAGGGCCGCCATGGCCTCCATAGCAACCTCAGGCGGTGCGACTCCCTGATCCGCAGCGAACCTGGCGAAAAAATGATCGGCTAAAGACGGGATATCATCGCGTCGTTCAGCAAGCGACGGGATCGTCACCGGAACCACGTTGAGCCGATAAAACAGATCTTCCCGAAACTTTCCCTCGATAATTTCCTTTTCAAGGTTGCGTGCGGTTGATGACACCACTCGCACGTCCACCCGGATCTGGCGATGACCGCCGACACGGACAAAAGCCTGTTCGGTCAGGACCCGGAGGATCCGCGCCTGGGTCGACAGAGGCATATCGGCGACTTCGTCAAGATAAAGCGTCCCGCCGTCAGCCATTTCGAGCAATCCGGCCCTCACCAGCTTGCCCCCCTGCTCTTCCCCGAACAGTTCCTGCTCAAACCGTTCGGGCGTGATCCGGGCAGAGTTTACCGTGACAAAGGCGCTTTCGGCCCGCGGGCTCCAACTGTGGAGCAACCGGGCGGCCACTTCCTTGCCGGCGCCGGCAGGGCCAGTGATAAGCAACCGGCTGCCTGTGTTGGCGACCCGCTTCAACGTTGCGCGCACGGCATTGATGGCCGAGCTATTGCCGGTAAACTCGTCCGATGTGACAAACCCTTCGCGGAGCCGGGCATTTTCGCGGCGAAGCCGCTCGGTCTCGGTGGCGCGGGCCACCAAAAGGAGCAGCCGCTCCGCCTCGAACGGTTTCTCGATAAAATCCATTGCCCCACGCGCGATGGCCGATACGGCCGTGTCGATGTTGCCGTGGCCGGAAAAAATGATCACTGGCAGCTCGGGCTCGCGCTGCTTTATTGCGTCAAGCACTTCGAGACCGTCCATCGGGCTGCCGTGAAGCCACACATCAAGAAGGACCAGGCTGGGGCGCCGTTCATCGATCATCGCCAGCGCACTGGTGCTGTCACCGGCAGTCCGGCATTCATAGCCTTCATCGCTCAGTACGCCGGCGACCAGTTCGCGGATGTCGCGTTCATCGTCAACGATCAGGATATCGAGGGCCATTGCATTTCCTCTGTCAGGGTCATTCGGCAGCTTCGGATTTCGTCTGGTTGGACAATGGATCGCGCGCAAAGCGAAGGGTTACGACTGTTCCGTCAACCGGTCCGGGCGCGAAGGTCATCTCGCCTGCGTGTTCCTCGACAATCTTGTTGACGATCGCAAGTCCAAGGCCAGTCCCCTTTTCCCGGGTCGTTACATAGGGCTCGACAATGCGCTCACGATCTTGCGGAAGGCCGATTCCATTATCGGCAATCGAGATTGTGACATCTTCCGGAGTGCCGGTCAGGACTACGGCAATCTGCCCCCGGTAATCCGTATCTTCGGTTTTTTCGCGGGCTTCGACCGCTTCTACCGCGTTCTTGAGCACATTGGTCATCGCCTGGCCGAACTGATGGCGATCGCACGCGATGATCCCGATTGCCGGGTCTGCGCTGAAATGAAAGTTGATGTCGGGCCGCGCCACTTCCTGCAGGAACAAGGACTGCCGCGCCAGATCGACAGGATCTTCGCCGCGGAATACCGGTTTGGGGAGACGGGCAAAGCTGGAAAACTCGTCCACCATGCGTCGCAGATCGCCGACCTGGCGGATGATTGTGCCAGTCAGTTCCTCGAACAGCTCGGCATCGGCCGTGACCAGTTTGGTATAGCGCCGTTTCAGCCGTTCGGTGGCAAGCTGTATCGGGGTAAGCGGGTTCTTGATTTCGTGCGCGATGCGGCGTGCCACGTCCGACCAAGCGGCCTGGCGCTGGTCAAGCAGCTGCCGGGTGATGTCTTCGAATGTGATGACGTAACCGCTCGGCTCGCGGGTTGATTTGACCGCCAGGGTGAGAAGTTCGGTGCCGCGGGAATACTGCACCACCCCGCCCTGGCGGCCGCTTTCGGCCAGTCCGGCAAGTTGCGGCGCAATCTCGGCCAGCTTTTCGCCGATCGGATTGTCCGTGTCCTTGCCCAGCAGCAACTTTTGCGCAGAACCGTTGACCAGCAGAATGGTCCCTTCGGGGTCGGTCGAAATGACCCCCGCTGTTACCGAATCAAGGACTGCCTCGATAAACGCGCGCCTATCATCAAGCTGCTGATTGGCACCCACCAGATCCTGGGTCTGGTATTCCAGTTGCTGGGTCATCCGGTTGAACGCACGGTTGAGCAGGCCGATTTCGTCCGCCCCGGTACGCCCTTCGACCCGCATCGAGAAATTGCCCGAGCCGACCTGTCTGGCCGCATCGACAAGATCATACAGCGGCTTAACCTGGCGGTCGGCAAAGCGCAGCGCAAACCACACTGAAAGGCCCACCAGCGCCAGACTGGCGATGAAGAGCAGAATGTTGAACCGCAGCTGCTGGATTCGCGCCCGCTTCGTTAGCTGATCATAGGCTTTGACGATGTTTGACGCCTGTCCCGAGGAAAGCAGGTCCGATTTGCGCGAAGTGTAGAGGTAGGTTGCCGCGCGCCGATCAATCGGAGTCACCGCCTGAATCGAATTGGCGCTGGAACTGATGACGATGGCTTCGCCCTTGTCGATCTGGCCGATCGCCTCGTCCGATATTTCGGTAAGCGGCGCTTCGCCGCGGGTGAAGGCAACTTTGTGCAGGGTGCCATCGTTGCCTTTTTGCAGAATTGTCGATTCGCTGATCTTGCGGTTCAGCACCTGAAACAGATACGCTTCCTGAAACTTGGCGCTGGCGATTGGCGTAATGGCCAGCTCATCGCGAAGGTCGGCCGCCATGGCCAGGCTTTCGTATTCCATGTCGCGGTGAATCTGTTCAGAATAGCCGCGTGCCAGCTTGTTGGCATTTTCCAGCATTCCGCGTGAACTGTCTGAAAACCAGAACTCGACCCCCGACTGGAACAGGAACGAGGCAAACACCACGACCAGCAAGGTGGGGACCGCCGATATCATCGAGAAGAAAAAGACCAGGCGCACGTGCATCCCGCCGCCGCCGGCAAGTTCTTCCGATCGCTTGAGCGCCAGATATCGCCCGATCAGCACCACGATCGTCATTGCCGGCACCAGCGTTCCAACCAGCAGAACTGCAGTCAGATTCGACGGAACGAGCTGACCACTCTCTGACTGGGCAAACAGTGCGTACCAGGAGACAACCGTCATGGTCAGGAATGCGGCGATGGCCGCTGCAAACATGATGATGAAGAAATTGGCCCGCCGGGCACCAATCTGAACCCGCCGCCACCAGCGCGGCCACGCTTGATTGCCAGAAGTGTTGCGCAAAAACTGCATCGTTGCCCGGTTACAACACCCCTGTTGCACCGATGCAAGGTATTTCCGACGAGTGGCGGCTATCCGGGACGAACGACCTGGAGCGGGTCTAAATTGAGTTCGTGCAAACGTTTACGCAGCGTATTCCGATTGATGCCCAGCAGCTGCGCCGCACGCAGCTGATTACCGCCGGTCCGCCGCAGTACTGAGATGAACAACGGCCGTTCAAAAGCCGCTAGCGCCGCATCGTAGAGCGTTCCGGCTGGCGGATCAGCATCGGCCAGCCAACCGCTTACCGCGCTTTCCAGATCAGCAGCCCCGCGCCCGTCATCGCTTTTCGGCATGCCCGACAACAAGGCTGTTATCGCTGCGGCATCAATCACATTTTCACGCGCCAACAAGGCCAGGCGGTAGATGAAATTGCGCAATTCGCGCACGTTTCCGCGCCAGGGTTGCCGGGCAAGCGATGCGGCAGCATCGTCCGACAGGCTGTGGCGGGGAAGCCCCTCGCTCGCAGCCGCTGCCAGGAAGTGACGCGCCAGTGCGGCAATATCGTCGGCGCGGTCGCGCAAGGGAGGTAGCATGATCGGAACGACATTAAGCCGGTAGAACAGGTCTTCGCGAAACGTCCCGGCGGAAATCATCGGTTCCAGCTCGCGGTTAGTGGCCGCGACGATCCGCACGTCGACTGCGATTTCCTCGCGCCCGCCGACCCGGCGAATAGTTCCCGATTGCAGCGCCCGCAGCAAACGGGTCTGTGCCTGCATCGGCATGTCGCCGATCTCATCCAGAAACAGCGTGCCGCCCTGTGCCTGTTCAAACTTGCCGGCATGGCGCACCACGGCGCCAGTGAACGCACCCTTTTCGTGACCGAACAATTCGCTTTCGATAAGTTCGCCGGGAATTGCAGCAGTATTCACCGCAACGAACGGTCCGGTCTTGCGCTGGCCAAGCTGGTGGATAGCCTCGGCCACAAGTTCCTTGCCGGTGCCGCTTTCGCCAAGGATCAGGACGGTCAGATCATTGCGCAAGACGCGGGTGATCATGCGATAAACTGCCTGCATGGGTGCACTGCGGCCGACCAGCGGCAGCCCTTGGACCTGAGCCTCTTCTTCAGCCTTTGCGCGTCCGGAACTTGATCCCACAGCCTGCCTGACCGTTCGAGCCAGCTCGTCAATGTCAAAAGGCTTGGGAAAATATTCAAAGGCGCCCGTATCACTGGCACGCACCGCAGTATCCAGCGTGTTCTGGGCCGAAAGGATGATGATCGGCATGGCCGGAGCAAGCTGGCGGACTGTACCGATCGTCTCGATCCCGTCGCCGTCGGTCAGTATTACGTCGGTTACCAGCGCGGCAAAAGACTGATCGCCCAGCAGCCGGTCGCGTTCGGCGATACTGTCGCAGTGGGTTACGG
The DNA here is from genome assembly GCF_024642085.1 of Novosphingobium sp. Taxonomy (GTDB): domain Bacteria; phylum Pseudomonadota; class Alphaproteobacteria; order Sphingomonadales; family Sphingomonadaceae; genus Novosphingobium. The sequence continues at coordinate 35,257 of NZ_JAHEBV010000004.1, read as the reverse complement.
CAAAGCCTTCTGCCTCCAGCGCGGCGGTTATGACGATCGCAATCGAGGCGTCGTCTTCGACCAGCAGCACGCTCATGCAGCTTGCTCTGTGTTAATTCGGCGCGGGCTTTCCGCCATCGGCAGATGGACACGAAAATGCGTGACGCCGCCAGCTTCATCGCGGTCGTGGCTGATACGGCCGTTCATGTCACGGATCAGGCGCCGCACCAGGGCAAGACCCAGGCCCTGCCCGCTTTTCTTGGTGGTAACGAACGGTTCGAATACGTGATCGCGAAGATCGGGATCGATACCTGGGCCGTTGTCGCTGACCCGTAATTCGATTGGCAGGCGGACCGGGCGGCCATCAGCGCTGGGGTGAAGCTGAAGTCCGCTGGCAAACCGCGTGCGAATAGCGATGGCCGGTCGTTCGCGCTCACGGCAAGCATCTCCGGCGTTGGCCATAAGGTTAAGCAAGACCTGGACCAGTGCATCGGCGTTGCCCAGAACCAGCGGCAGTGACGGATCAAACTCTTCGACAATTTGCGGTGCATTTCCTCCAGCTTCGATTACCGCTCGGGCGCGGCGGACGGCTTCATGAAGGTTGCACGGCGCCAATTCTGGCGCGGTTTGGCGGGAAAGGGTCTGCATCTGGTCGATCAGTTTGGCAATCCGGTCCACCTCTTCGGCGATCAAGGTGGTCAGGGTCCGGTCCGAGCCGTCAAGTTTTCGCCCCAGCAACTGCGCAGCCCCGCGGATTCCGGCCAGCGGATTCTTGATCTCGTGCGCGAGGATAGCAGGAGCACGCAAAACGCCCTCCTCCCCTCGCGCGGAATCGCTGCGGATTGCTTCGGCTCCGCCAATGTCGAGCAACGTCAGCACCTGCCATCCTGCCCGGTCGACCAGCGGGGCTGCGATCACATCGATGCGGCGCGTTCCTTGCCCGGAGACCATGACATCGGTGCCGCGCGCTGAAATGTTCGCGTCGGGATCGACCAGGCGGTCAGCCAGCAGAGGTTCGGCAAAGGTGATCACGTCACCAAGCCGGCGGCCCAGCAAGCGCCGCAGACTTTGGCCGAGGAATTGCTCCGCAGCGGGATTCGCCGTGTTTATGACTCCGCCCGGCGCCACCAGGATAACGGCAAGCGGCAGACTGGAAAGCTGGCGCTGCGCATCCATGGGTCAGGCGGCCTGCCGCTCGATTGCCGGTTCGTAAAACGCGCGCAAATGATCCATCACCACCCGAGGATCATCGACGAAATTGACCATGTTGCGGAAGGTGGCTGATCCATGAAGTCCGCGCGTGTACCAGCCAAGGTGCTTTCGGGCCATCTTCACTCCGGTATCTTCGCCGTAGAGATCCAGCATCCACTGGTAATGTTCAAGCACCAGGTCTAGCTGATCTTTCAACGCCGGATCAGCAACTTGCTGGCCAGTCCTTAGCCATTGCATTATCTGAGCAAGCAGCCACGGCCGGCCATAGGCGCCGCGCCCGATCATCACTCCGTCGGCGCCCGATTGCGACAACGCCCGGGCGGTATCCTCGATCCCGCAGATGTCTCCATTTACGATGACCGGGATCGAAACTGCCTGTTTGACCCGGCGGACAAAGCCCCAATCGGCGCTGCCTTTGTACATCTGATTACGCGTCCGGCCGTGAACCGTGATCATCTGCGCGCCGATGTCCTGCGCGATGCGGGCCAGTTCCGGAGCATTCAGGCTGTCATGACACCAGCCCATCCGCATTTTCACCGTGACCGGTACCTTGACCGCTTTGACCGTTGCCTCAATCAGGCTGGCTGCCAGCTTTACATCCCGCATCAGCGCCGATCCGGCATCGCCGTTGACGACCTTGCGTACCGGGCAGCCCATGTTGATATCGATGATCGCAGCGCCGCGATCCTCCACCAGGCGAGCTGCATCCGCCATTTGAGCAGGTTCGCAGCCGACCAGCTGCATCGACACCGGTTCTTCGGCCGGGTCCCATGCTGCTTTTTGCAACGATTGACGCGTTTCGCGGATCGCGGCCGGGCTGGCGATCATCTCGGTCACATTGAGACCTGAACCGAACCGGCGCACCATGCGGCGGAACGGCAGATCGGTCACCCCGGTCATCGGTGCCAGGATTACCGGGCAGTCGATAGCGACGGGGCCGACCATAATCGGATCAAGCCGGGGCGGTGAAGGAAGCGGGATCATGGGTAAGTGTGCCTAAAAATTAGGCAGCACATAGGCAATTGCTCCGCGCCCGGCAAGCGCTTACCGGCATGGTAATGGACCAACGCTCTCCGCCCCAGCGAACTGCCGCGATAGTTGTAGCTGCAGGACAAGGTTTGCGCGCCGGTCAGGCGTTACCCAAGCAGTTCGCTTTATGGCGCGGAAAACCGCTCGTGCGTCATTCGGTTGAGCGGCTGGCTGCGGCAGGATGCTCACCAATTGTGGTTGCGATTCCGGCAGGTGCAAATGGCATTGCGCAGCGCGCGCTAGCCGGTATCGATAACCTTCGGTTGGTGACCGGCGGCGTGACCAGGCAGCAATCGGTACGCATCGCGCTGGAATTGCTGGCTGATACGCCGCCTGACCGGGTCCTGATTCACGATGCTGCTCGCCCGTTGCTGCCGCCTCAGGTTGTAAGCCGGCTCGAAGCTGCGCTTTTTGACAAGCCTGGCGCAATTCCTGTTTTGCCCGTCGTTGACAGTCTGGCTTACGCCGATGGCGATGCTATGGGCGCCCCTGCCCGGCGCGAAAACCTGCGCCGCGTGCAAACACCGCAGGCTTTCCGCTTTGCCGAGATACTGGCCGCGCACCGCAACTGGACTGGCGAGCCTGCTGCAGGCGACGATGCGCAGGTCGCGCAGGCAGCCGGCCTTGCTGTTGCCATCGTCGCAGGAGACGAAGCATTGCACAAAGTGACCTATGCCCGCGACTTTGCATCGATCGCCCCGGTCAGAATGGGCACGGGATTTGACGTGCACCGCCTGGCCGGGGGCGAAGAATTGTGGCTGTGCGGCGTCAAGATCGAACATACGCAGGGCCTTGCCGGACACAGCGATGCAGATGTGGGCATTCACGCGCTGGTCGATGCCATTCTGGGCGCGCTCGGCCTTGGCGATATTGGCAGCCATTTCCCGCCCAGCGATCCGCAGTGGCGGGGCGCATCGTCCGATCGCTTTCTGACCCACGCGGTAAAACTTGCGGCTGACGCCGGGTATCGGATCGGAAATGTCGATCTGACCCTGATTTGCGAGGCACCAAAGATCGGACCGCACCGGCAGGCCATGCGCGAGCGGCTGGCCGAATTGCTGCAAACCGGCGTCGATGCCGTAAGCGTCAAGGCCACTACCACCGAACGACTGGGCTTTGCCGGACGCGGCGAAGGCATTGCCGCGCAGGCCGCTGCCGTGCTTATTGCGCAATGATCGCTGGATTTAGCTGTGCAATCACACCAAGGCGCGCGGCACGATTCGCATACTTAAGGGAAACCATAGCGTGAACCTTCTGCCTGATGACCTGGTTATCCTTGCCGAGCGCGTCGTACGCGAAAACCGCGCTGCGAACCGCACCATCGCTCTTGCCGAAAGCTGCACCGGCGGTCTTGTTGCTGCGGCACTGACCGAGATTCCCGGATCATCAGCCGTGCTTGATCGCAGCATCGTTGCCTATTCCAACACCGCAAAGCACGAATTGCTGGGCGTTCCCATTGATGTGATGGAAACCTTCGGCGCGGTGTCGATCGCCTGTGCCTGGGCCATGGCGCAGGGCGTGCTGCACCGGACAGGCGCAAGTGTCTCGGTTGCGATCAGCGGCATCGCCGGTCCTGACGGCGGAACCGCGCAGAAGCCCGTGGGCACCGTAGTTTTCGCAAGGGCAATCAAGGGTGAGGCAGAAGAAGATGCCTTGGCCGAAGAGCGGCGCCTGGATGGTTCCAGCCGTGCAGCCGTGCGGCATCAGGCCGCGCTGGTCGCGCTCGAACTGCTGCTGCCGTAAAGCGCCTGCGCGCGGGCTTCGAACGCGTTGACCATCCTGCGGAATGCCCGGTCGAAATATTGCCCGGCAAGCGCTTCGAAAACGGCGTTGCGGAACGTGAAATCCACGCAAAACTCAACCTCGCATCCGCCGCTTTCAAGCGCGCGGAACTGCCACACATTATCGAGATCGCGCATCGGTCCGTCGATATAGATCACTTCGATCCGGCCGGGACGTTCCTTGATCACCCGCGACGTGAACCGTTCGCGCAGCGCGTTGAACCCCACCAGCATGTCCGCCACCATTTCGGTTTCGCTGTCGGACCGCACACGGGTTGCAACGACCCAGGGCAGGAACTCGGCATAGCGGCCGACATCGGCCACCAGGTCGAACATCTGCTCGGCCGACCACGCAAGACGGCGGACTTCGTTGATCCCGGGCATCAGCTGCGCGCGGCAGCCTTGGCGAGCTGCGCCTCGCGCGCCAAGCGCATGGCCCGGAAATCATCGCCCGCGTGATAGCTTGACCGGGTCAATGGACTGGCTGCGACCTGAAGGAAACCTTTGGCCCGCGCAATCGCGCCATAGGCGCTGAAGGCCTGCGGGGTTACAAAATCGATCACTGCCGTGTGCCGGGGCGTTGGCTGCAAATACTGTCCCATCGTCAGGAAATCGATTCCGGCGCTGCGCATGTCGTCCATCACCTGATGAACTTCGAGGCGCTGTTCACCCAGGCCCAGCATGATCCCTGACTTGGTGAAGATCAGCGGATTGTGGCGCTTTACCTCTTCCAGCAGGCGCAGCGATGCATAGTAGCGCGCGCCAGGACGGATCGTGGGGTAAAGCCGCGGGACCGTTTCAAGATTGTGGTTATAGACATCCGGCCCGGCCGCGACGATGGCCTCAACCGCTTCGCGCATCTTGCCGCGAAAATCAGGGGTCAGTATCTCGATCGTGGTTGTCGGCGTATTACGGCGCAACGCCTCTATCACCTTGACGAATTGCCCTGCACCGCCATCGGGCAGGTCATCACGGTCTACCGATGTGATGACGATATGTTCCAGCCCAAGCTTGGCCGCAGCCACGGCGACGTTTTCGGGCTCAAGCGGATCGACGATCCGCGGCATTCCTGTCTTGACGTTGCAAAACGCACAGGCCCGGGTGCAGACATCGCCCAGGATCATGACTGTGGCATGCTTCTTGGTCCAGCATTCGCCGATGTTGGGGCAAGCCGCTTCTTCGCACACGGTGTTGAGTTTGAGGTCGCGCATCAATTGGCGCGTTTCTCCATAACCCTTGCTGGTCGGCGCCTTGACCCGGATCCAGTCCGGCTTTCGCTGACGTTCGCTTTTCGGAGCTGAGGACAGGTCGTTCATGGCTAGGCCCTCTAAGACTTTGCGGCGTGCCTTGCCAGCGTGAAAATAGAACGGCAATAAGCGCGGCATGGCTGACAACAATGCACCCGTCCTTGATCGTCTGGTAGATGGTTACCGCCGGTTCCGAACAAATGGCTGGGTTCCCAACCGGGAAAGGTGGGCGAGCCTTAACGAAGGGCAATCGCCCGAAGTCATGGTGATCGCCTGTTCGGACAGCCGCGTTGATCCGGCCCAGATCTTTGACGTCAATCCCGGCGAGATCTTCGTAGTCCGCAATGTGGCCGCCATGGTGCCGCCGTTCGAGACGACCCCGGGCCATCACGGCGTGTCAGCCGCGCTTGAGTTTGCGGTGCAAGTGCTGAAGGTCAAAGAAATCGTGGTCATGGGCCACGGGCTGTGCGGGGGCTGCAAGGCGGCCCTGACGCGCGAGCTTCATGGAACCGAGCCTGGCGAAGGCGGCTTCATCGCCGACTGGATTGCGCTGCTTGACGACGCACGCGAACCGGTAGTTGCGTTGCACGGCACCGAAGGACGCGAGGCTGAGCGCGCTATGGAATTGGCCGGTGTCAAGGTCAGCCTGGCCAATCTGCGGACTTTCCCATGCGTGCGGCGCAAAGAGCGCGATGGCGAATTGCGGCTACGCGGTGCATTTTTTGCCATTTCCGACGGCGTGCTGCACGTCCTGGATGAAGCGACCGGCGATTTTTCGCCTGCCGTCTGACGGCGACACGCGAAGGGCGGCGATTGCTCGCCGCCCTTGCCCGTTTTCACTTGCTATCAGTTACTTTGCGGCAGGTGCAGGCGCGGCCTTGCTGGTCGCATAGGCGGACCAAAGCTGTGCCATTGGCTTGCGCGGCCCCTGGATCTTGGCGAAAGTCGCCAGGGCAGCGGCAGACTGGCCCATATCGGCCTGGGCAATGCCAAGGCGGGTCAGTGCGCGTGCAGTATCGACGCCAGGCTTCGTCAGTGCCAGCTCGAACAGTTCGGCTGCCTTGGCCGGCTGATCGTAGCTGAGGTATGCGTCGGCTGCAGCCATGACAACGGTTGCAGTTGCCGATCCGCCACGTGCGTCCCGCTCAAGGGTCGGAAGCGAGGCCTTGTCGGCCGCGAGCCGGCCCATCGCTATGGACTTCGCTTCGTTAACGGTCTGATCGCCCGCGGTAAGCTTGCCTGACGCAAGTCCGGCATTGAGCACCTTCATCACTTCACCGGGCGAGCGGCGGGGATCGGCGGCCTGGATATATTCGATGTAATCGCGCCCTTCCATGTAGCTCTTGGTGCGGTCCATCAGGCGCAGCAGATCAATCATATCCTGCGAGGGATAGCGGGCCAGATCGCGCAGCACGGCAATGGACAACGCCCAGTTCTGTGTCGTGGGATAATTCGCCACCAGTTGCGAGCCAAAGGCAGCGGCTTTGTCAGCCAACTTGGCGTTGTAAGCCACAACCTCACCGCGGCGCAGCCAGTCTTCCGGAGCTGCGGTGCCCTTCTTGGCAATGGCGGCTTCAAGAATGGTCAGGCCTTCGGCGGCCTTGTTGTCGTTGAAATAGGCTTCTGCCAGCATGCCTTCGACATCGTTCTTGGTGTAACCACCGGCCGCCGCCGCCTGCAAAGCGGTACGCGCAGCGGCATAATCGCGCATGTCATAGGCCAGGGCACCCACAAAGAAGTTGAACTCTGCCGCCTGTTCTGCCGAAAGCTTCCCGCTTTCGACCGAAGCGGCAAGGCCGGTGCGCTGCAGACCCTTGTCTTCGGCAAGCTTGCCCAGCGCAAAGGCCATCTGCCCGTAAACATACTTGTCATCCGGCGTAGTGCCTGCCGCGCGCAGTTGTTCCAGCTGGCCTTTTTCAGCGGTCAGCAAATTGCCGACTGCCGCGACAGCTGCGTCGTAATTGGTGCGGGCGGCTGCACGGGCGGCCTTGCCGCTGGCGGAATTGAGCGTGTTGGCCGCAGTGGCGACATTGGCCTTGGCCTGAACCACGTCAGCACGCTTGCCGGCATTGTCGAGTGCTGCCTTCATCGGCGCATAAATGGCCATCACCGGCTTGCTTGGCGTGATCTTGGCAGATCCCTGTGCGGCGGCCGGCTTTTCCTTGGCCAGTGCGGGGCTGGCGGCGGCGCCAGCCAAGCCCAGAGCGAAAACGACGCCCAGGGCCGAGCGGGTGAAAAACGAGCTGCGGATCATGACTGTGTCTCCTACGCGGCCACGCGGAAGGGCCCATTCCCCATCCTCTCGCGACCAAAACCTTATCTATAACCAAATGGCGGGGATTCGCCCGTTTGGCAACAGTGGGCGCACTAGAGCCAAGGGGGTGAACGCCATTTGAATAGTGTCGGGCCGGTTTGTTCAGAATTGCCGCGTGAAGTGTGGAAAACGCGCCCGAAACGATGCTGTTACGGGCCACTGCGCTGGCTATCGCAGCCCCCTTGGCCTAGTGCCACACAAACACAGCCCTTCCCGCAAACAACCGGCGAATCTTCCGCGTGAGCGACGACAACGAAAACATCGATTCCAACGGCTCGGGCCCGATCGGTCCGTCAGGCGATTTCCCGCGCGTCGACATCGTCGATGAGATGAAGACCAGCTACCTCGATTACGCGATGAGCGTGATCGTGGCGCGCGCTCTGCCGGATGTCCGCGACGGCTTGAAACCGGTCCACCGCCGCATTCTCTTTGCCGCACAGGAAGGCGGCATGGTTGCTGGCCGTCCCTATCGCAAGAGTGCGAAGATCGTCGGCGACGTGATGGGTAATTACCACCCCCATGGTGACAGCGCGATCTATCTGGCGCTGGTGCGCATGGCGCAGGATTGGTCGATGCGGGTGCCGCTGGTCGACGGCCAGGGCAACTTCGGTTCTATGGATCCCGATGCCCCGGCCTCGATGCGCTATACCGAAGCCCGGCTGGCCAAGGTCGCCAACGCTCTGCTCGACGATCTCGACAAGGATACGGTCGACTTTCAGGAGAACTATGACGGTTCGCGTCAGGAGCCGAGCGTCCTGCCGGCCCGCTTCCCCAACCTCCTGGTAAACGGAGCAGGCGGGATCGCGGTCGGCATGGCGACCAATATCCCGCCACACAACCTTGGCGAAGTGATCGACGGTTGCCTGGCCTATATGGACAAACCGGCGATCACCTCGGAAGAGCTGATCGAATACATCCCCGGTCCCGATTTTCCGACCGCCCCTTTGATCCTGGGCACCGCCGGCGCGCGCTCGACTTATCTAACGGGGCGCGGTTCGATTATCATGCGCAGCCGCTATGAAATCGAAGAAGGCCGCGGAGATCGCCGTTCCATAGTCCTGACGTCGATCCCCTACCAGGTCGGCAAAAGCGCGCTGGTCGAAAAAATCGCCGAAGCTGCCAAGGAAAAGCGGATCGAAGGTGTCTCTGACATCCGCGATGAATCAAGCCGGCTTGGCGTGCGCGTCGTGATCGACCTCAAACGCGATGCCACGCCCGAAGTCGTTCTCAACCAGTTGTGGCGCAATTCGCCGGCGCAATCGAACTTCCCGGCGAATATGCTGGCCATCCGCGGCGGGCGCCCCGAAGTCCTGACCCTGCGCGATTTCATCTCAGCGTTCATAACGTTCCGCGAAGAGGTAATTACCCGCCGGACCAAGTTCGAACTGAACAAAGCGCGCGACCGGGCCCACATCTTGCTGGGTTTGGTGGTCGCGGTCACCAACCTGGACGAGGTGGTGAAGATCATTCGCGGCGCACCCAACCCGCCCGCCGCGCGTGAGGCACTGTTGAAGCGCGAATGGCCGATTGGCGAAATTGCCCAATACATTCGGCTGGTCGAAGCGATAGAACCCGATGCCGAGCAGGCGGGCGGAACCTATCGCCTGTCCGAAGTGCAGGTGAAGGCGATCCTCGACCTGCGGCTCCATCGCCTCACTGCCCTGGGCCGCGACGAAATCGGCGACGAGCTGAAAGAGCTGGCAACAGCGATTGCGGAATACCTTTCGATCCTGGGTGACCGGGTGAAGCTGTACGGCGTGATGCGCGGGGAACTGACAGCGATCCGCGAAGCCTATGCCACCCCGCGAATGTCCGAGATCACGGCGGCAGCGGACGGGATTGACGATGAGGACCTGATCGAACGCGACGATATGGTCGTAACGGTCACGCTGGACGGCTATATCAAGCGCACCCCGTTATCGACCTTCCGGGCGCAAAACCGCGGCGGCAAGGGCCGCGCGGGGATGGCGACCAAGGATGAGGACGTGGTGACAACCATGTTCGTCACCAGCACTCACAACCCGGTGCTGTTCTTCTCGACCGCCGGCAAGGTTTACCGGCTCAAGGTGTGGAAGCTGCCCGAAGGCGGACCGGCTACTCGCGGCCGGCCGATCGTCAATCTCCTGCCCGCACTGGACAAGGATGAAACGATCCGGACCGTGCTGCCGCTTCCCGAGGACGAAGCCGAATGGGGCAACCTGTCGGTGGTATTTGCCACAGCCAAGGGCAACGTGCGGCGCAATAGCATGGAACTTTTCACCAACGTCCCCAGCAACGGCAAGTTCGCCATGCGCTTTGACGAAGACAGCGCCGACCGGCTGATCGGCGTGGCTCTGCTGGAACCCAGCGACGACGTGCTGCTGGCGACACGCAGCGGGAAGGCGATCCGTTTTGCCGGCGATGATGTGCGCGCCTTCCAAAGCCGCACCTCTACCGGGGTGCGGGGCATGACGCTGAAGGGCGATGACGAGGTGATTAGCCTGTCCATCCTCCACCGTGTCGGAACCAGCAGCGAAGAGCGGGAGGATTACGTCCGCTTTGCCCCGTGGAAGGGCGAAAAGGAAGGCGAGCCAAACCTTAGCGCCGATCGTATGGCGGAACTGGCCGAGCGCGAGGAGTTCATTCTGACCGTCTGCGCCAACGGCTATGGCAAGATGAGCTCGGCCTACGAATACCGGCGCACCGGACGCGGTGGTCAGGGCATCACCAATATCGACAACATCGGCCGCAACGGGCCGGTCGTTGCCAGTTTCCGGGCAACGCGCGCGGACCAGCTCATGCTGGTGACCGACCAGGCCAAGCTGATCCGGCTGCCGCTTGCCACGATGCGGGTGATCGGGCGAAACAGCGCCGGGGTTCGGCTGTTCAATGTCGCCGACCAGGAACACGTGGTCAGCGCGGTTCATCTTCCCGACGATGGCGGTGACGAAGTTGAAAGCGACGATATGGCCGCCGATCCGGTCGTTATGCCGGAAGAAGGACCTGGCGAAAGCTGATGGGGCTACGGGTTGAACCATCGGGACAGGCGTGCGGCGCACGCATTACCGGTGTCGACCTGTCAGCCCCGCTTGACCCTGTCACAGTCGCGGCGCTGCGCCGGGTCTGGCTGGACCACCACGTGCTGGCTTTCCCGGATCAGGCAATGGACGACGACGCGCTGGAGCGGTTCACCCTGGCCCTAGGCGGTTTCGGTGAAGACCCGTTCTTTGCACCGGTTCCCGGGCGTCAACACATCGCCGCCATCCGCCGCGAAGCTGACGAGCAGACCCCGCTGTTCGCCGAAAACTGGCATGCCGACTGGTCGTTTCAGGCCCGTCCACCGGCGGGAACCTGCCTGCTGGCCATCGACATTCCGCCGCAAGGCGGAGACACTCTGTTTGCCAACCAGCACGCTGCATGGGAAGCGCTTTGCCCCGCAGAACAGGCCCGTTACGATCACCTAGTAGCCATTCATTCGGCCCGCTTACCCTATGGTCCGGACGGAACCTACGGCGCCCGCGACAAAGGCCGCAGCATGGACATCCGGCCCGGCGAATCCGCCTTGGCAGTGCAGAGCCATCCGCTGGTGCCCGCCCATCCCGAAACCGGACGGCGCGGGTTCTATTCGACCCTGGGCTACATCGTGGGCATCGAAGACATGAGCGATGCTGACGCAATTGATCTGCTGGCAGAACTGCAGACCTGGCAGGGCGATGAACGTTTCGTCTATCGCCACGTCTGGGAACCGGACATGCTGGTGATGTGGGACAACCGATCGGTGCTGCACAAGGCCAGCGGGGGCTACGAAGGCTACCGCCGCGAATTGCACCGGACAACGATTGCCGCCTGGAACGGCTGATCCCGATCAGGGCTTGCGATAGGATCGTACGGCAATCAGCGACGTGATTATCAATATGCCGCCCATGACCAGCGTCGCCATGGTGAACCCGGTTTCCCCTTCTTCGAACAGCGCAGCCTTGAAGTTCATGCCGAAAATGCCGGCAAGCGCGCCAATGATACCTATCCCGATGGTGAAAAAAGTAAGCGTGCGCAGCAGCCGGTTGGTATCCTGGGCAACGCGCGTGGCATAAAGCTCGAAACTGGCCACAACCGTCTCGCGAACTCTGGCGACTTCGTCTTCCAGCCGTTCGTAGCCTGCCTGCAGGTGAGCAAAGTGAATCTTGTCTTCAACGGCCAGATCGGGAAGAAAATCGGGCCTCGTCAGGGTGTGAATGATCGCACGATAAGCGTCGACCAGTTCTCGCAGCCGGGACGCTTGCCGCCGCAGCACCGCCATTACCCGCAGGGTGTTGCGGCTTTCCCGGCCGGTCAGGATACGTTCCTCCATCCGGTCAATCTCGCGATTGATTGAACCGATACGCTCATGCACCCGGCCAAAATGGTGAGCAATCAAAGCTGCGCCCAAAGTGGAACCGGAAAGTTTGCCTTTCATCGTTTCTCCGACATCATGCTTGATGAGGTCGGTGAAATCGATCGCCTCGCCTTCCCCGGCCGAACAGAGCCAGTCCTGCCCAACCACCAGGGACAGCAGGCTTGTCGTCTCAGCGCTTGAAGTGCTCAACACGGGAAGAGCAACGCAGTAGTATGCGTCGTGAACGCGGACTCCGGCTTCCTTGAGCCGGCATCCCTCTACCGCACCTTCGATCGACTTGGGCAAGGCTAGACCGGCGATCTCTTGGGGGGTGCCGTTGATCCACAGCAAGCTGTCGGCAGTCAACCTGACTTTGGCCAGATCCTTTGGTTCCAGTTTTCGATCGTGACCCTTGGCATTGTAGAACTGGATCTGCATGGCAAGGAGTTCCGGGTGAGGACGGTGCTACAATGCACGAGGTTGCAGGTTTGTTGCAGAGCCGCGCTGACGCAGTTCGCCGATTACCCCGGTGCAAATCAGGAACTGCCCGAAATAATACAGCGGCCAGATCATCAAGCCGGGCAAAACGCTGGTTGCCAGAAGTCCCATGCGCGCGAAGATCAGCAGGTCGCTGGCCGCGAACATCACCGCGCCGAGCCCGACCGTGTATCGTGAAAAACTGCTTGTCCAGGCCGTGGCAGCCATGCCTGCCAGTGCGACGCTGTACCCAGCAACGGCCCAGGCCAACGATCGGTCGGCTGGCAAGGACCAGGCAATTAGCGGAATTGCGACAAGCATGGTGAACGCGAGTGCGTGCTGCGATGGGGTTTTCGCGACACGGCGATGGCGCAAGTAAAGCGCAATCGCGATAAGATGGCCGATCAGAAATGCCGCTGCGCCGGCCTCTAGCGAGATTTCAATCAGGGCATCGCCCAGCGCCCCGCAGGCCATGACGGCGGCGATCTGCCGCGAATCCGTGCCGCGATGCCGCACCAGCGCATAGACCGCGAGCAGAGCCACCCCTGCGCTTTTCCATATAATCAGGAACAGGCCTGGAACCGCGCTACCCTGGACGAAGAAGTAGCTGATTGCGGCGATCAAGCTGGCGACCAGCCACGGGCGTTTTTCGATCAAAGCGCGTTCGGGCATGCTGTTTCTTCCCCTGCCACTCTGCTTGGCGTTGGATTCTCGTGCAGGCAAGGCTAGTCGCTTCCAATATGACATATGACGTGCACATAATTGGCGGCGGGCTCGCCGGATCGGAGGCAGCCTGGCAGCTTGCGCGGCGCGGCGTGCGTGTCCGCCTGTCGGAGATGCGCGGCGGCGGAGACACGAGCCCGGCCCACCAGGGTACCGGCCTTGCCGAACTGGTCTGCTCGAACAGTTTTCGCTCAGACGATAGCGACAGAAACGCGGTTGGCCTGCTCCATCACGAAATGCGCGAGCTCGATTCGCTGATCATGGGCGCCGCGTCGGTGGCCGCGGTGCCGGCTGGTTCGGCATTGGCGGTGGACCGGGATGTATTCTCGGCCGAGGTCGAACAGCGCCTTGCCGCCCTGCCTACGCTGGATGTTGTGCGCGAGCGGATCGACACGCTGCCTGCTGCCGGGCTGACAATTGTGGCCACCGGCCCCCTTACCGCCGCAGCCCTTGCGCAAAGCATCGGCAATGCCACCGGCGCAGAAAGCCTGGCATTTTTCGATGCGATCGCGCCCATTGTCTACCGCGACACAGTTGACATGGACGTGTGCTGGATGGCGAGCCGCTGGGATAAGGGGGAGACCAAGGACTATATCAACTGTCCGATGACCCGCGCCCAGTACGTTGCCTTTCGTGAAGGGTTGCTGGCGGGCGAAAAGACCGAATTTCGCGAATGGGAAGCCAATACGCCCTATTTCGATGGCTGCATGCCGATCGAAGTGATGGCCGAGCGCGGCGAGGATACCTTGCGGTTCGGACCGATGAAACCGGTTGGCCTCGACAATCCGCATCAGGCGACAGCTGAGTTTCCCAACGGGCGCTGGGCCTATGCCGTAGTGCAGCTGCGGCAGGACAACAAACTGGGCACGCTGTGGAACATGGTGGGTTTTCAGACCAAGCTGAAACATGCCGAGCAAGTGCGCTTGTTCCGCACTATCCCGGGGCTCGAACAAGCCGAGTTTGCCCGACTGGGCGGCCTGCACCGCAACACGTTTCTCAATTCCCCGCAATTGCTTGACCGGCAGCTGCGACTTAAATCAGCACCGCATATCCGTTTTGCCGGGCAGATGACCGGATGCGAGGGCTATGTCGAAAGCGCGGCTGTCGGCCTGATGGCCGGTATTATGGCTGCGGCTGAACTGCGCGGCAATGATTGGACAGCCCCGCCCCGCACGACGGCGCTCGGCGCACTGCTGGCGCATATCACCGGTGATGCCGAGGCAGACAGTTATCAGCCTATGAACGTCAACTTCGGGCTCTTTCCTCCGGTCGATCCTTCGGTCAAGAAGAAGGTTCGCAAAGAAGCCTATACGCAGCGCGCAAAAAGCGATCTGGTCTTCTGGAAATCCGCGATCACCGCCTGATCTGCATCAGCATTTGCAGGCCGGCCGTTTGCCGGCTTTGGGCTTGGTCGTGGCAAACTCAACCCGGGTCAGCTGCTGATCGCCATTGGCATCGGCTTTCTTGAACTTGTTAGACGTCGCCACTGCCCACTCTTCAAAGCTGAGCAGGTTGTTGTGATCGGTATCGAGCTTGCGAAATGCCGCAACGCGAGCGGCCAGGGCTTCGTTCCGGGCAATCAGGTTGTCGCGGTTGCGATCAAGGCGGTTAAAGCGTTTTTCTTCGCGGCTGGCCTCGCTCACCGCAGGAAGGTTGGCACCGCGCAAACCGTCGCCCTCTTCGTCTGGGATGTCGTCCACCGGGGCAGACGGATCCGCGCTTTGTTCTGTAAGTGGCATCGGGAGCGGAGGAGCGGCCGCTTCAGTCGCCGCGCGGCCCTGCCACCAGAACAGTCCCGATGCCGCAAGCAGCAAAGCCGAAACGGCGCCAAGGGCAATGCGATTCATTGTTGAGCGATTCCCGTCAGTTGTTCAGAAACTGACCATAGCCTAGAAGCCAAGCAAGCCAACCCTAACTGCGACAAGAAACGAGACCGGCCCCTCGCCTCCACCTTTCGATCGCACGGCGCGCCGCGCCATCGCGTGCAAAACCGCCAGCGGACGCATGGATCGCGGCAGGCCCGGGCGGGACCAGTCCGCATCGCGGGCCATAGCCAGGGCCGCCATGCCGGGCGGACCGGGCAGGCGTGCCAAATCTGCCAGTGCCCAGCTGCGCGCTGCGCTCAACACAGCGTCATGCCGGACATTTCCGGCAAGAGCCGCAAAGCATTCGGCACGCGCCTGCGCCAGACTGGAAACAGCCGCTTGATCAGCGCTATCTGTTGCAAGAAGGACCGTTTCCCACCCATCGACGAGATTTCTCAATGCCTGCCGGTCGACAGGAGCGGAAAAAATCGTTTGCAGCAACGGTTCACCCGGCACTGGCGCCGGGTCGGCCAGCCGCTCGCGCCACCATGCCAGCCGGATCTGCCCTAACACCGGCTCACGGGCATTTGCCACGATCTTTGCCAGCCGCACATCGAGACCCAGGCTGGCAAGCAGCGCTTTGCGGATAGGGGCACTTGCGTAAGCCAAGGCCAGACGCTGCTCGACAGGCAAGGTCTCGATGATCGCCGGATCGCTCATTCGCGCTCCTTAATGGGAGAACGCGGCCTGGCAAATAATTGCGCAATAAACCCTTATTAACCTTGATCCTTCAAGGACGGAAAACCGTGACTGCTTATGAGCGTCATGTTTGATGGCCATTTTTTCATCGGGGGCAAGATGCTGAACAGTTTCAAGCGGACTATGCGCCGCCTCGCCAAACAGTCCAGCGGCAATGCTGCCTTGTTGGTTGCAGCGGGCCTTCCCGCGCTTATTGGCGCGGCCGGTCTCGGCGTCGATACCGCGCAGTGGTATATGTGGAAGCGCGAAATGCAATATGCAGCCGATCAGGCAGCGCTTGCGGGCGCCTGGGCCAAAGTCGGCGGCACAACCGGTGATGGCTATGCCACCCGCGCCAGGCAGGAACTGGCGGCCAACCTGTCTCAGGTCACCTTTTCGAACACACCGACTGTGACGCTGGCAAAGTGGGCAGACAGTATAAACGACAACAGCGTCGTAGTAAGCTTCAGCGCCACCAAGCGCCTGCCCTTCAGCGCTTTTCTGACCGACAAGGCGGTTACTGTCAGCGCCCGGTCGCAAGCGACATTTTCACAAGGACGGTCCTTTACCAGCTGCTTGATCGCCGTCGATCCCGATACGCGCGGGGCCATCGTCATCGGTGGTAACGCCTACGTTGTAGCCGGTTGCGGCGCCGCTGCGCTTTCGACTCACGAAGATTCGGTGATCAAGAACGGCGGCGCTGTGTTCGAGGTGGGCTGGATCGTCTCTGAAGGCGGTATCGATGATGACTTCAACGACGGTCACACCGAAATCTATGAACACCAGAGCAATCTTAGCGATCCGTTCGCCAATCTGACACCGCCGACCAACGATACGCCGCGAACGCTTACCTGCTCAAACGGCGGAGTGAAGTACGTGGCGCAGGTGGCCACGAACTGGAAGCAGTACACGCAGGCAATGACCAGCACCAATGGAAACTCTTGGAAAACCAGTGGCGGGGAAGTGTTCCGTTCGCAGGGCGACCAGACCAAAGAGGTCACCTATTCAACTGCAGTAACGGTTGGCCAAGAGGTCGCCAGCACCCGCTCGGTGACTGAAGGCGTATCGGTTCCGGTCACTTCGGGTAACAAGACCACTTACACCCGAAGCGATGTAGTCCTTTACGAAACAGGTGTAGTCCAATCGTTTGAGAACAAGACCGTACCCGCAGGTGCCTATCCCAAGCCCGGAACCTACAGCGATTTTACCATCAGCTGCAATACGACGATGGACAGAGGCGTCTACGTGATCAACGGCGGCATGCTGGCGATCAACGCGCAAGACGCGCTGATCGGAAACGGGGTGATGTTCGTGCTGAAAAATGGCGCTGGGATTCGCATCAATGGCGGATCGAACGTCATGCTGCGCGCGATGAGCTATGACGAGATGGTCGATCCCGCTGGCGGCAACATGACTGCCAGCCAAGCTACAAACCTTAAAGATATGCTGATTTTTGAGGATCGAAACTCCTCCGGCGACAACAACGATAAGATCAACGGCAATTCGGGCATGGTTATGGACGGTACCGTCTACGTGCCGAAAAGCACACTGACCTTTGCCGGCACGACCGATGTTGTGACGCGCTGCTTCGTTCTGGCTGCCGGGCGTATCGTTATCGAAGGCACGGCCCGCATGACCCGTTTTTGTCCGACCGACGTCATCAACACGGTCAGTGTTGGCGGCACGGGCAATACCGTAAAGCTGGTGGCATGATGCGCGGACTGGTTCGCCTTCTTCGCGATACCGCGGGCGCGGTAGTGATCGAAACTGCGATCGTCGCACCGGCACTGGTGCTGATGAGTGTGGGGACCTTGCAGGTCAGCCAGGTAGTCGCCCGCCAGCACGAATTGCAGGCCGGCGCGGACGAAGCGATGGGCATTGCCCTGGCCGGATGGACGGACAACGATACCCAGGTAGCTGCCATGAAAACGGTGCTCAAAAGGTCAACCAACGTAACCGACGCCAACATCACTATCACCCGGATGTACCGCTGCGGGACCGACACGTCCTATGTGACGGACAAGACAACCTGCGGCACAAACAAGCTGATCGCGACGTTTCTAAGAATGAAGCTGAAAGACACCTACACCCCGGTCTGGACGCAGCTTGGCGTGGGCCAGCCAATCAACCTGGCTGTGACGCGTATGGTGCAGGTGTCATGATCGCGCGCAGGCTTCGCAAACTCGTCAAGGGCCAGGACGGCGCTGCGGCACTTGAATTCGCTCTGGTTGCCCCGTTGCTGATCACGATGGTTCTTGGCGTTTTCCAAGCCGGTATCTGGATGGGTACCTATAATTCCATGCGCTCCGTTGCCAATGAAACGGGACGATGGACGACTGTCGAATACCAGAAGGGCTATCGAAAAACGAACATTGAAATAGCGGTTGAAGCGCAGCGCAGGGCAACCACCGCCCCATACAGCCTGGCCAGCGACGGTGTAACGACGTTTGTTTCGGACGCGTCGACCCAGTCAATTGCCAATGTGACCGAAAAGTCGCTCAAGATCGTTTATGACATGCCCAATGTCATGCAATTTGCCGGTATGGGCAATTTCAAGATCAGCTATACGCGCCCGTTGTTCGTTAAAACGTCGATCTGATCACCAAACCCGGATTTCCGCCAATTTTGCGAAGTCTTTAAACGGCGGTTAACCCTGCCCGTTGGCGATACCGTTACAAGCTTGGGCTATTGCACGATGTGAAATCCTGACGGGAAGGATCGCATTGTTGCCTCATCATCTACCATCGCAGATTGCTGACAGGGCCAGCCCGGGCGTGCTTGCACGTCTGGCGCAGGACCAGTCGGGCAACACGCTGGCGTTGATTGCAGCATCGGTCTTTCCGCTCCTGGTGATGATCGGTGGCGGGGTCGACATGGGGCGGACCTACCTCACCCAGACACGCTTGCAGCAGGCCTGCGATTCCGGCGTTCTGGCTGCGCGCAAGAAGCTGGGCAGCGGCGTGCCGGCATCCATGCCGGCCGATACCGAGGCTGCCGGCAACAAGTTTTTCAATCTCAATTTCGGCATTGGCGCATTTGGCACGGTCAACCGCAACTTTGCGATGACGTTGCAAAGCGACATGGCGATAAGCGCCCTGGCCAGCGTCGATGTGCGGACCACGATCATGCAGGTGTTCGGTTTCAAGAGCGTTGCGGTGAAGGTTTCATGCACCGCACGTCTGAACTTCACGAACACCGATATCATGATGGTCCTCGATACTACCGGATCGATGGCCGATACCAACTCGGGCGATCCGGCGCCAAAGATCGACATACTGCGCCAGACCGTAAAATCGTTTTACGACCAGCTTGAAAAGAGCAAGCCAAGCGGCACACGGATCAGGTACGGATTCCTGCCCTATTCCACCAACGTCAACGTTGGCGGGTTGCTGCGATCGGACTGGATGGTTGATTCATGGACCTATCAAACGCGAAAATCTGCGCCGATGGGCAGCGGTTCGCTGACGTGGAGCGAAACCTACGTCAGCGGCCTGCGCGAAGACTTACCCAAATCATTAGGTACATCCTGTCCTGCCAACACGGCGGTTTATACCACCATTTCGGGCGGCTATAACAGCGACGGAACCGGTGCGGGGCGTCAGCGGATCGACGGCATCGAATACAACTGCACAACGGCAAGCGACGGCAAGGTCACCATCAATGGTGTCAAATTTACCGCCTATGTCCGTGATTGGAAAGTCACCAGCGACAACACTGCCTGGCTGTATCAACCTATCAAGTTTGACGTCACGTGGACCAAGGGTGCTGGTTCGGCGCCGCTGAAAATCGGCGCGTCCAGCTCGATCCCGGCCGATGGCGAACCATTGAATGTTCAGCCGCTATGGTCCGATTTCCAAGGCTGTGTGGAAGAACGTGATACCTACGAAATCGATGATTACAGCAAGGTCGATTTTACCAAGGCGCTCGATCTGGACCTTGATCTGGTGCCAACGGCAGCGGACGACAGGACCCGCTGGCGGCCCATGGTGGCTGGATGGGTGTTCGATCGCGGGATGTGGTGGGACGGCTCGGGCAGTTGGATAGTCAACCCGGTGAAAGAACGCTGGGATTATCTGATGCCCTACTGGGCAGGTCTGTCAGTATGCCCTGCTCCGGCCCGCAAGCTCGACACGATCAGTTCTGCCACGCTTGACAGCTACTTGAAGTCGTTGACACCTGATGGGAGCACCTATCACGACATCGGGATGATCTGGGGCGGGCGGATGATTTCGCCGACCGGCCTGTTTGCCACCGAAAATGCCGATGTCGGAGGCGTTCCGACTAACCGGAACGTGATATTCCTGACGGACGGGCAAACCTCTCCGCTTGACTATTCTTACTCGACCTACGGTGTCGAGCCGCTTGATCGCCGGCGCTGGGATCCCGCTTCGCCCAAGGGCGGCCTGTCGTTGAAGCAAGTCGTTGAAAAGCGCTTTGCCGTCGCGTGCGCGGAAGTGAAGAAAAAGAATGTCACTATCTGGGTGATCAGTTTCGGCGTGACGCTTAATCCGGTCATGCAGGATTGCGCAGGGCCAGGTCACGCGTTCGAAGCCAAGAACGCTTCGGCTTTATCCGACACATTCAGCAAGATCGCGCAGCAGATGGGTGACTTGAGGATTTCGAAATGATCACCCGCCTGCGCGCTTTGCACGGCGACCAGGAAGGGGTGACGATTGTCGAGTTCGCCCTGATCGCGCCGGCATTGATGGTGCTTTTGCTGGGCATCTTCGATCTGGGATACAACATGTATACCAATCAGATGGTGCAAGGAGCCATTCAGCGCGCCGCCCGCGCATCGACCATCGAGGGCGCTGCAAGCAACAAGGCTGGCCTGGACGGGATTGTGACAAACGAGGTCCATGCGGTCGCTGGGAATGCGGTGCTGACTTTCGAGCGCAAATCCTACGCCAGCTTTTCACGGGTTGGCCGGCCCGAGGACTATACCGATGCCAACGCCAACAGCGTCTGTGACAATGGCGAGCCGTTTGAAGATGCCAATGGCAACGGTCTGTGGGATACTGATCCCGGGTCAGCCGGTTTTGGCGGGGCGCGCGACGCCGTTCTTTATACAGTGACCGTGAAATACCCCCGCCTTGTTCCGATCGGCGCCTTTCTACCTGGCCAGAACAAGGACTTCACATTGAAGTCGAGCACCGTCCTGCGCAACCAGCCTTATGGCGCGCAAGGATCATCGGCGGCCGCACCGCCGGTGTTGAATTGCAAATGATCCACTTTCGTTTCTTGAGCGCGCTTTGCCGCGACTTAGGCGGCGTGGCCATGACCGAGTTCGCGCTTGGTGCGCCGGTGCTTATGCTGGCAGGTCTCTACGGTGTCGAGCAAGCCAATTTCGTGCTGGTGAACATGAAGATAAACCAGTTGGCGACACATCTGGCGGACAATGCATCGCGTATTGGCGACACATCGCAGCTCAAAAACCGCAAGATCTATGAAAGCGATATCAACGACGTAATCATCGGTGCGCAGCTGCAGGCCGGTAAATCGATCGACGTATACAACCATGGCCGAATTTTCATCAGCAGCCTTGAGTTCGACAGCGCCACGAACAAGCAATATATTCACTGGCAGCGTTGCAGGGGCGCAAAGGCAGTAACGTCCGGCTACGGCAATGAAGGCGACAAGATATCCGGAATGGGACCCAAAAGCGGCGAAGTAACAGCCGATCCGGGAGACGCCGTGATATTTGTTGAAGTGCGTTATACCTATCAGCCGTTGATCGCGGGTTCGATCATCAGCAACAAGGACATAAAGGCCATTGCCGCGTTCAATGTCCGCGACAGCCGCGACCTGACCCAGATCTACCAGCGCAATGCCGCCAAGCCGGACCCGGTGCAGGACTGCAAGGTCTACAATGGCGAGGTCAAGATCAGTTCGTCAGGTGTCGTCAGCTGATCACGCTCAGCGATAACAGACTTTGCGAACGGTTTCGGCGATGCGCGCGGCATTGATTATTGCAGATTTTTCGAGATTGGCAGCATAAGGCAGCGGCACGTCTTCATCGCAGACACGCAGGACGGGCGCGTCAAGATGGTCAAAGCCATCTTCCATGCAGATCGCCACGATTTCCGAGGCGATTGAACAGGTTGGCCAGCCTTCTTCGGCAATGACCAGACGGTTGGTTTTGGCCAGCGAACGCAGCACAGCCTCCTTGTCGAGCGGGCGCAGCGTGCGCAGGTCGATCACTTCAGCGTCGATCCCCTCACCCGCCAGCGTTTCAGCCGCCTCCAGAGCAAGACCGACGCCAATCGAATAGCTTACAATTGTAACATCGCTGCCCGGCCGCATGATCCGCGCCTTCCCGATCGGAAGGACATGATCATCAAGTTCCGGCAATTCAAAGCTGCGGCCGTAAATCAGTTCGTTTTCGAGGAATACCACCGGATCTTCGCTGCGGATTGCTGCTTTCATCAGGCCTTTGGCATCAGACGCATCGTAGGGCGCGATCACGATCAGCCCTGGAACGCTGGCGTACCAGGGGCCGTAATTCTGACTGTGCTGCGCGCCCACCCGGCTGGCAGCGCCATTGGGGCCGCGAAATACGACCGGGCAACGCATCTGGCCGCCGGACATGTAATTGGTCTTGGCCGCCGAATTGATGATGTGATCGATTGCCTGCATGGCAAAGTTAAACGTCATGAACTCGACAATCGGGCGCAGTCCGCCCATTGCCGCACCGGTACCGATCCCGGCAAAGCCGTATTCGGTGATCGGCGTGTCGATCACCCGCTTGGGCCCGAATTCGTCCAACAGGCCCTGGGTGACCTTGTACGCGCCCTGGTATTCGGCCACTTCCTCGCCCATTACGAAGACGCGGTCGTCGCGGCGCATTTCCTCGGCCATCGCGTCGCGCAGCGCTTCGCGAACGGTCGACATTTTCATGTTCGTTCCGGTGGGCAAAGCCGGATCGCTTGCGCGCGGCTTTGCCGGCGGCGGCGCGGCAACCGTTGGTTCTTCGGCTTTGGATTGAGCGGCCGTAGCCGCCGGTGCAGATTTGGCAGGAGTATCCGCGGCGTCATCGCTTTCTCCAGCGATTGTCGCGATTACGGTGCCAACCTTGACCCCTTCGGATCCTTCGGGAACCAGGATCGCACCAATGGTGCCTTCATCTACGGCCTCGAACTCCATCGTCGCCTTGTCGGTCTCGATCTCTGCCAGAATGTCGCCGGAACGGACGGCATCGCCTTCCTTGACCAGCCACTTGGCCAATGTGCCCTCTTCCATTGTCGGGGACAGCGCGGGCATCTTCAGTTCGATTGCCATCAGTAGCTCTCCACCAGAATGTCGGTGTAGAGTTCAGACAAATCCGGCTCTGGTGAACTTTCAGCAAAATCAGCTGCTTCGTTGACCTTGCTGCGAATTTGCTTGTCAATTTCCTTGATCGTATTTTCGCTTACGCCGCGCTTGAGCAGTTCGGCCTTGGCCGCATCAATCGGGTCGTGCTTGTCGCGCATTTCCTGCACTTCCTCGCGCGTGCGGTACTTGGCAGGATCGGACATCGAATGCCCGCGGTAACGGTAGGTCTTGAGTTCCATCAGCACCGGCCCCTTGCCGGCGCGGACATGGGCCAGCGCCACTTCGGCGGCTGCGCGCACTTCCAGAACGTCCATCCCATTGACGTCCATACCGGGAATGCGGAACGCTGTGCCGCGGCGGTAAAAATGGGTTTCGGCCGATCCCCGTTTGACCGCGGTGCCCATTGCATAGCCGTTGTTCTCGACGACAAAAACGATGGGCAGGTTCCACAGTGCGGCCATGTTGAAGGCCTCGTAAACCTGACCCTGGTTGGATGCCCCATCGCCGAAATAGGCCATGCACAGGCCGCCATCCTCGCGGTACTTGTGGGCAAAGGCCAGCCCTGCCCCCAAGGGCACCTGCGCGCCTACGATGCCGTGCCCGCCGTAAAACTTGTGATCGACGCTGAACATGTGCATCGATCCGCCTTTGCCCTTGGAAATTCCTGCGCCGCGGCCAGTCAGTTCAGCCATGATCACCTTGGGATCGATGCCATAAGCCAGCATGTGCCCATGATCGCGGTACCCGGTGATTACGCTATCCTTTTCGGTGTCCAGCGCGCTTTGCAGGCCAACAGCGACCGCTTCCTGGCCGATGTAGAGGTGGCAGAATCCGCCGATCAGACCAAGGCCATAGAGCTGGCCGGCCTTTTCCTCAAATCGGCGGATCAGAACCATCTGTTCGTAAAACCGCAACAGGTCTTCGTCCGATGCCTCAAACCGCGATTTGGCCAGGTAGGCATCCTGCAGGCTGCGCAGGGTAAACGCGGAATCGTCAGCTGCCGCGGCGGCAGGTTTACGGGCAGACGGCGGTTTGGCCAAAGTCGGAATCCCCTGGGGCAAAATTGGAAGGCCCGCCTATAGGGCGAAGCTTCCGTAAGGGAAACACTCCCATACGTATTTTGTGGCGGTCAGCAACAGACAGTGCGCCGGGCGTCTAGTGGAGCAGCATCACCATTTCATCTGGATGCACGACGTTAAGATTGCGCCGTACCAGCTCACCGGCGATGTCGGGATCAACATTGTTCGGATTGAGCAAAGCCACTCTGTTGCGCAGTTCTTCGCGCTGATCGGTCAGGACCAGCAGTTCCTTCTGGCGTTCGTCCAGCAAGCGGCTGTTTTCACTCCACGCAAGCACGCCGGACGGTCCAGCAAGGGCCAATCCGCCCATAATAAGCAGACAGCACAGCGCGATAGCCTGCGTGGTCTGTTCTTTCGCCAATTTCATTTTGCTGGTCTGGCCCCTCATGATTCCCAAGAATCATAAATGATTCAGCGATTCAAGCAGAAAACGTCGAAATGAAATAAAAGATACGCCCGGGCCATTACGTTTCGGGCGCGATGCGGCGGCGAAACCGTACCTTGCCAACGCTGTATCGCCTGTCCCGGTCACGATGCGGTTATCGCAGGCCGGTACTTTAAGCTGTTGAAGGTGGTGCGCCCGACGGGATTCGAACCCATGGCCCCCAGATTAGGAATCTGGTGCTCTATCCTGCTGAGCTACGGGCGCCCGCGCTTCCCCTAGGATAGCACCGGGCTGCTGGCAATCAGTTGAGTTCGTCAGGCGGCGCGACCGGAAATGGCAGCGGCATGATCGCGATGCCTTCCTCGATCAGCGCCTGTGCATCGTCCGGCGTGGCTTGCCCGTGGATAGTTGCCTGTTCCTTTTCGCCGTAGTGCATGGCGCGGGACTGTTCGGCAAAGGTTTCGCCGACCCAGGTCGATTGCTTAAGCGCTTCGGCCTGTAACGCGGCCAGCTTGGCAATGACGTGCTTCACTTGCGCCGGAACAGGACCAGCCACAGCTGCGGGCGCGGCATTGTCGGGTGTTAGGGCGGGTAGCACGGCAATGGCTTGATTGCCCTTTCGCCCCACGGCAGGGGCCATCGGCGCCTTTATGATGGCTGCGCTGCCGCATTCAGGGCAGCACAGCAGTCCCGCGGCCTCTTGCTGGTCGAACGCGGTTGAGGTCGCGAACCAGCCTTCAAAGCGGTGGCCGCCATCTTCGCAATGCAGATCAAACACAATCATGATGCGGTTACCCCCGGCATGGGCCGCTTGTTGGCAAGGCTGGGCAACTGGCTGCGGATCGCTGTGATCCGTGCGCTGTCCACTTCTGCAAAGCCAAGGCCTGCCGGACTGTCACCCATATCAAGCAGAATGTCGCCCCATGGATCAACAACAAGGCTGTGCCCATAGGTGTCGCGCCCGTCGGCGTGGTGGCCTGTCTGGGCAGCAGCGACGACATAGGCGCTGGCCTCAATTGCGCGGGCACGCTGAAGCACGTGCCAATGGGCCTTGCCTGTAGGCACAGTAAAGGCAGCGGGAATGGCAATAAGATCGCACCGGGCCCTGCCCAGCGCTTCAAACAGCGCGGGAAAGCGCAGGTCGTAACATACCGCAATGCCAAGCCTGCCCAGCGGGGTCTGCACGGTAACAACCTGCTCACCTGGCGCGTAAGCTGACGATTCGCGCCAGGATTCGCCCGTTGCCAAATCGACATCGAACATGTGGATCTTGTCATAGCGCGCAGCGATTGCCCCGGCTCCGTCGATCACGAAGCTGCGGTTCGCCCACCGGCCGTCCTGCCGCTTCACTGGCAGACTGCCCAGTGCAACCCAGATGCCGGCATCAGCGGCACAATTGCGGACTGCCGCAAGAACCGGGCTATCATCTTCGGGAACGATGTTCTTGGCGGCGCGGCTGCGGTCGCGGTCAACCAATCCCGACATTTCGGGAGTAAACAGCATCGATGCGCCGCCCATTGCTGCAGCCCCGATTGCACCGACCAGGGCTTCGGCATTGGCTGCCGGATCGATGCCCGACGTCATCTGGAATACGGCGGCGCGGCCCATGGTCATGCCGCCAGCAGAGCGTCCAGCTTGCCCGCTCGGTCAAGTGCGTGGATATCGTCGCAGCCGCCGATCACCTGGCCGCCGATCAGGATCTGCGGGACCGTCGCCGCGCCAGGGACGCGCTGCAGCATTTCGGCCTTTTTTGGTCCGCCCAGCGTCACGTCATGTTCCTCATAGGTCGCGCCTTTTCCGTCGAGCAGCGCCTTGGCGCGCACGCAATAGGGGCAGCCCCACTTGGTATAGATCTCGACTTTTGGTCCGGCCATATGATGCTCCTTGAAAGGGTCGTTGTTCACCCCTTGAAACAGGGCGGCGCTACCATATCTCGTGATCGGTGTCATGGCCCGCAAGGGGATGACACTGACGAAGCGCCGGTACCGGGCTTCGCCATCTGATGAAATTGCTCAAACAGAGGATTTTGCCATGAACCGTTTCGATTTTACCCCCTACCGCCGCACGATGGTCGGGTTTGACCGCCTGTTCGACCTTCTGGAAAACCAGAACCGCATGAACAGCGGTGATAACTATCCCCCGTTCAATATCGAGCGGCGCGGCGAAGATGCCTATCGCATCACCCTGGCAGTTGCCGGGTTCAAGCCCGCCGATATCGATATTACCGCCCAGGAAAACCTGCTGGTCGTCCAGGGCAAGAAGGCTGATGACGCATCAAGCGCGCAATTTCTGCACGTAGGCATTGCCCAGCGCGGGTTCGAACGCCGCTTTGAACTGGCTGATTATGTCCGGGTCGAAGATGCAAACCTGGAAGACGGTCTGCTGACCGTCGATCTGGTGCGCGAAGTGCCCGAAGCGATGAAGCCCAAGAAAATCGCGGTCGGCACGCAAAAGACCCTGTCTGTCGTCAAGGACGCAGACAAAGGCAGCGCCGCCGCCTGATTGCCATACAGCCCAGACAAAATGGGGGTGAGGTTCTTGCGAACCTCACCCCCGCGATGGCTGACCATCGCCTCGCCGCAGTCCTGATCGTCCGGGTCGCAGAAGACGATCAGATCACGGCAAGTCTCAAACTTTGGTCGCGGATTAATCCGGCTCGCGATCACGCACTGGTCCAGGCCGGCATCTGCGCCGATACCCTATAAAGCAAATCTGGTTAAAACCTGCCCTCACCCCCGCGCCGGCGCACTCCCCATGCGATTCGACCGGGAGGCGCATGGCTATGGGATGCGTCCAGTCCGTTCAACCGAAATAGCGCTACCATTCCAGGTGACTGCGCCATACCACTGAATACTAACGAAACTTAGTGTACAAAAGTGGTCAAACAAGACGCGCCTGCGCCAACGCTGCGGCGATGAACCCGGCGAACAGCGGATGCGGATCAAACGGTCTGCTTTTCAGTTCGGGATGAAATTGTACGCCGACAAACCAGGGGTGGTCGGGACGCTCTACTATTTCGGGCAAGAGGCCGTCGGGCGACATGCCGGAAAACACCAGTCCGCCAGCTTCCAGCGCCTCGCGGTAGGCCACATTGACTTCATAGCGATGACGATGACGTTCCGAAATCGTCGTGGCCCCGCCATAGATCGCCGAAACGTGGCTGTTTCCGGCAAGCCTGGCTTCATAGGCGCCCAGGCGCATGGTTCCGCCAAGATCGGTATCGGCACCGCGCTTTTGCAAGCCTTCGGCGCTCATCCATTCGGTAATGATGCCCACCACAGGCTCGCTGGTTTCGCCGAACTCGGTCGAGCCGGCATGCGTGATACCGGCCGTATTGCGCGCGCCTTCGATGCAGGCCATCTGCATTCCAAGACATATTCCAAAGAAAGGAACCTTGCGTTCACGCGCGAAACGGACCGATGCGATCTTGCCCTCGCTGCCGCGCACGCCAAAGCCGCCGGGGACCAGAATGCCGTCCATCGGTTCAAGCCGGGCGACAATTTCGCTATCGTCAGCTTCGAACAGCTCGGCGTCGATCCACTTGATGTTGACCTTGACCCGGTTGGCCATGCCGCCGTGGGTCAGCGCTTCGTTGAGGCTTTTATAAGCATCGGGCAGGCCGACATACTTGCCGACAACCCCGATCGTCACTTCGCCTTCGGGGTTATGGAACCGATCGACGATATCGTCCCACCGCGACAGATCCGGAACGGCCGAATTGTCGAGCCCGAAATGATGGAGTACTTCGGCATCCAGCCCTTCGGCATGGTATTGCAAAGGCACGGCATAGATGCTGCTGGCGTCCAGTGCGGGGATCACCGCTTCTTTGCGCACGTTGCAGAACAGCGCAATTTTGGCACGCTCATTGTCGGGAAGCGGATGTTCGCAGCGGCACAGCAGGATGTCGGGCTGGATACCCAGGCTGGTCAGTTCACGCACCGAGTGCTGAGTGGGCTTTGTTTTGAGCTCACCCGCCGCGGAAACATAAGGCACCAGCGTGACATGCACCGAGCAGGTGCGATCGCGTCCCAGTTCGTTACGCAGCTGGCGCAGCGCCTCGATAAACGGCAGGCCTTCGATATCGCCTACAGTGCCGCCGATCTCGCACAGGACAAAATCGTGGTCTTCGGTCAGATCCTTGGCGAAATCCTTGATTGCGTCGGTGACGTGCGGAATCACCTGGACGGTCGCGCCCAGATAGTCCCCGCGGCGTTCCTTGGCGATGATGTCGCGGTAAACGCGGCCCGATGTGATGTTATCGGCCTGGCGCGCCGAAACGCCGGTAAAACGTTCGTAATGACCCAGGTCGAGATCGGTTTCCGCCCCATCGTCAGTCACATAGACTTCGCCGTGCTGATACGGGCTCATCGTGCCGGGATCGACATTCAGATAGGGATCGAACTTGCGGATCCGCACCTTGTAGCCGCGCGCCTGAAGCAGCGCGGCAAGGCTTGCCGCCATGAGACCTTTGCCAAGCGAGGAGACCACGCCGCCGGTAATAAAAATGAACCGCGCCATGGGAGTCGCGCCTTAGTGCTGAAGTGGGGGTCAGGGCAAGGGGCGCTTGACGCAATCCACAGACGATCACGTCAAACCGCAACCCCGCCGCGACCGGCGGGGCAGCACCCGGCCAATAATTCTTGACTTAGTTCTTGGCCGGGATCGCGAATGGATCGGCAGGCGCCGCGGCTGACGAGGCAGGAGCGGCCGGTGCTGCCGACGGTGCTCCCTGGGCCGCACCCGCCAGCGGATCGGCCGGAACAGGGTTTTGCGCAGGTGCAGTCAACGGCACGGTCCGCCGCAGGCTGTCATCGATGGTCCGGGTTGATCCGGTCCGGACGGCAAGCGCGGCCAGCACGATCGACAGCACGACGAATGTCGAGGCCAGGACAGTGGTCGCACGGGTGAGGAAATCGGCCGCGCCGCGCGCCGACATCAGACCCGCCGGGCTGCCGCCAACGCCAAGGCCGCCGCCTTCAGACTTTTGCATCAGGATAACCCCGACCAGCAGAGCGGCCACGATCGCCTGGACGACCATCAGGAAAAGGAAAAGAGAGGACATGAGTGTTCCGAAAACCGGGAATGTTGAGGCGCATCTAGGCGCGCGAGCGCCGCGGCGCAAGGTGCTGGAGTTCAGTCAGCCGCAGGACCTGCTGCGGCGACGATGGCAAGGAAGCTTTCCGCCGTCAGGCTGGCCCCGCCAACCAGGGCACCGCCAACTTCGGGCGTTGCCAGCAGTTCCGCTGCATTGCTGGCATTGACCGAACCACCATAGAGAATGCGCACATTGGCGCCCTCGTCCCCGTAGATTGCAATCAGTTTTGCGCGCAGCACGGCGTGCATGGCCGCCACTTCTGAAGGTGCTGCGACGCGTCCGGTGCCAATCGCCCAGACCGGCTCATAGGCCACAGTCAACCGGGGGACGAGCCCGTCACCCCGCGGCAACGAGGCTTCGAGTTGCGCCCCGACTACCATCTCAGCGTCACCGGCATCACGCTGCGCTTCGCTTTCCCCAACGCAGATAATGACCTCAAGCCCTGCGTCCAGTGCCGCCTCGGCCTTGGCGCGGACCGCCGCGTCACTCTCTGCGTGCATGGCCCGGCGCTCTGAATGGCCGACAATGACAAAACCCGCCCCGGCATCCTTGACCATCGCTGCGGATACGTCGCCCGTAAACGCACCAGCCGTCTGCGTGTGGCAATCCTGACCGCCCACGGTCAATTCCTGGACCGCTTCGACCATTGCGGAAATCAGCGTGAACGGCGGGGCAATGCCGACGCGCACCCCCGGATGACGGGCGGCTCCGCGGTCAATCGCGCGCGCTTCGGGCAACTGGGCCCGCGTTCCGTTCATCTTCCAATTGCCGACGATGTAGGGCCGCTGGGGCATGTTCAAACCTCAAATTGCAATAGCATCGCGGGGTTTGTTGTCCCGACCGGGCTTCCCGCAGGGACGAATCTCGCCGCGCTGCTAGGCGAGCGTGCCCGCCTTTGTCAAAGCCATTGCGGCAACGCGTGGTGCGGTACCCGCCGATGCAGGACAAGCAAAGCTGGCCCATTGCGAAGCGTGCAATAGCTGCGTAAAGCCCCGCCGCAGGCGCTGCAAGCAGGCACGCAATCCAATTGGCGACAGGTTCATGCTCCAGTTTTTCCGCAGTTTCTTTTCGTCCAAGTTCGGCATTTTTGTCACGCTTGGCTTTGTTGGCCTGATTGCCTTGGCCTTTGCCGGCGGCGATGTCCTGAACTCGGGCAATATCGGCGGTTTTGGCGGTTCAGATCGTGTGGCCAGTGTTGGCAAAGAGCGGGTCAGCGCCAGGGATCTGGAGCGTGCGGCAACCAATTCGGTAGAGGAATTGCGCCAGCAGCAGCCGGGCATGACGGTCAAGACTTTTGTCGAACAAGGCGGGCTGACCCAATTGCTCGATAATCTGGTCGATCTGGCGGCCGTACGTGCATTCGGCGAAAAGCACGGCGTCATTATCAGCGACCGTTTGATCGACAGTGAAATCGCCAAGATTCCCGCTGCACAGGGACCGGACGGCAAGTTCAGCGATACTGCGTACCGCTCATTCCTTGCCCAGCGCGGCATTACCGATGATCAGGTTCGCAGCCAGATCACCGAGGCCATGATGGCGCGCCAACTGCTGACCCCCGCTGAACTGGGAAACACACCAAACCGTGAGGCAATCGGCCGCTATGCCGGCATCCTGACGGAAAAACGGATCGGCGAGATTGCCACCCTGCCCTCGGCCGTATTCGCCCCGAAGACCGCGCCAAGCGAGGCTGAGATTTCCGCATGGTACGCTGCCCACAAGGCCGACTATGTTCTGCCGGAACGCCGGATCGTGCGTTACGCCACATTCTCCGATGCTGCGGTCAAGGATACACCGCCGCCCACGGACGCAGAGGTTGCGGCGCTGTATGAAAAGAACAAGGCGCAGTTCGCAGCCGCCGAAGAACGCCGCGTTACCCAGCTGGTGCTGCCCACCGAAGCGGCTGCCAAGGCCATCATCGCCGAGGCTGCAGGCGGAAAGTCGTTAGAGGCTGTTGCATCGCGCAAGGGCCTGGCTGCGGCAAGTCTGGGTGTGCTCACGCGTGAGGCGCTTTCATCACAAACCTCGCAAGCCATCGCGGATGCAGCCTTTGCAGCGCCAAGCGGCAAGACCGTCGGGCCGTTCAAGGCACCGCTTGGCTGGACCCTGCTGCGCATCGACGGGATCGAAAACAAGCCCGGCCGGTCGCTGGCCCAGGTCCGCGGCGATCTTTCCCAGCAGCTGGCGGTTGCGAAACGCCGTACCGCACTGACCGATTTTTCCGCCAAAATCGAAGATCAGTTCGACAAGGGTTCCTCTCTCAGCGATGTTGCCAAGGAACTGGGCCTGGCCCTGTCGTCGACCCCGCCGTTGCTGGCCGATGGCAGCGTGTTCGGCAAGGCCGGAACCCGGTCTCCTCCGCAACTGGCCAAGGTTATCGCCGCGGCTTTTGCGATGGAAGGCGAAAACCAGCCGCAGCTGGCAGAGGTTGATCCTGGCAAAACCTTCATCGTCTTCGATGTCGGCGGCATTGCCCCTGCGGCCGCCCCGCCGATCGCCGAAATCCGGCAGGTCTTGATCAATGATGTGCAACTGTCCAAGGGCGCTGCCGCTGCCAAGGTTGTCGCCCAGAAAATCGAAGACAAGGTTCGCAGCGGCGGCGATCTGGCCAGTCTGGTTGCTGGACTTGGTCTGAACCTGCCGCCGGTGCAGAAGGTCGACATGGCCCGCCAGCAGTTCCAGGCCATGGGCCAGCAAACGCCGCCGCCGCTTGCGCTGCTGTTCCAGATGGCCAAAGGCAAGGTCAAGCTGCTGGGCGCGCCGCGCGCGCGCGGTTGGTATGTCATCCAGTTAAAGGACGCGATCCCCGGCCAGGTCGCCGCCAATGATCCCCGGCTGGGCGAACTGGCCGGCTCGATTGCGCAGCTGCAAAGCAGCGAAATGACGCAGCAGTTGCGTGCGGCCATGCGCGACGATGTGGGCGTCAAGCGCAATGAAAAGGCGCTTGCCGCGGTGCGCAACCGCTTGGCCGGTACCGGCAATTAAGGCGGGACGGTAAGTGCAAACCGCAGGGCTGGAGAACCACGAAGCGGCGTGTGAGGCGCTGGCAACTGGACAAAGCTCGCTCGTCTGGCGGCGACTGATCGCGGACAGCGAAACCCCGGTTGGCGCGGCCGCCAAACTGATGGTTGAAGGGCGCGGCGATTTCCTGCTCGAATCGGTTCAGGGCGGCGAAGTACGTGGGCGCTACTCCATGCTTGGTCTTGACCCCGATCTGGTCTTCCGCGCAACCGGCGCCCGGGCCGAGGTTAACGCCAGCTGGAGCCATGATCGCGAGGCGTTCGTTACTTTGCCTGGCAGCAGCGTTGACGAATTGCGCGCGCAGGTTGCCGCTTGCCGGATCGACATGCCCGCCGGTTTGCCCCCGGCACTAGCCTTTCTGGTGGGCTATTTCGCCTACGAAACCTACGGCCTGATCGAAGATCTTCCGCGTCCGTCAGCCAACCCGCTGGGACTGCCCGACATGCTGTTCGTGCGCCCCACATTGGTGCTGGTGTTCGACCGCCTTAGCGACGAATTGTTCTGCATCGCCCCGCTATGGCCGGATGGCGGCAAGCCGGACCAGGCGATTGAGCAAGCCGCAGAGCGGATCGATCTGGCATTGCGGCGGTTGACCAAACCGGCACAGCCAGCGATCGCGGATGTCACACTGCCAGAACCCCAGCTTACTGCGACAATGGCCAGCACCGACTTTGCCGCGATGGTCCATCGCGCCAAGGAATACATAGAAGCGGGCGATATCTTTCAGGTCGTGCTGGCACAGCGCTTCACCTGTCCCTTTACCCTGCCCCCGCTCGCGCTTTACAGGGCGCTGCGGCGGGTCAATCCTTCGCCCTTTCTCTATTTCCTCGACCTGCCCGGCTTCGCCCTTACCGGTTCCAGCCCGGAAATCCTGGTCCGGGTAAGAGACGGCGAAGTTACCATTCGCCCGATTGCCGGCACCCGTCCGCGCGGTGCATCGCCCGAGGAAGACCGCGTTAACGAGGCGAGCCTGCTTGCCGATCCCAAGGAACGCGCCGAACACCTGATGCTGCTCGATCTGGGGCGCAACGATGTCGGCCGCGTGGCCCGGGCAGGAACGGTCGAGGTCACCGAAAGCTACACGGTCGAACGCTACAGCCACGTCATGCACATTGTGTCGAACGTGGTCGGCCGGCTTGATACAGCGCAACACGATGCAATCGACGCCGTATTTGCAGGGTTCCCGGCCGGTACGGTCAGCGGCGCGCCCAAAGTCCGCGCCTGCCAGATTATTGCCGAGCTTGAGC
The DNA here is from genome assembly GCF_024642085.1 of Novosphingobium sp. Classification (GTDB taxonomy): domain Bacteria; phylum Pseudomonadota; class Alphaproteobacteria; order Sphingomonadales; family Sphingomonadaceae; genus Novosphingobium. The sequence continues at coordinate 1,466 of NZ_JAHEBV010000004.1, read as the reverse complement.
CTGAGACCCGCGGTGCCTATGCCGGCGGGGTTGGCTATTTCGCACCCGATGGCAGCCTCGACAGCTGCATCGTGCTGCGCACCGGAGTGGTCAAGGACGGGATGCTTCATGTCCAGGCCGGGGCCGGGATTGTGGCTGACAGCGTAGCTGAATACGAACAGCGTGAGTGCGAGGCCAAGGCCGGCGCGCTGATCGCCGCAGCACGCGAAGCAGTGCGAGTGGCGTCCGAAGCTGGTTTCGGGCAGTAGGGCGGCATCATGATCCTGGTCATCGACAATTACGACAGCTTCACCTGGAACCTGGTCCATTACCTGATGGAACTGGGCGCCGACGTCGAAGTGGTGCGCAACGATGCCATGTCGGCCGGACAGGCCATTTCATCGGGAGCGGAGGGTTTTCTTATCTCGCCCGGGCCCTGCACCCCGAACGAGGCTGGCATCAGCCTGGATCTGGTGGGTGCAGCAGCCGATGCGGGCAAACCGCTGCTTGGCGTATGCCTGGGCCATCAGTCGATCGGTCAGTATTTCGGCGGCAAAGTTGTGCGCGGCGGGCTGATGCACGGCAAGGTATCGCCGGTCAGCCATGATGGCAGCGGACTGTTCAAGGGCTTGCCCACGCCCTTCACCGCCACGCGTTATCACTCGCTGATTGTTGAGGATATTCCAGACAGCCTGATTATCAATGCGACCAGCGACGATGGCCATATCATGGGTGTGCGCCACCGAAGCCTGCCGATCCACGGGGTGCAATTTCATCCAGAAAGCATCGCGACGGAACATGGCCACGCCATGCTCGCCAATTTTCTGGCTATTTGCGGCATTCCTACGCGCGAACCGGCATGACGGCCTCTCTGATAGATGCCGAAGCGCTGTTCGGTCAGATGCTCGATGGTGCGATGAGCAACGCCGAAATTGCCGAAACACTGGTGGCGATGGCCGACCGGGGTGAAAGCGCAGACGAAGTTGCCGGACTGGTTCGCGCAATGCGCGCCCGCATGGTCAGGCTCGAAGCGCCCGTCGGCTCCATCGACGTGTGTGGAACCGGCGGCGACGGGCAGCACAGCCTCAACATTTCAACCGCGGTCGCGCTGGTAGTTGCCGCTTGCGGCGTGCCGGTGGCAAAACATGGCAACCGCGCCGCTTCCAGCTTGTCAGGCGGGGCCGACACATTGGAAGCGCTGGGGCTCGACCTGGCCAGGGCAAGCAGCATGGCTGCCGAAACACTGCCCGATCTGGGGATAGCGTTCCTTTTCGCGCAGGCGCATCATCCCGCCCTTGCCCGCGTCGCACCGATCCGCAAGGAACTGGGCCGCCGCACGATCTTCAACCTGTGCGGACCGCTCGCTAACCCGGCCGGGGTATCTCGGCAGCTTGTCGGCGTCGCCAAGCCAGAGCTTATCGCCCTGTACCGTGATGCAATGGCCCTTCTGGGAACCGAGCGGGCGATGATCGTGTCCGGCGCCGAAG
>NZ_JAHEBV010000003.1 GCF_024642085.1 Novosphingobium sp. | reverse complement strand
ACAGCGCAGCGATGGTTGCAGGGATGAAAGCGCGCGGCCACCGCTCGGCCCAGACCATCGAAGGCCCCGAAGCGCTGGCCCAGGCTTTGGCCGGGATCGTCCAGCCTGGCGACATGGTTGTGTGTCTGGGCGCTGGCGACATTACCAAGTGGGCTGCCGGACTGGCCCAATCGGTCGAAGCGCGGCTGGCGGCATGATGGCCGACATGCTGTGCAAGGTCGCGGGAAAGCTGACCCCAAACGCCCCACTCGCGCCCTTGGTGTGGTTCAAATCGGGCGGAAGTGCACAGTGGCTTTTCGAACCCAAGGATCTGGCAGATCTGCAAACCTTCCTGCATGACCTCGATCCCGCAGTGCCGGTCATGGCGCTGGGGCTCGGTTCAAACCTGATCGTTCGCGATGGCGGCGTGCAGGGCGTGGTTGTGCGGCTGGGTAAGGCCTTCGCCAAGGTAATCGCGTCAGGCAGCCTGACACTGTTCTGCGGCGGCGGTGCCAGCGGAATCCTTGTTTCATCGACCGCGCGCGACAACGGCATTGCCGGTCTGGAGTTCCTGCGCTCGATCCCGGGCACGGTCGGCGGGTTCGTGCGCATGAACGGCGGCGCCTATGGCGCTGAGGTAAAAGACGTGCTGGTCGATTGCGACGTGGTGCTGCGCGATGGGTCTTTGCACACTCTGCCGGTTGCCGATCTCGGATACACTTACCGCCACTCAAACCTGCCCGACGGCGCCATCGTAGTTGCCGCGCGGTTCGCGGGGCGGGCAGGTGATCCGGCGGCGATCCAGGTCGAAATGGACCGAATCTCTGCCAGCCGCGAAGCCAGCCAGCCGCTACGCAGCAAGACCGGCGGATCGACCTTCAAGAACCCTGAAGGTCACAAGGCGTGGCAACTGGTCGATGCAGCCGGGTGCCGCGGGCTGACCATCGGCGGGGCACAGGTCAGCGAAAAGCACTGCAACTTCCTGCTTAATCTGGGCGAGGCGACAAGTTCGGACATCGAAGCGCTTGGCGAGGAAGTACGGCGGCGGGTGAAAACGCAGTCGGGGGTCTCGCTCGAATGGGAAATTCAGCGCGTTGGCACGTGTGCCAGAGCGTCAGACCAAGAACGGGTAGGTACACAGTGAGTCTGCCAAAACTACACATCGCGGTCCTGATGGGTGGCTGGTCAAACGAGCGGCCCGTGTCGCTGATGAGCGGCGAGGGCGTTGCCGCGGCTCTCGAAGATCGCGGCCACCACGTGACCCGCATCGATATGGGCCGCGACGTGGCGCAAAAGCTTGCCGAAACAGCGCCCGACGTGGTGTTCAACGCGCTGCACGGCTCGCCGGGCGAGGACGGCACAGTGCAGGGCCTGATGGACCTGATGGGGCTGACCTACACCCATTCCGGCCTGGTCACCTCGGTCATCGCGATCGACAAGGAACTGACCAAGCAGGCACTGGTCCCGCACGGCATTCCCATGCCGGGTGGGCGGATCGTCGACACCAGCGAGATATACGCCAAGGACCCGCTAGCACGGCCCTATGTGCTAAAACCCGTCAACGAAGGTTCGTCGGTCGGCGTTGCGATCGTTACCAGCGAAGGCAATTACGGCAACCCGATCAGCCCCGCTGCCAAGGGGCCGTGGCAGGAGTTCGACCGTCTGCTGGCTGAGCCCTATATTCGCGGGCGCGAACTGACCACGGCAGTTCTGGGGGACCGGGCCTTGCTGGTCACCGAGCTTAAGCCCAAGAGCGGCTTCTACGATTTCGACAGCAAGTACACCGACGGGATGACCGAGCATGTCTGCCCGGCGCAAATCCCGGACGAGATTACGCAGGCCTGCCTCGACATCGCCCTGCGGTGCCACCAGTTGCTGGGTTGCAAGGGCTGCAGCCGCACCGATTTCCGCTGGGATGACGAGCACGGGATCGAAGGGCTGTTTGTGCTCGAAACCAACACCCAGCCAGGCATGACGCCGCTTAGTCTGGTGCCTGAACAGGCCAGGCATCTTGGGATCAGCTATGGCGAACTGGTTGAAATGATCATCGCCGACGCGCTCGACGCGAAGCAGGGGGGCGCATGAGCCAAAAGATCAAGCGCGGCGGGAAAAGCGTCCGCAAGACAGCCGCAGCACAGGGCAAGGCGCGCCAGGTCAAGGCAGCGCGGGCCAGAACCGGATCGGCAATGGACGCAGTGATGAGCTGGATCCCGCTGTCGGAAAGCCAGCTGCATCAGCTGTTCCTGGCCGCCATACTGGGTCTTGCCGTTGTTCTTGCCTGGATGGTTGCCAGTTTTGCGGGGGTGCCAGCAATGGCGCAGCAGCAGCTGGCGGCGATTTCACACGACGCCGGGTTCGAAGTGCGCCGGGTTGAAGTGACCGGCACCAAGAACCTCAACGAACTGAAGGTCTATCAACTGGCCTTGGCCGATAACCGCCGCGCCATGCCGATGGTGGACATCGATGGTCTGCGCGAACGGCTGCTGGAGCTATCGTGGGTGGAAGATGCGCGTGTGTCGCGCCAGCTGCCCGATACGCTGGCGATCGACATTGTCGAACGCAAGCCAGCCGCAGTGCTGCGCAAGGCCGACCGGATGGTCCTGATCGATGCGACAGGCCATGAACTGCAGGCCGTTTCCGAAGCGCGGGCCAAGGGCAAGCTGGTGATCAGCGGCCCCGGCGCGGGCCGTCAGGTCGAAGCGCTGAACCAGCTTCTGACCGCCGCCCCGGCACTCAAACCCCAGGTTGCGGAGGCCGAATGGGTTGGCAACCGGCGCTGGAATCTGACTTTCAAGACCGGCCAGGTGCTGGCCCTGCCGGAAGGCGAAGAAGCCGCGCCAAAGGCGTTGATGACGTTCGCCCGGCTGGACGGGGTTAACCGTCTGCTTGGCGGCAAGACGCTGGCCTTCGACATGCGCGCGCCCGACCGGATTTATTTCCGGCTGGCCAATCGCACCGACCGGATCGAACAGCCGCAGGGGGCAGCGGCGCCGGCAAAGGCTGTAACGGCCAAGGACAAGCAGGGGGACACCAACTGATGGCACAGCCACGCATCGCCAAGGTTTTCGGCGCGGTCAACATCGGTTCGTTCCGCATTTCGGCGATGGTCGCGGGCCTCACCGAAACCGGCGAGATGGTCGTGCTGGGATCGTTCCACCGCGCCGCGCAGGGGATCAAACGCGGCTATGTCACCGATATGCGGGCTGCCACGTTTGCTGTCCGCGATGCGGTTGAACGCGCCGAAAAGCTTGCCAATACGGCGGTAACCAGCGTGTGGATCGGGGCTTCGGGTGCCGGTCTTGCCAGCCAGGTCGCGCAGGTTGAGGTCGATATTGGCGGGCGCCGGATCGAACAGGAAGATATCGAGCACTTGCTGATCGCCGCGCGCGACGTCATTCAGCCGGACGGGCGCATGGTGCTCCACGCCCAGCCAGCCCATTATACGCTCGACGGGGCCGATGGCGTTTCCGACCCCAAGGGATTGCACGCCGAACGGCTTGGCGTCGATATCCACGTCATGCTGGCCGATGGCGCGCCGGTACGCAACATTACCGAGGCCGTGCAAAACGCTCATCTTGATGTCGAGGCGGTGATCGGATCGCCGATCGCTGCGGGTTATGCATGCCTGACGTCTGAAGAGCGGGAGCTGGGCGTCGCACTGGTCGAGTTCGGGGCAGAGGTCACCAATGTTTCTGTCTATGCTGCGGGTATGCTGCTGGGTCTGGTCACCATTCCAATGGGATCAGGCGACATCACCGATGCGGTGGCCAGTGCATTTGGCATTCGCCGGTTTCAGGCCGAACGGCTGAAATGCGTCCACGGGTCGGCGATTGCCAGCCCGGCCGACCACCGCGAAATGATCCCGGTCAACGCGCCGGGCGAGGAAGGCACGGGGCCAACCGCACGCCATGCCGATGACAAGAACCGCGTGCCCCGCGCTGAACTGGTTTCGGTTATCACCGGGCACTTGGGGCGCTGGATGGAAGAAGTGAACAAGGCGCTCAAAGGCCTGGGCTTCACCGGACAGCGCGGCCAGCTGGTGGTGGTGACCGGCGGCGGCGCAGAGCTGGCGGGCCTTGCAGATTATGCCCAGCAAGCGCTTGGCAAGCCGGTACGAGTGGGCAAGCCCCTGCATATCAAGGGTCTGGCCGAAGCCCATGCGACGCCGGGGTTTTCGACTCTGGCGGGGTTGGTGCTTTATGCCGCAGCCGATCCGATTGACATCCGTTCGCTGGGGCCGCGCCAACAAGAGACGTTCCGCTACAGCGGCGTCGGCCTCGTCAACCGGGTAGTGCGCGCGTTGAAGGAGTATTTTTGACCGCGGTTTTCGGCGCGGCGACTGTGGACAAGGGTTAATTTATCTTTGATTCGCCGAATCGAACGGTGCAAGAGTTGAAGAAATTGGATTTCGAGTATTTGCGTGCCTGACTGGAGAGCGCCATGAGCATCAATATCGGACCGCCAGCCGTAGAAGAGCTGCGTCCCCGGATTACGGTAATCGGTGTCGGCGGGGCTGGCGGCAACGCGATCGCCAACATGATCACGGCGGGTATCGAAGGGGTCGATTTCATCGTCGCCAACACCGATGCCCAGGCGCTCAACAATTCGATAGCGGAACACCGCATCCAGCTTGGCCCGGATATCACCCAGGGTTTGGGTGCAGGATCACGGCCCGAAGTGGGCCGGGCCGCGGCTGAAGAAACGTCGGCTGAAATCGATCGCGCTCTGGACGGGGTGCACATGTGCTTTATCGCGGCGGGCATGGGCGGCGGAACCGGGACCGGTGCGGCTCCGGTTGTGGCCAAGGCGGCGCGCGAAAAGGGCGTGCTGACCGTGGGCGTCGTAACCAAGCCGTTCCTGTTCGAAGGCACGCGGCGTATGCGCTCTGCCGATGCCGGGATCGAAGAGTTGCAAAAGCACGTCGATACCCTGATCGTCATCCCCAATCAGAACCTGTTTCTGGTGGCCAAAGCGGAAACGACCTTCAAAGAAGCGTTCCAGCTGGCAGATGAAGTATTGCAGCAGGGCGTTCGCTCGATCACCGACCTGATGGTCATGCCAGGCCTTATCAACCTCGACTTTGCGGATGTCCGCTCGGTCATGGCCGAAATGGGCAAGGCAATGATGGGCACCGGCGAAGGCGAAGGCGCCAACCGTGCGCTCGAAGCCGCCGAACGGGCCATTGCCAACCCGCTGCTTGATGGCGTGTCCATGCAGGGCGCCAAGGGTGTGATCATTTCGATCATCGGCGGCGACGACATGAAGCTGCTCGAAGTGGACGAGGCGGCGAACCATATCCGCGAACTGGTCGATCCAAACGCGAACATTATCTGGGGTAGCGCTTTCAATCCTGACCTGCAGGGCAAGATCCGCGTTTCCGTCGTTGCGACCGGCATCGAACAGAGCGCCGAAATGGCCGAGCAGGCGTCGCGGCCGCTCAACCTTACGGCATCGCGCGGGCCGGTACGTCCGGCCATGGCCGCACCGGTTGCCGCTGAGCCGCTGTTTGAACGCACGGCACCAGTGGCTGAGCCCGACGAAATCGAAGTCTCTGATGAGGTCGAAGCAGTCGCGGCTGACGAGCCTGTTTCGTCTGGATTGAGCGACGATGATTGGGATAGTGATGATGCCGGTGAAGAAACGGTGTCCGATCCCTATGAACTGGATCTGGCCGCTACTGATCAAGCCGATTCCGATGGGGGCGCGGACAGTGCGGGCGGCGGATCGGACGAGCTGCTGCTCGACGCTTCGCGTCTGCACGAAGAAGATGCTCCGGTCGGCGGAGCCTTGCCGGGGCGGCGTCGCGGCCTGATCGCAAGTGATAGCGACGAAGGTGCCGAGGCCGGCGAAACGTCGGCTGGCGAACCCGCTGCAGCCCCTGCTGCGCCCGCTTCGGGCGGCGGTGGCGGCGGTGGTGGCGGCGGTGGCGGCGGCGGCGGCGGAAAGGGCGGCGCAGGGGCTACCTTGTTTGAACGTATGGCCAATCTGTCACGCGGCGGACGCACGTCACCTGATGATGAGGACGAGGATGACGATAGCGGAAACGACGGGCCTTCGCTTAGCATTCCGCGTTTTCTAGGCCGTCAGAACAACCAGTAACAATTGCCGGCCGGGCCGGGTCGCATCGTTCGTGCAGGGTTAAGGCTGGGGGCATTAGCTCACCACGGACAGCGGCCAATCCGGCGGCTTAGCTAGGTGTGGCAATGCCCCCAGTTCGCCATCTTTTCAGCACACTGGCGATTGCTGCAGCGGTTGCCGCGGCGCCGGGTTCGATTCTGGCCGGGCAGATTGCCAACAATGCGACCACTCTTAGTGACGGGGCGCGGCTCAACGCGGCGCTGGGCCGCCTGGCTCGAAACCCGCGTGACATCGATGCCCTGACCGAGGCGGGGGCCGCTTCGCTGGCAGCGGGCGATGGCGATGCGGCAATCGGTTTCTACCAGAAAGCTGATGCACTTTCGCCAAATACCAGCCGGATCAAGGCGGGACTGGCAGGCGCCTATGTGCTGACCGGCGATCCGGCGAGCGCAATACCGCTGTTCGATGCGGCCGAAAGGCTGGGCATGATCGATGGTGCGCGCATGGCCGATCGCGCCTTGGCGTTTGACATGGTGGGCGACGGGGTCACCGCGCAGCGCTATTACAACGAAGCCTTGATGGCGGGGCCAAACGAAGAGACCAGTCGCCGACTGGCGCTCAGCCAGGCCATAGCCGGCGACCGGCGCGGCATGGAAATCACTTTGAGTCCATTGCTCCAACGCCAGGACAAGGCATCGTGGCGCACGCGCGCCTTTGCGCTAGCTATCCTGGGTCAGGCGGAGGAAGCGGAATCGATCGCCAAGTCGACTATGCCGGCCAGCCTTGCTGCTGGCATGACCAATTACCTGCGTTACATGCCCAAGCTGACCCGGGCCCAACAAGCGGCTGCGGCAAACTTGGGCCAGTTTCCGCGCGCCGCAGAAATCGGGCGCGACGATCCGCGTTTTGCCCTGTTGGTCCGTACCCGCCCGGTCGTGGCCAGCGCTACGCCCAGCCGCGTGGCAGTCGCCAAGTTGGCGCAGCGGGACGAGAAATTGGCCCGCGACAACCGTAAAGACCGCAGCAAGAGCAAGGACCAGCCGTTAATCGCCGCCGCTGCGCCCCAACCCCCGGTGCGCGTCGCCGCAGCTGATCCGCGGCCAACCGGAGAGTTGCCGCCGCTTCGTTCCGCGTCCGCCGCCGCAGCAGTACCGGCAAGGGTAATTTCGCCGCCGGTCTCCGCCGCCGTGTCCAAACCAAGCCCTTATACGTTCGAGCCGGTGCGCGCAGGGGTACCCACGCCAGTTGCGGCAGCCGCTGTACCCGCCGCTGTGGCAGTGACGGCAGTGACGGCGCCGGCAGCTTCGGCTCAGACACCGCTGGCGGCCGGTGCACCCGTTGCCACACCGTCCGCGTCTCCGCCGGTGGCCGCCGCTTTGGCTGCACCCGCTTCTGTAGCTGTGCCCGCAGCTGCGCCTGCGCCTCCTTCTGTGGCCACGGCAGCCCCAGCGGGAAGCCAGCCGGGCTTTGCATCGCTTGATAATCCAAGCACCGCATTTTCACTAAAGCCAAGTGTGGTCGCGCCGCCCCCTGCAACTGCCGCGCCGCCAGCTGCAACCCCCGCGCCCCTACCCAGACCTGTTGCGGCAAAACCCGCACCAGCCGCCCGGCCGCGCAACCTGGCCGAGGTATTTGCCGATCTGACCCCGCCCAGCCGCGAGGCAGAGCCAAAGGCGGGTGCCGTTGATCTGCGCAAGATCAAGACCGCCGCGCCGGACAAGGCGGCTATCGTTGAACCCAAAGCTGCCAAGTCATCCCAGGCTTTGTGCGAACTTGGTGATCCCAAAGCAAAAGGCACGGCCAAGCAAAGGGCTGTATCCACGGCGAAAGGGAAAGGCGGGTCTACGCAGTGCAAGGTTGATCTCAAGGCCGCGAAGGACGTTAAGGATGCCAAGGACGCGAAGGAAAAGGCAGCCAGCGCTCCAAGCCGTTTCTGGGCGCAGGTCGCGACAGGGCGCGATAAAAAGGCGCTGGCCTTTGACTGGCGCAAATTGGCCAAAAGCGAAGCGCTGCTGAAGGGGCGAAAGCCCTATACCGCGCCGTGGGGTCAGGCGAATCGCCTGCTGACGGGGCCATTTGACACCGCCGCGCAGGCCACTGCTTTTGTCGCCCAGCTGAAAAAAGCCGGGATCGCCGGCGCCTTTGTGTGGAACAGTCCGGCAGGGCAAATGGTCGACGTGCTGCCGGGCGGCTGATCGAGAATGGGCCTCGCGCCTCCCCTTTTCCACACCTTGTGAACAGGCTTGTAGAGTTTTGCGCAACCGTGCGTTAACCGCGCATTGTCCCATGGCCCCTTGCCGACGCAATCACGGTGACATGATGGAGAGCAATCGCGAATACGACCGGGATGAAGACGACGCGGCACCCGTCGACATGCTAGCCAGCCTTTTCGAAGCGCGCGGCTGGCCGTGCGAGTTCGTTGGCGAGGACGAGATTTCGGGCGAAATAAAGGGTAGCTGGGCAAGCTATACCCTGCGCGGGGTATGGCGGCGCGAAGATCACGTTCTTCAGTTGCTCTGCTTGCCAGATATCCGCATCCCCGATGACAAGCGCGCGGCGGTATATGAGCTGCTCGCGCTGGTTAACGAACAGCTTTGGGTGGGTCACTTCGATATCTGGTCGAACGGGTCGGTGCTGCTGTACCGCCATGGTCTGCTGCTGGGCGATGACGGCCTGCTCAGCCTGGCCCAGGCGCAGGTAGCGGTCGAAGCGGCGGTGGAGGAATGCGACCGGTTCTATCCGGCGTTCCAGTTCGTGCTGTGGGGCGACAAGAGCCCGGCCGAGGCGCTGACCAGCGCGCTGGTCGACGCCGCTGGAGAGGCCTAGTCACCAGGCCTGCTGCGCTTTACCGTGCGCCCAGGCAGGAGCATCCGATGGCGTTCAATTCGATCTTGATACTCGGCTGCGGCAACATGGGCGGCGCGATGCTGGCCGGGTGGCTGAAGGGCGGCTTGGCGGCAAAAACATTTACCGTTGTCGATCCGTTTCTGGATGATGCTCCGGATGGCGTCCGGTTGCTGCGCACCATTCCTGACGAAGCGTTCGATGCGGTCTTGCTGGCGGTCAAGCCGCAGCTGCTGGACGAGGCGGCGCCGTCTCTGGCGCGGCAACTTCACCAAGGCACAGTGGTTTTCTCGATTCTCGCCGGGGTGGAGCTTGCCAGTCTGGCCATGCGTTTTCCAGGTGCGGGCGCGCTGGTGCGGGTCATGCCCAATCTTGCGGCAGCGATCGGCAAGTCGCCCGTTGCATTGTACGATCGGGGGCTCGACGCAGCGGGGCGTGACGCGGCGACCACCCTGATGCTTCCTTTGGGGCCAGTTGAGTGGCTGGCATCGGAATCCGATTTTGATCTGGTTACCGCGCTGTCTGGTTCCGGGCCGGGCTTCGTTTACCGGTTTATTGCTGCAATGGCCGATGCCGCGGCGGCGCTGGGGCTCGATGCTGCGCAAGCGCAACGGCTGGCGATTGCGACTGTGGAAGGCGCGGCGCAGTTGGCAGCAGCGTCGCCGGACGGGCCAGGCGAACTTGCTCGCCGCGTTGCCAGCTCAGGAGGCAGCACGCAAAAGGGGCTCGACGTTCTGGACGCGAATGACGCCTTGCTCACGCTTATCAAGGCTACACTGCGCGCCGCGCGCGATCGCAATGCGGAACTGGCAGCTGCTGCCCGCAGCTGAGACGATACACTTCGTTACAGTCGCTATGTCCGGTTTTTCTTGAAACCGCGGGCAAGAGGTCCGATATTCATTGGACTGCCCATTTCGGGCGAAAGGGAGCTTGATAATCATGGCTGACTGGAACGATCCGCAGTCGACCCGGACACAGCTTGGCGGAGGCCCGGTCCTCAACGGCCAGGTGCTCGGTGCCGATGCGCGCGACCAGGGTCTGCGTCGCTATATGCTGTCGATTTACAACTACATGGCTTCGGGCGTGTTGCTTTCGGGCGTTGTCGCCTTGCTGTTCGTAATGTCCGGCATGGCCGCGCAGGTGTTTGGCACCCCGCTGCGCTGGGTTATCGGGCTGGCGCCTCTGGCATTTATCTTCTTCTTCAGCCCGCGCCGCGATGAAAGCACGCTGAAGCTGATGTTCTGGGCGTTCTGCGCCGTCATGGGGCTGTCGCTTTCGGCGATACTGCTCGTTTATACCGGCCCGTCGATTGCCACGACCTTCTTTGCCACGGCCGGCGCTTTTGCCGGGCTCAGCCTTTATGGCTACACGACCAAGCGTAATCTGTCGGCAATGGGCAGTTTCTTCATGATGGGTCTGATCGGGATAATACTGGCAATGGTGCTCAACATGTTCCTGCAGTCAGGCCCACTGGCTATCGCCATTTCGATTCTGGGCGTGCTGATATTCGCTGGTCTCACTGCGTATGATACCCAGCGGCTGCGCGATACCTATTACCAGGTTGCCGGCACCGATATGGCGGGCAAGGTCGTGATCCTTGGTGCTCTGTCACTCTATCTCGACTTCGTGAACATGTTCCAGTTCCTGCTCAGCTTTCTTGGTGACCGCCGCTGATCAGGCGCCGCTAAACGCACGCTAAGAACGGATAATCGTGCCCGGCGCTTCGACTGAAGCGCCGGGCATTTGCTTTAGACCCTGGCGGCGCTAAGACATCTTAAGGCTGCAGCAAGCCAGCAACCGGTAGCTTGGCCGCCGGCAATCAGTCGGGAATTGAGGGAAAATGGGTTCGCAATTTATAAGAATGTTCAAGTCGGGTTCGCTCGCATTTCTGGTCGGCGCAATCGCAGCTTCGATTTGCGTCACAAGTCCGGCCATGGCCGGCAAAAAGAAGCCGGCCCCACCCCCGCCGCCCCCGCCGCGTCAGATATATGTGGCGTGGAAACCGGTTACGCCCGAATATGCTTCGCCTCTGCTTGCCTATCCGGCGCTGGGTGCAGATGGTTTGCGGGTCAGCGTAAACCGCAACATTTCGCCGGCGCAAACGGTGTGGAACCTTCGTTCCGGATTGAACGTAGCCGCGCTCAACTGCCGCGACCCGGGACATGCCGACATTCTGGTCAACTATCGCAATCTGCTCAAGACACATGCCAAGGGGCTGCGTGCTGCGAACCTGAAAGTCGATTCCGAATGGCGGGCCAAATATGGTCCGGGCTTCGTAAGGCCGCGTGAAAAGTACATGACCGAAGTGTACAACCACTATGCCATTCCGCCGGTCAAGCCAGCTTTCTGCAACGCAGCTTTGGCTGTCAGCAATGAAATGAAAACGGTAAAGCCGGTTGACCTGACTGCCTTTGCGACACGATCGTTGCCAAGCCTCGAGATTGTTTTCGACGATTTCTTCAAGCGGTTCGACAAATACCATTCCGACATGGCTGCGTGGGAAGCCAGATGGGGCAAGGATGCTGTACCTGGCACTCTGGTCCTCGAAACGCCGCAGAACGCAGGGACCTGATCGTCCTATCGCGATTTGACTTTAGGCTTCCAAGCGCGCGGCCCCTTCGCTAATGGGTCCGCTCGTTTGAAGGCAGCCGGCCTTCGGGTGCGCACTGGAACGGGGCCGTAGCTCAGATGGGAGAGCGCGTCGTTCGCAATGACGAGGTCAGGGGTTCGATCCCCCTCGGCTCCACCATTCCAGTGCGCTGAAAGCCGCCATACCTAAGCCTTCCAGCGGCGGCTTTCCGGGCTTTCTGTGTTCAAGACCAGCACGTCGCAGCGCGCCGGTTTCCGCAAGCCAACCTTCCCGGCGCAGGCTGATGCAGTTCTCAGCACAATGGATACGCAGCCTACTTCCTTCCGCTCAGGCTGAGCTTGTCAAAGCCAGCGCGCGACATTTACCCCAACTTACGTTAGTTCAATTTCATGCATTTTCTCGATCAGGCCAAGATTTTCATCCGTGCGGGCGCAGGCGGCCCGGGGGCCGTGGCATTCCGGCGCGAAAAGTATGTCGAATACGGCGGCCCTGACGGCGGCAACGGCGGCAAGGGCGGCGATATCGTGTTTGAAGCGGTGCCGGGTCTGAACACCCTGATCGATTTTCGCTACACCCAGCACTTCAAGGCCCCGCGCGGCGTCCACGGATCGGGCAAGAACCGCAACGGAGCGGCGGGCAAAGATCTGGTGATCAAGGTCCCGGTTGGCACCCAGATCCTCGACGATGACCGCGAAACCGTGCTGGCCGACCTGACTGAGGCGGGGCAGACCGTCACCTTGCTGGAAGGCGGAATGGGCGGGCGCGGCAACGCCAGTTACAAGACCAGCACCAACCGCGCCCCGCGCCAGCACCAGCCGGGGATGCCGGCTGAGGAAATGTACGTCTGGCTGCGGCTGAAACTGCTCGCCGATGCGGGGCTGGTTGGCCTGCCCAACGCCGGTAAATCGACCTTCATCAACCAGATCACCAATACCAAGGCCAAGGTTGGCGACTATGCCTTTACCACCTTGCGCCCGCAGCTGGGCGTGGTTCGTCACAAGAACCGCGAGTTCGTGCTGGCCGACATCCCCGGCCTGATCGAGGGCGCGGCGGATGGCGCCGGGGTGGGGGATCGCTTTCTGGGTCACATTGAACGCTGCCGGGTGTTGATTCACCTGATCGACGTGGGCGGCACCGACCCCGCACATGCGCTGGAAATCGTCGAGGACGAACTGGAAGCCTATGGTGGCGGCCTGGTCGACAAACCGCGCCTGATCGCGCTGAACAAGATCGACACCGTCGACCGCGAACTGGTCAACGCCTTCATCAAGGAATTGAAAGCCGCCGGCGCGGACAAGGTATTCCCAATCTCTGGCGCCACCGGCAAGGGCATCGACGCCCTGCTCAACGCCGTAATCGCCCACCTCCCCGCCGCCACGGTAACCGAACGCCCGACCGGCGAACAGGAAGAAGGCGACGATACGCCTTGGTCACCCGTTTAGGGGGAGTAAGAGTGTCGGAAGGACCGGCACGGCTGCCCATCGATAGAAATCGTAGAAAGCGGACGATCCCAACAAGGGACAGTCATGGCACCTATCCGGTTTTCCAGCCCGAGTTCTGACTTTCGGGCTTTGACCTTCGTTCCGGAGATTCACGCTTTGCGACCGCGCGCCTGAAAGCGGGCATCAATTCGTCTCAGGCGGAAGGGCAAGACACTTGCGAACACCCGGTTGCCGGGCGATATCGATTGAATGCAGCCCAATGCGGAAAGTCACAATCCCGGTCTGGATGGTTGCGGGGTCGAGCTGATTGAAGCGCAGCTTCGCGTTGGCGCGTTTTCGCCGCACCGCCATGATACCTATACGATCGCAGTGACCACCGCTGGGGTGCAATCGTTCAATTATCTAGGCAAGCGTTGGCAGTCGCTGCCCGGGCAAGCGGTGATCCTGCATCCTGACGAAGTACACGATGGATACTGCTGCAACCAGACCGGCTTTTCCTACAGGGCGGTCTATCTGCCGCCTGCTCATATCCAGACCGTAATCGGAGGAGCCGCGCTGCCGTTTCTGGCCGAAGGGGTTTCAACTGACGCCGGTCTGGTTGCCTCGGCGCTACGCCTGATCGCGATGTGCACTGCCGAGGTTGATCTTTTTGGCTATCAGGACGCACTCCACCAGCTCGTGTCCGCCATGCAGCGCGGCGAAGGCGGCCCGCCGCCAGCCAGGCGGAATGTCAACCGCCAAGCCGTAATGCGGGTGCGCGAATTCCTCGACAGCGTTCCGGCACCTGGGACTAACCTTGATCAGCTCGAAGAACTTGCCGGTTATGACCGCTGGCAACTTTCGCGCGACTTCCGTGCGCTGCTGGGGACCAGTCCTTATCGCTATCTGCAATGCCGCAGACTTGAGCGAGCTGGTCAGCTGCAGCGCAGCGGGCTTGGCTTGGCCGCAGCAGCCTACGAGGCCGGATTCGCGGACCAGAGCCACTTTGGCCGGGTTTTCAGGCGCACTTTTGGAACCACGCCATTGGCCTGGCACCGGTCCGGGCAGACGTGCACAATCGTTCTATAACCCGGACAGGCCCCCGGGTTAGACGATTGGAATGACCCAAACCATTTTTTCGCCCGAACCGCATCGCGGCTGGCTGCCCTGGGCCTGGCTTTCGCCAGTTGTCTGCATCCTGCTCGTCGCATTCTCCAGCGTCCCGTTCGATTTTGGCCTTGAATGGATCGGTGTGATCGATGCCAAGGGACAGCCACGGTCAGCATTCGGGTTTTGCCTGAACCTGCTGCTGCCATTCGCGGCGATGGGAGCCGCTGTCTGGGTCTGGTCGCGGTTTGTCGAACGCCGCAGCATTGCGACCTTGGGTTTGATCGGCGCGCAACGGCTGCGCAAGCACCTGGCGGGTCTGGCGATAGGGGTTGGCATGATGGCCCTGTCGATCATGTCGATCTGGCTCGCCGGGGGCTATGTCGGCAAGGATGTCCTTCCCGCCTTTTCTTCTCCCACATCTCTGTTCTGGATCGCAGTTCTTCTGCCCTGCTTTATATTCCAAGCGGGCGTGGAGGAGTTCATCTTCCGCGGCTGGCTGCTCTCGACGGCGACACGCCGCTGGAACCTGACGGCAGGGTTCGTTGCCAGCTCATGCGCATTCACGTTTCTTCACTTCTCGCCGCACCAGCCGGTTCGGGAAATCATCATGGCATTCACTTTTGGTCTGTTCGCTTGCGCCTGGACCTGGCGGGCCGGCAGCATCTGGGGTGTGATGGGCTGGCATGCGGGCTGGAACTGGATCGCAGGCGTCGGCTTTGCCGTGCCGATCACCGGGTTCGATCTGCACTTGCCAGCCTTGATCGTGCAACTGACGCCTACTGGCCCAGACATCTTGACCGGCGGGCCAGCCGGGCCGGAAAGCAGCGTGCTGACAATCGGCCTGCTGGCTGCGGCCACGCTGCTGCTTTTGATATGGCCCAGAGGCTTATCGGCCTCGACACAGGGGATACCTGCACCAGGCCGTGATACGACAACGCAGGAAACGATATGACCATCTAGAGAACGGATAGCTGTACCGGATACCGACCGGCGCACCTGCCCGGACAACCGGCAGCTTCGCCCGATGTCGCACCTGGAATCGCGCTGTCTACTTACTTCCCGTTCCAGACATACCCTCTGATAAACCCTTTTGCGAAACCAGTCGTGAGCCATGAACGAAGGCGGGCTGAGTTGACGGCAGCTTACAACTGCCCGCTTGAAAGGCATGATCGAGGACTAAGGCAGTGACAGGCGCAACGGCTAAATTCGTCCAGTGAAAAAAACCAGTCATCAACGAACGCGCGTGCTCTGTCATGGGCCAGTCAGGCCGAAATTCAGGATCTGCCTATAGCGGCAGACTTTGCCACGTATCATTCACGCCCATTACCCGCCTCGCCGCGATGCCAAAAAGCCGGAGTCACACCTTATTGAGCATCCTCCTTTTCCTGCCGTCGAAAGGAGTTCCCAAAGCTCGGCCATTGCGCAACGTCACCGGACCACCAAGGTCACACACCAAACCCGGCGTACTTTGCGTAAGTCCACCCTGCCATTGCATCATCGCCGCAATTGCTTAAGCGCAAAGCAATGACCATCGCCCGCCTTGCCCACCTGGCTGACGCTGCCGCCTGTCCGCGGTTGGTGGTTAAGGTTGGCTCGTCGCTTTTGGTCGGGGCGGAAGGCGTACGGCGCGGATGGCTTCAGGGGCTGGTGGCCGAGATTGCTGCAGCGCGGGCGCGGGGGCAGCAGGTAATCGTGGTCTCATCCGGGGCGATTGCCCTAGGGGCGGCGCGGCTGGGGCTGGAGCGGGGCGGACGCGGCAGCCTGGCCGATGCGCAGGCCGCCGCCGCGGTAGGGCAGATTGCGCTGTCGGGCCTGTGGGCCGAATTGCTTTGCGCGCATGGGCTGACCGCGGCGCAGCTGCTGCTGACGCTGGAAGATCTGGAGGACCGCCGCCGCTACCTTAATGCAACGGCCACCCTGACCCGTCTGCTCGATGCTGGCGCGGTGCCGGTTATCAACGAAAACGACAGTGTCGCTACGCAGGAAATCCGCTTTGGCGACAACGACCGCTTGGCGGCGCGGGTCGCGCAGGCGGCGCAGGCCAGCGCGGTGCTGCTGCTTTCCGACGTCGACGGGCTGTATGACCGCAATCCTGCCGATCCCGCTGCGGTGCTTCTGGGCGAGATTAAGGGTGTGACGGCCGAAGTGCACGCCATGGCCAGCGGCAGCACTTCATCGGGCATGGGATCGGGCGGCATGACCAGCAAGCTGCAAGCCGCCGAAATAGCCGAACGGGCGGGGATTGCGCTGGCCATAGCATCAGGCCTGCACGATGCGCCGATCGCGCGGACGGCGGAGCAAGGGATTGGCACGCTGTTCCTGCCGCGCCGCAAGGACGCCGGACGCAAGGCCTGGCTGGGCGGGCGGCTGCGGCTGAAGGGCGCGCTGGTGGTCGATGCCGGGGCGGCGCGTGCGCTGGCCAAGGGGTCAAGTCTGCTGGCGGCCGGCGTGATGCGGGTTGAGGGCGATTTCGGGCGCGGCGATGCCGTGGCGGTACGCAGCGATGACGGCGCGACGCTGGCCCACGGGCTGGCCGAATACGACGCGCTGGAATGCGCGCGGCTGATGGGGCGGCAATCGGCTGATCACGCCGCGATCCTTGGCTATGCGCCGCGCTCTGCCGTGGTCCACCGCGATCAGATGGTGCTGCTGTGACGCTGGCTGTAACCGGCGCAACCGGGTTTGTTGGCCAGGCGCTGCTCGACCGGGCGGCTCAGGCGCAGGTTGACGTGCGCGCGCTCACACGCCGTCAGCAGCCGCTGCGTGCAGGGGTGGAGTGGATCGCCGGCGATCTGTCGGCGGCCAGCCAGCTACGCGAACTGATGCGCGGGGCCGAAGCGGTGGTGCATATCGCCGGCGTCGTTAACGCACCTGATGCTGCCGGTTTCGAGGCGGGTAACGTTACCGGCACGATGAGCGTGATCGAGGCCGCCTTGGCTGAAGGCGTAAAGCGCTTCATTCACGTATCTTCGCTGTCAGCACGCGAACCGGGTTTGTCGGATTATGGAGCAAGCAAGGCACGCGGCGAAAAGCTGGTCATGGCAAGCCCGCTAAACTGGACGGTGGTGCGCCCGCCCGCAATCTATGGACCGCGCGATACCGAGATGTTCGATTTGTTCCGGCTGGCGCGATTGGGATTGATGCCCGTACCGCCGAAGGAAGGGCGCTCGTCGCTAGTCCATGTGGACGATCTGGCGCGGCTACTGCTTCAGCTGGTTCCCGGCGGCGAGGGCGTATCACATGAAGTGTTTGAGCCGGACGATGGCCGCCAGGGCGGCTGGAGCCACTATGAGCTTGCCCGCGCGATCGGCTGGGCGATGGGGCGGCGACCTAGGGTGCTGCACCTGTCCCGCGGCGCGCTGGAACGCGTGGCCAGGGCAGATCGCCTGCTGCGCCGGGACAAGGCCAAATTGACGCTCGACCGGGTGGGCTACATGACCCATCCCGATTGGGTCGTGAGCGACGGTTCACGTCCGCCTGCTGCTTTGTGGACCCCGCAAGTCCCGACCAGGGACGGGCTGAAGGCAACCGCGAAGTGGTACCGCGAAAAGGGCTGGCTCTAGCGCCGTCCCAACGATGCGTAGGGGTTTACCGCAGCGCCATTGACGCGGATTTCGTAATGGAGGTGCGGCCCGGTCGACAGGCCGGTCGATCCGACATAGCCGATAACATCCCCCCGCCGCACAGCCTGGCCTGCATAGACTGCCATGCGCGACATGTGGGCATAACGCGAGGCGACGCCCTTGCCGTGGTCAAGCTGCACGGCCAGCCCATAGCCGCCGCGCCAACCTGCGCTGCCGACGACGCCGTCCGATGTGGCGCGGATGGGTGAGCCATAGGCGGCGGGCAGATCAATCCCCGAATGGCCGCGCGCAACGCCCAGC
Organism: Novosphingobium sp.; assembly: GCF_024642085.1. Classification (GTDB taxonomy): domain Bacteria; phylum Pseudomonadota; class Alphaproteobacteria; order Sphingomonadales; family Sphingomonadaceae; genus Novosphingobium. Next base: position 122,699 of record NZ_JAHEBV010000003.1, on the reverse strand, counting down.
AGCGGGTGCACGCGCACGCCGAAACCGCTGGATATATAGCTGGCATTGACCGGCATTCCGGCGGGCAGCACTCCCTTGCCCAGCACGCCTTTCATGCCAAGTCGTGCCGCTTCCAGCGCATCGCGGCGGCGGGTAGAGGCGACGATATCGACCGGGCGTCCGACCAGATCGAGTGCCCGGCCCACGGTAATGGGAGACGGTGCCTGATCGGCGGTATCGTCCCAATCGGCATCGGCATCCATCGCTTGCGCGGCGGGTGCGTTGCCTGCCGGGCGCGCCAGAGCTTCGTGCGCGCCGAGCAGCAGCCACACGGTTATTATTACAGCTAGTAACCTGCCGAATCGGGCAGGGACGCCGGCTTTCACCATGCATAAACCCCTTTCCATAGCCCGGCTCTGTGCCGAGTCGTATGGCTACCCGTGAGCGAGGTTATACAACGCCGCGCCTGCAATGGCTTGAAAAATCGTGCAATGGTCGGTTTCGCGGCTTGCTGCGCGTGTACCGGTGTCAGAAAGCGGGGTCGAAACCCGGGGGCAATTCGCCAGCGCCATCATTGCTGTGGATACCGCATTCGGTCTTGTCCCAGCCCTTCCACCGGCCCGAGCGCGGGTCTTCGCCCTGCGCAACCTTGCTGGTGCAAGGCATGCATCCGATCGAGGGGTAGCCGTCTGCCACCAGCGGATGGCCTGGCAGGCCAGTAGCGGCAAAATAATCGGCGATCTGGTCTGACGACCAATCGGCCAGCGGGTTGATTTTCAGCCTCCCGGCCGCATCGCTGCTGTCGATTTCAAAGCGCGGCAAGCCAGCGCGGGTCGCGCTTTGAAAACCCTTGCGCCCGGTCAGGGTCGCATCGAACCCGGCAAGAGCGCGGGCCAGCGGCTGAACCTTGCGAATATCGCAGCAGCCATCAGGATCATAAGACCAGCGCAGGCCATTCTCGTCGCGCTTGGCCAGCAGATCGGCATCCGGAGTCAGATTGACCAGATCGGTAAAGCCAAGCTGGCGCGCCAGTTCATCGCGGTACGCCAGCGTTTCGGGAAAATGCTTGCCGGTTTCCAGAAACAGCACGGGCACCCCCACGTCAATCGATGCGACCAGGTGCAGCAACACCGCGCTTTCCGCGCCAAAGCTGGAAACAACCGCGATCCGTCCGGCGAATCCCTCGCGGATCACCGCTGTCAGCATTTCCGCTGTCGAAGCCCCCGCGAAACGCGCGTTGAGCGCAGCCGCATCATCCGCAGTAAAACGCGCTTGTGTGTTGAGCGCGTCGATGCGGCGCGCAGCTTCAGCCATGCCGCAGGGCCCAGATCGGTGTGCGGCCATCGATGGTCGGCTGGTAGACATTATCAAAACGTATGAAGGCTGCTTCGGCGTCGGCAGGGTTAAGCGGGACTTCGGGCGCGAAGGCGTCAAAGCCGCAACGCCGAAGGAAGGCTACCTGATCGACCAGCACGTCGCCCACGGCGCGCAGTTCGCCCTGGTATCCCGCTTCGCGAAGAATGCGTGCCGCTGAATAGCCCCGTCCATCGCCAAAGACCGGGAAATTGACCTCGACCAAACGAATCCGTTCAAGATGAGGCAGTAACGCGCGCGCATCATCGCCGGGTTCGATCCGCACGGCGGCGGCGTTCGATTGGTCTCCGAATGAATCGACGGTAACGGCAGGATCGCCGACTGGCTCATCATCGCGGAAACGGTACTGAGGTTCAGCCATAAAGCGCCTCCTTGAACGGGGCCATGCCAACGCGGCGGTAGGTATCGAGGAAGCGTTCGCCGTCCTGACGTGCGGCCAAGTAGACTTCGGTGGTCTTTTCGACCGCATCGACAATGCCGTCTTCGTCAAAACCGGGACCGGTGATCTGGCCGAGCGACGTGTCCGCGCCTTCGCACCCACCAAGCAAAAGCTGGTAATTTTCAACGCCCTTTCGGTCGACGCCCAGGATGCCGATGTGTCCTGCATGGTGATGGCCGCACGCGTTGATGCAACCAGAAATCTTGAGCTTGAGTTCGCCGATTGCCGCGCTCTTGTCCGAAAGTCGTTCGCTGATTTTCTGCGCCACGGGGATCGATCGGGCGTTGGCAAGGCTGCAATAATCCAGCCCTGGGCAAGCGATGATGTCGCCGATCCGGTCAAGGTTGGCTGTGCCCAGTCCGGCAGTATCGAGCTGCTGCCACAGGGTGTAAAGGTCGGCCTTGCGTACGTGCGGCAGGACGATGTTCTGGGCGTGGGTGACGCGGCATTCGTCAAAGCTGTATTCGCGGGCCAGATCGGCCATCAGCCGCATCTGGTCAGCGCTGGCATCGCCGGGAATCCCGCCCACCGGCTTGAGGCTGATCGTGACGGCGATGTAACCCGGCTTCTTGTGCGGCAGGCAATTTGTGTCATTCCACAGCGCGAAATCGGGATCGCTGCGATCTATTGTGTCAGGCGCTGCTGCGTCGAACGGGGGATCCACGAACTGCGCCTTGATCCGCGACAGTTCGTCCAGCGGCGGTTCAATGTTCTGGCTCAGCAGGTGAAGAAACTCGGCTTCGACCTGAGCGGTATAGTCTTCCTTGCCCAGTTCGTGAACGAGGATCTTGATGCGCGCCTTGTACTTGTTATCCCGCCTTCCATATCGGTTATAAACGCGCAGACATGCTTCCGAATAGGTTATCATCTGGTCGATCGGCACAAAGGGATTTATCAACGGCGCAATCATTGGAGTGCGGCCCATGCCCCCGCCAACGTAAAAGGCGGCGCCGATCTCACCCATCTCGTTCCGCACCAGCTGGATGCCGATGTCATGCAACCGCATCGCTGCGCGGTCGGTATCACTGGCGATCACGGCCATCTTGAACTTGCGCGGCAGGAACGAAAACTCGGGGTGGAACGTGCTCCACTGGCGGATCAGTTCGGCATAGGGGCGCGGATCAATGACTTCGTCCGCCGCGGCCCCGGCGTACTGATCGCTGGTAGTGTTTCGAATGCAGTTCCCGCTGGTCTGGATGGCGTGCATTTCAACCTTGGCCAGATCAGCCAGGATATCGGGTGCCTCCTCCAGCTTGATCCAGTTGTACTGGATGTTCTGGCGCGTAGTGAAATGGCCATAGCCGCGGTCATACTTATCGGCGATATCGCCCAGCATCCGCATCTGCGCCGATGAAAGCGTGCCATAAGGCACGGCAACACGCAGCATGTAGGCGTGAAGCTGAAGGTACAGCCCGTTCATCAGTCGCAGCGGCTTGAACTGGTCTTCCGTGATATGGCCTTCCAGGCGGCGCTTCACCTGATCGCGGAACTCTTCCACGCGGGTATCGACCATCGCCTGGTCGTATGAGTCGTATTTGTACATCAGATCACCCAGGTTCCGGCCTCAGGATCGGCCGGTTTCAATGTCAGGTCGATGCGCACGGTCGGACCGAGCGCGCGGATTCGTTCCTTGATGTGGCCCGGGCGCACGCCGCCTTCATCCTTCACAGCATCGATTGCGTAGCCCGCGTTGACGCGGCGGGCGGCGGTTTCACGGGCAAGGATAGTTTCGGCATGATCTCCGACATCGACCGCATCCTCGACATGGAGCGACCATTGCACACCGTCCCACCAGGTGACCGCCCCGGTCTTGAGATCGTTTCCGGTCAGGATCTTCATTGTGCAGCCTCCAGCGCCAACGCGCGCAGTTCATCGGAATGGTCTGCAGCGCAGACCTCGCCAATCACGATCACTGCCGGGCTTTTGATCTTTTCGGCGGCCACCAAGGCAGGCAATCCGGCGAGCGGGGCACGCAGGACGCGCATCGCGGGGCGCGTTGCGTTTTCAATCACGGCGACGGGCATTGTCGGCGACAGGCCATCGGCAATCAACTTGTCGGCGATCGCCTCGGCGGTGGCGACACCCATGTAGATCACCAGCGTGCGGCCCTGCCCGGCAAGGCCAGCCCAGTTCTGATCGGACAGGCCCTTGCACTGCCCGGCGACAAAGCTGACCACCGATGCAGCGCGGCGATGGGTCAATGGCAACTGCACCGCAGCGGCAGCGCCGATCGCGGCGCTGATCCCCGGGACGACTTCGCACACCACGCCGGCGGCGCGGCACGCCTCGGCTTCTTCCCCGCCGCGGCCGAAGATAAACGGATCGCCGCCCTTCAGACGGATCACGTCGTGGCCGTTCAGCGCCTCGTCCACTAGCAGGGCGTTGATATCATCCTGCTGCATGGTGTGGCGTGCGCGGTGCTTGGCGACCGAGATCATCCGTGCAGTCGGCGGCGCCATGGCCAGGATCGCGGGATCAACCAGGCCGTCGTGGACGATCAGCCCTGCGCGCATGATCATGCGCGCGGCGCGCAAGGTCAACAGGTCGGGATCGCCGGGTCCGGCGCCGACCAGCCAGACTTTCCCAGGGTTGGAATAGGTAGGGATGCTCATGCTGCCGGAATGGCCACTAGGGGCCGCAAGCGCCAGTCACATTGCCTTGGGGGTGCCCTAGGTCAGCTTTTGCGGGCCTTCATGGCGTCCAGAAGCGCACGGAATGCGGCACTGTCTTGGAGGTTGATGTCTCGCTGCGGAAAAGGCAGGCCAATCCCGTTTTCGGCAAACAGGTGCCACAGCCGCTTTAGCACGTCCGAGCGGACATTGCCCAGGCCATCCTCGGGATCATTGATCCAGCACTGAATTATGAAATCGACCGAATTGTCACCGAATCCGGCCAGCCATACTACCGGCGCCGGCTTATTGAGGATGCGTTTGGCTTCCCTGGCGGCCTGCAGCATCAGGCTTTCCGCAAGTTCGATGTCGCTGCCATAGCTGATTCCGACCGGCACCTGGATTCGGACGTTCTTGCTTGAATAAGACCAGTTCTCAACCTGGTTGACCATCAGGTTCTCGTTCGGAATCAGGTATTCCTTCTGGTCCCGCGTGGTGACCGAAACGGCACGGATGCCGATCTTCTTTACCTGGCCGAAAGTGCCGCCGTTGCCGTCACCGACAGCGATCACGTCACCGGGCTTGATCGACCGGTCCATCAACAGGATGATCCCGGCGATCAGGTTGCCGAAGGTCTTCTGCAGGCCAAAGCCTATCGCCAGGCCGAATGCGCCGGAAAATACAGTCAGCGCGGTCAGGTTGACCCCAAGCAGGTCAATCCCGACGAAGAAAGCGACGGCCCAGATTGCGATGCTCGCCAGCTTTTCCACCAGTGAGCTTTGCGCGGTACCCAGCCGGGTCATCCGGGTCAGAGCGCGTACGACGAACCGGTTGGCCATCCGCGCAGCCAGGATCAGACCCGTCACGATCACGATCACGACCAATATGGTCCACACCGAAATGCGAGTTTCTCCGGCGTTGAAACCCCATGAATCAAGCAAACGTACAAAGTCGGCAATCGTGCTGTGCCGTTCGATCAGCCTGGTTGGCACTTCGGGGCGGATGGACACAGTCATGGAGCTTTTTCCCATGCGGTGAGACCAAGAGCTAGGTCGGCCTTGAGGTCTTCCAAGCCCTCCAGCCCGATCGACAGGCGCACGCCGAAGCGATCGGCGGGGTCCATGTCTGGCAGCGGCCAGACGGTAGCGCTGCGCAGCTTGGCCGGATCGACCGGGCTGACCAGGCTTTCAAAGCCGCCCCAGGAATAGCCTATGCCAAACAAGTTCAGCGCATCGATAAAGGCATCGCGGGCGCTGCCCTTCTTGCCTTTGAACACGATCGAGAACAGCCCGCAGCCGCCGGTAAAATCGCGCGCCCATAGGGCATGTCCGGGTGAGCCGGGCAGCATCGGGCACAGCACACGGGCAATCTGCGGCTGCTGCTCAAGCCAGGTCGCCAACGCCAGCGCGCTAGCTGTTTCGCGCTCCAACCGCAATCCCATGGAGCGCAGCCCCCGTAGCGCGAGCGACGCATCGTCAGGCGATACAACCAGCCCCAATTGCTGCGCAGTACGGCGTAGCTTTGCGTAAAAGTGTTCTCCGGCAGCGGCGCTTCCCAGCATGAGGTCGGAATGGCCGCCAACATGTTTGGTCAGGCTCATCACGCTGATGTCTGCGCCGTGGTTCAGTGCCGCAAAGCCGAGCGGCCCGGCCCAGGTGTTGTCCAGCACGGTGGCAAGACCGTGGGCGCGCGCGGCGGCGGCCAGGGCGGGAACGTCCTGCACTTCCAGGGTCAGGCTGCCCGGGCTTTCCAGCAAGACTGCCTTGGACCGTTTATCGATGGCCGCTTCAAAAGCGGCAGGATCAAGCGGATCGAACCAGCGTGTCTCGATCCCGAAATCCTTGAGCAGCCCGCGTCCCAGCTGGCGTGTCGGCTCATAGGCATTGTCCGTCATCAGCAAAACGTCGCCGGGCCGCAGTACCGCCATCAGCGAAGCCGCCAGCGCCGAAACGCCCGATGGATACAGCATCGTACCGTATGCGCCGGGCTCCAGCGCGGTCAGCGCATCGGCCAGCGCCCACTGCGTCGGCGATCCGCGACGGCCATAGTAGAAATGGCCGTCTGCGTTAGGCTTGCCGCCGTGCAGCGCGGCGCTGTCGGGATAGAGGTGAGTCGAGGCGCGCCATACTGGCGGATTGACGACAGAGCCAGGCTCGGCCGGGGTACCGGTCCAGTCCGATCGCCGTCCGGCCGTTACCAGCCGGGTGGCCTGTTCCAATCCCTTGCCCCCGCCATCACCCGCGCCGCCATTGGCCATGTCAGGCCGCCGCGCCGGTTTCCTTCGGCGTGTCGGCGTCGGCACCCCATTCGCTCCAGCTTCCGTCGTACAGCGCAGTATCATCCTTGCCGAGAAGGTGCATCGCGAACAACACGACTGACGCGGTCACTCCGCTGCCGCAGGTGGTGACCACAGGCTTGGCCAGATCGACACCGGCATCAGCAAAGACAGCCTTCAGCGCATCCTTGCTCTTGAACGTTCCATCGGCGCTGAACAGCGCACTGAACGGCACGTTGCGCGAACCCGGGATATGGCCGGCTGCAATATTGGGGCGAGGGTCGCTTTCCTCACCGGTGAACCGGGCGGCGCCGCGTGCGTCGACGACCTGTTCAGCCTTGCTATGCAGGTTCTTGAGCATATCCGCCTTCGTCCGGACGTTCTTGTCGTCCTTCCAGGCAGTAAAGTGGCGGTGGCGCAAAGTTTCCTTGCCCTGCGCAATCGCACGGCCTTCAGCCTTCCACTTGGCAATTCCGCCGTCGAGGATCGCGACATCGTGCGCGCCGAACATTTTTAGCATGAACCAGGCACGCGCAGCAGTCTTAACCGCGCTATCATCATACAGGACAATGCGGCTGCCATCACCCAGACCCAGCGACTGCATGCGGCTGGCAAACTTCTCCGCTGGCGGCAGGGTGTTCTCAACCGGAGAGGTGCTGTCGACCAGGTCACCCAGATCCATGAACACTGCACCCGGGATATGCCCGGCCTCATACTCAGCCTGGGCATCGCGCCCGGTTCCGCCAAGATGCTTCGTGCAGTCGACAATCCGGAGGTCTGTGGCCCCCATTTCGTTGGCCAACCACTCAGTCGAAACTAGACTTTCCATTGTACCGCGTCCTCCTCGCGCCCCTGCGTGTCGCAGGGTTTATTGATGGCAACGCCCCTTCTCGCTGCACTTGCGAAAAAGGTTAGCGAGGCAATGGCGCGGCGTCGAGTGTGGAAATGGGCGCAACCGTGCCTAATTCACCGTGCGCTGACCGATCCGCGAATAGGTTCGGGGGCCAAGGTCAAGGCGAAACGGGCGCAGCGCCGCACCCGGCTGTTCCGGCAGTTCACCAACGACAAAGGTCTGGACGCTGATCAGCGGGCTGCCGCCGGGGGTATCGGCCTGCACACGCAGGCGGGCCAGAGGCACGAAATAGGTCGCCTGGCCTGAACGAATCGGCGTGACTGCGGTCAGCGGCAGGCGGAAATGTCCGGTAAACTCGGCACTTTCACCGGGGGCCAGCGCGGTGAGGATATGCCGCGGTTCAAGCCGGTGGGTATCATTGGCGATCTGCTTGTCCTGCGGCAGCGAAGCGTGGGCGGAAACCATGTCGCCTTCCACCGCGAGGCCGGACAGTACCTGCGATCCACGGTTTGTGACAATCAACTTGTAATTGAGCGTTGTCGCCATCAGCGACGCGCTCATCCTGGTCGCCTCGAGCGTGATGTCCAGTCCGGATGCGCTGGCCGTCGTCGCGGGAACAGGGGCGTTTGCGGGGGCAGGTTCCGGTTCCGCTTCCGCTTCCGGTGCCTGTCTGGGGGCAGGCGCCAGTGGTGCAACCGGCTCTGGCACCGGCGTAGCTACCGGTGCCGGCTGGCGCACTACCGGAGGCTCAAAAGTTATTTCGGGCTCTCGCTCGTCCCTTATGCGGCGCCACCACAGCAGCGCGAAAAGCCCTGCAATTGCGGCCAGCGCAGCGGTAATCCATGGCCACAGACCGGCCGACTGGGCGGCGGGGGGAGGCGTATCTGCTGCCGCGGGAACAGCATCACCAATGGCGATGCCCGGCGATGCCGCCGCTGATGGACCGGCCAGCGGCGGTAACAGCGCGTCATTGCTGCTAGCCGAACTTGCCGGCGCGGCAATGGGTGACGGCGCGGCGCGGGAGGGTAAAGACGGCGGCTGCGTGCTGCGTGTTGCCGGGCTGGCATTGGCAGACGGACGCGCCGCTGTGATTGCCGGAGTCGCAGTTGCTACCGGCAAAGGCGTAATGCTTGGCGCGGAACTGGGCGCTTCGCTTGGCTGCGGGGTGGTGCGGACCACTGGCGCATCAGGATCGACCGGGCCCTGAACGCGCGGATTGGGGGCAGTGGTGACGGTGCCCGGCAACTTGTAATCGTTGACTGACTGGGCGAATGCGGGATGGGCGACGCACGCCAGCGACAGCGCAATCGCACTGCTCACCGCGGCTGATCTGCCATCCGCCTGGATCGTCACTGTGAAAATCCCCGTCATCCGTGGCGCGCGCTAGCGCCCCCACCACTGAATAGGAAGTGAACCCTGCGGTTCCAACCGGCGACTTGTGCCGCGCACACGATGAGGGCATGGCCCGTTGCATGACAGACACACCTTCCGCTCAAGGACCGCGGCCGCTCCATCTGGGGCAGACCAGCGCGCTTCCGACCTCACCCGACACTGCCGTTCTCGATTACGTGGCCAATCCGCGCCACGGCTCGCTCTATCTCGTGCGCTTTGCCGCGCCGGAGTTCACGTCGCTTTGTCCGGTTACCGGTCAGCCCGATTTTGCCCATCTGGTCATTGATTATGCTCCGGGTGATTCGATCGTCGAATCGAAAAGTCTGAAGCTGTTTCTGGGCAGCTTTCGCAACCACAGCGGCTTTCATGAGGACGTAACGGTCGGCATCGGCCAGCGGCTGTTTGCCGAAATGAAGCCGCGCTGGCTGCGGATCGGTGGCTACTGGTATCCGCGCGGCGGCATTCCGATCGACGTGTTCTGGCAAAGCGATGCGCCGCCAGCGGGCCTGTGGGTGCCTGATCAGGGTGTGCAAGCCTATCGGGGGCGCGGTTGAAGTAGCCTGATATCTGCTCCTTCGCACCTGCGGCATTGCCGCAACAGTTCGGGGGCAAATTATTGCGGCAACGGCCCAATTGCTTGCGTTCAGCCGCTCAGGGTCTAGCGCGGCGGCACCATTCCCTATCCCATCGGTCAACGGAGCAAAACCATGACCCGCATCCTGCCTCTCCGCCAGTCGAGCGCCTTGGCGGCGCTTGCACTTTCGATTGCCATTGCTGCGCCGGCCCAGGCACAAAGCGCCGACGATGAAGGCCTTCAGGAAATCATCGTCACAGCCCAGCGCGTTTCGGAAAACCAGAAGGACGTGCCGATTTCGGTTGCGGCGTTGAACGGAGATGCCCTGGCCGCCGTTACCGGGGCCGGCGCCGATATCCGTGCGCTGGCGGGACGCGTCCCCAGCCTCAACATCGAAAGTTCATTCGGCCGCACTTTCCCGCGCTTCTACATTCGCGGACTGGGCAATACCGATTTCGATCTCAATGCGTCGCAGCCGGTCAGCCTGGTTTATGACGAAGTGGTCCTGGAAAACCCCATCCTTAAGGGTTTCCCGGTGTTCGATGTCAACCAGGTCGAAGTATTGCGCGGGCCGCAAGGCACCTTGTTTGGCCGCAATACTCCTGCCGGTATTGTCAAGTTTGATACCGTACGTCCCGATGCCGTGAACAAGAACTACGTCAAGGCCAGCTATGGCAGCTTCAGCACGGTCAACGCCGAAGCCGGCGTGGGCAGCGGCGATGCAAGCGATGTCATTTCGGCGCGTGTTTCGGCGCTTTACCAGCACCGTGACAACTGGGTCGACAACATTGACCAGCCTGGCGACAAGAACCTTGAAGGGTTCAACGATTTCGCCGCACGTTTCCAGATCCAGGCCAAGCCCAGCGATGCATTGACCCTGCGCGCCGTGTTCCAGACCCGGCTATACGAAGGCAGCGCGCGGGTATTCCGGGCAAATGCGTTTGCTACTGGCAGCAACAAGCTGATCGGTCTTGGCGGCCCGGCAACTCCATTTGATCGCAGCAAGACCCGTGCTGATGGGCTCAACTTCCAAAGTTTGGAAAACTACAACGGCGCCTTCACGGCTGAATATGACGCCGGTCCGGTGACCATCACATCGGTCAGCAGCCTGTGGAACGGCAACCTGCAAAGCCGCGGCGATATCGATGGGGGCTTCGGCAACCAGTTCGCGCCGACAATGGGCCCGGGCTTCATCCCGTTCTCGGCCCAGTCGCGTGACGATGTACCCAGCCTGGATCAGTTCACGCAGGAAGTGCGGATTGCGTCCAACAATCAAGTTGGTCTGGGTTTTCAGTTTGGCGCTTTCTACTTCAGCGAAAAGCTCGACATCGCCAGCTATGACTACGGCAACCCGGCTGATACCGCGCCTGCGGCGATCGCGGTGCAGCGCCAGGACAGCGAAGCGATCGGCGTGTTCGGATCGCTGCATTACCAGTTCGAAAACGGACTGAAGGTTCAGGCTGGCGCGCGTTACAACCACGACAAGCGCGACATGGTCGCATCGCGTCCGGTCGATACCCGCCCGGGCTTCCTTGGCCTTGGCGGCCCGGTAACCCCGCAGAACGCCAGCGTGGGTGATGACGTGCTTACCTGGGACGCGGCAGCAACCTTGCCGCTGAGCGAAGAGATCAACCTGTTCGCCCGCGTTGCCAAGGGTTATCGCGCGCCCTCCATCCAGGGCCGTCTGTTGTTTGGCCGCACCCTGTCGGTGGCCGATAGCGAAACCACGATGAGCTATGAAGGCGGGCTGAAATCCTCGTTTGCAGGCGGCAAGGCGCGATTCAACCTGACCGGCTTCTACTTTTCAACCGATAACCTGCAGCTGACAGCAGTGGGCGGCGCCTCCAACTTCACCACCCTGATCAACGCCAAGAAGGTCGATGGCTATGGCTTCGAAGCGGAATTTGAAGCCCGTCCGACCCGCGGCCTGACGCTGACAGCCGGGGTTTCGTACAATCACAACGAAATCAAGGATCCCAGCCTTTACGTCGCAGGATGCGGAGCGGCGTGCACCGTGCTTGATCCGGTGCGCGTCGGCAGCCCGGGGATCTTCTCGATCAACGGCAACCAGCTGCCGCAAAGCCCGCGCTGGACCGCCAACTGGACTGCAGGATACGCAGCCCCGGTCGGCAATGGCGAGGTCTATGTCTTTACCGACTGGGCTTACCGTTCGAAAGTGCAGTTCTTCTTGTATGAATCGGTTGAGTTCAGTGACGACAGCATGCTCGAAGGCGGGATCCGCCTGGGTTACCGCACGGGGCGCTATGACATCGCCGGTTTTGTCCGCAACGTTACGAACGATGTCTCGGCGGTGTCGGGAATCGATTTCAACAACCTGACCGCCATGGTCAATGAACCGCGGATCTTCGGCGTCGAAGTGGGCGTAAAGTTCTGATGCGGCCAACCGGCTGACCAAGGGCCCCGGCGGAGCAATCCGGCGGGGCCCTTCGTTTCAGGCGCCGATGCGGGCGATCAAAGCGTCGACGTCAGCCGCATCGTTATAAAGCGCAAAACCGATCCGCAGCACGTCGCTGCGCAAATCTGTGACGACATCCCTGGCAGCAATCGCGGCATGAATGGCCGGGGCGTCTGCACCTTGCAGCGCCAGGAACCGCGCCTGCGGGCCGCTGATGACGCGCAGCGAAGGAAGCGGATCGGCGCCAAGAAATCGCTGTTTCAAGCGGTCGCAGTGGTCCGAGATTTTCGCCGTCGTGAGTTTCTTTTCCGTCAGCATGCGCTGAACGGCATTGAAGCGGTACAGGCCCGATGGATCAAAGGTGCTGCCCAGAAACCGGCGACCATCAGCCGCATAACCGACCCCGCCCTGCTGCTCGGCCAGATTGTCGAACGCGGCGTACCAGCCGGTCACTTCGGGACGCGGGGCAAAGCCGGCGGGCGCGTGAAGAAAGCAGACGCCTTCACCGGCCATCGCGTATTTGTACCCGCCAGACAGATAGAATACGCGCTCCGCGATGGCAGACAGGTCTGTCGGGGTCGCCATGAAGCCGTGGTAGCCGTCAATCACCACCCACGGGCCATCAGGCGCGGCCAGCGCGGCCAGACTGTCCAATCCAGGCAGCGCCTGGCCTGAGTTGAACTGCACCTGGCTCGCAAAAACCAGGTCGAACGGTCCGGTTTTGGCCGCGTCAACCAGTCGGTTCAGTGGAACGGTGACCAGGTCGATCCGCCCGGCTTCGGCCCAGCGCAGCGCCTGGCGGCGGAACGAGTGAAACTCACCATCGCTGGCCAGAATGCGGGGCCGGGCCATGGGCAGGGCTGACACGATCCGCACAAGAAAATCGTGTGTGTTGGGCGCAAAGGCAATCGTCGCCGGATCGGGCAGGTTCAATTCATGGGCGACAAAGCGCTGGGCTTGGGGGACGACTTGGGCAAGGATGTGGTCCCATTTGTAATCGGCCAGCCGGGCCGCATCCTGCCAAGCTTGCGCCTGTCCCTGCCAGCTTGCATCGGGCCACAGATGGTGGCTGTGCGCGGCAAAGTGCAGCCGCCCGGGCGCGGCATCCAATGACCGGGAAAACAAGCGCTTGAAACTCATAGCGCAGTCCGAAGCGACCACAGTTCAGGGAAAGCGCGCTTGGTCAGGGTCGAATGGAGATAACTTGCGCCGGCGGTGCCGCCGGTACCGCGCTTCCCGCCAATCACCCGCTCCACAGTCAGCACGTGCTTGTGCCGCCAAGATGCCATTGCATCGTCCAGATCGACCAGCTTTTCGGCCAATTGATAAAGGTCCCAATAACGTTCGGTATCACGGTATACTGACAGCAGTGCCACCTCGACCGCTTCGTTTGGCAGGTAAGGCTGCGTCACGTCGCGCGCCAGAACCTCGTGCGGAATGGGCAGACCTGCCCGCGCTGCCGCACCCAGCGTTTCGTCCCACAGGCTGGGCGCGGCAAGCGCCTGCTCCATCGCGGCAAGCGCATGGGGGCGGTCACCCTGATAGGACAGGAACTTGCTGTCCTTCAGCCCCAAGATGTATTCTACAGTCCGGAACTGGTCCGACTGGAACCCACTCGACGGGCCCAGCGCATCACGAAAGCGGGTATAATCGCTGGGGGTCATGGTCGCCAGAACGTCCCAGCTCAGCGTCATCACCGCCTGAATCCGGCTGACCCGCGCCAGCGCCTTGTACGCAGGAACCAAGTGATCGGCGCGGACCTGCGCCAAGGCCAGGTGCAGTTCGCAAATCATCTGTTTGAGCCACAATTCCTTGGTCTGGTGGATGATGATGAACAGCAGCTCGTCATCGGCGTCCGAGCGTGGGTGCTGGCAATCGAGCAAGTCATCCAGCGATAGATAGCGGGCATAGGTCATCGTCTCGGTCATGGCGCAAACCATCGACCGGTAAGGTTACAATTGCAACCGGATTAGCGGGTTCCCAGACCCCGGGCGATGATCCCGCGCAGGATCTCGCGCGTGCCGCCACGCAAGGACCAGCTCGGCGCATTATGGACAATGTTGGCCAGCACCCCGGCATAGGCCGCCGCGCTGCGCGGGTCGGGTTCGGCATCGACCAGCTGGCGGGCAAAGTCGGGCAGGGTCTGTTCCCACACCGCACCGACGTCTTTCACGATAGACGCCTGCAGCGCTGCATCCTGCTTGTCCTGCAACATCGCCGCGACAGAGCGGGACAGTCGCCGAAGCACGGCAAGCTGCGCGGTCAGGCGGCCGATGGTGGCCAGCGCCGCATCGTCATCACGCCCTTTCAGCATGTTGAGCAGCTGGAGCATCAGTTCGATCGAGGACAGAAAGCGTTCGGGGCCTGAACGTTCGAAAGCCAGTTCGCTCATCACCTGGTTCCAGCCATCGCCTTCCTTGCCAAGCAGATACTTTGCCGGAACGATCGCATCTTCGAAGTGCATCTCGTTGAAATGATGCTGACCGGCCAGGTCGATGATCGGCCGAATCGTCAAACCTGGAGTGTCCTTGAGGTTGACCAGAAGCTGGCTTGTGCCCTGGTGCCGGTCGGCCGGTGTGCCGCTGGTCCGGCAGAACAGGATCACATAGTCAGCCTCATGCGCAAAGCTGGTCCAGACCTTGGTGCCGGTGACACGGTATAGATCGCCGTCGCGCACTGCCTTGGTCCGCGTCGCTGCCAGGTCGGAGCCACTATCAGGCTCGCTCATCCCGATGCCGAAGGCAAGCTCGCCCGCCGCGATGCGCGGCAGGATCGTGTCCTTTTGTTCGTCGGTCCCGAACTTCAGGATCGACGGGCCGCTCTGCCGGTCGGCGATCCAGTGGGCACCAACCGGAGCGCCCGAGGCAAGCGATTCCTCGACGATGACAGCACGTTCAAACGCGCTGCGTTCATGCCCGCCATACTGTTTGGGCCAGGTCATGCCGAGGTATCCGGCGTGGCCCATCGCCCGCGAGAAGTCACGGCTGAAGCCGTACCAGTTATCGCTGCGCTGACGCGGAGTACGATCGCCCAGCTGCTGGTGCAGGAAAGCCCGAAACTGGGTGCGCAGGGCCACGACCTCGGGGCTGTCGGCTGGCGGGGCGGGGAAGGGGATTGCACTCATAAGGCTGTTACCATCGGCCAATAGCCTTGTCCGCCAGCGGTTATCGCAGCGCGGCCTAGCTGCGTTGCCCAAAAGACCTGTCCACCAAACTCGTCGCGCCAGGTCCACAGGGCTGTCGTGTAAAGGTGCAGCCGGTGTTCGCGCGTAAACCCGATCGCGCCGTGCATCTGCGTGGCGATACCGGCTCCGGTTCCGGCGGCTTCGCGTGCGCGCAGCGATCCTGCCGCAACGCCCAATGTATCGCCGCGCGCCAGAGCTTCGCCCGCCAGATCGGCGGCGGCAGTGGCGCAGGCCAATTCGCCCGCCAGCTTGGCCAGTTCGTGCTGGACAACCTGGTTCTTTTGCAGCGGCTTGCCGAACTGGACGCGGGTCGCTGTGTGGTCGAGAGTCATGGCCAGTGCGGCTTCGAGAGCCCCAGCGATCTGGAAAGCGCGCACGGTCGCGCCGGCGGCCAGCGGGCAATGCGGTAGCGGCGCAGACGCATCGACCGCCCAATCGATCGCCAGGCTGGGTCGGGGGTGAAAGTTGAGCGATGTCCCTTGTTCGGCAACGCTCCAGCCGCTGCGCGGCACGCGGTACAGTCTATCGCCCACGGCCAGTGCCAGGCAACCGATCTGTTCGCCCCACGCCACCCGCGGAACGGTGCCGGTCAGGCGTCCATCAATCAGCTTGAGATCATCGGCCCGTGCCAGACCGGCTGCGCCTTCTGCCAGCGGCAAACCAGCGGCGGCCAGCAACTGGTTCGCGGCCATGGTTTCAACAACAGGCAGCGGCATGGCATGGCGGCCAAGCAGGCGCAGCGCCTCGCCAGCTTCCTCAAAGCTCAGGCCGAAGCCGCCTTGGTCTTCGGTCAGCAGTGCCAGCGGCAGGCCCATTTCCTCAACCTCGGCCCACAGCGCGGGCAGCCACTGCCCTTCGCGCGCCTGGGCCTGCGCTGCATCATCCAGATGACGGTCCAGCAAGCGTTCGATCATGTCGGCTAGCATTGGTGCCGGCTGCTCCCGCGATGAAAATGGTGCCGGCTAGAGGATTCGAACCCCTGGCCCCCTGATTACAAATCAGGTGCTCTACCAACTGAGCTAAGCCGGCAACGTGGCCTTATGTGCAGGCGTCCTTAGAACTAAGGAGCGCCGAAGGTCCACCCCTCTGTTCGTGCAATTTGCTGAGTCAGGCATTTGGGGGTCCACAAGGCCGCGTCCTGAGCTGCCCGGCGCAGCCAGCCGGCGGTTATCAGAGCGTCGCTTTCGTGATCGGCAATCGGGCCTTGTCCGGGAACATGACCGCAGTTGAGCCGCGCCAATACGTCGTTCAACCCGGCGTAGTCGCGCACCTTTGATCGGCCAGCGCTTCGCCCGCCTGCGATCGCGGCAATGGCGGTGTAAATCTCGGTTATGACCGAACCGGTTGGCGGCAGCGGATCGACCGGCCAGACCGGCAGACGTCCATCCAGCTGGTGGAGCAGCCGCATGCCCGTAAGGCTGGATTTCCCAACCTGCGCTGCACCTACCAGGTTGAAGTTTGAATAGGGCTTGCAGCCAAGCTTTTCCTGCGCGCGTTCGGTCACGCGAAGCCGGCCGCGTCCCCCTGCGATGCCCTGTGCGCCAAACCGGTCCCCTTCACGCCCGCCGTGGCGGCGGAAGTGCCGTGCGGCTTCGGGATGGTTCACAAACGACGTGACCGCCAAGTGCGGATCATCGCTGCAGATCCGGTCGACCATGGCCCACAGCGCCTTGGCATCAACCGGACTGTCTGCCCATTCCGGGAAAAATGCACCGCAGTCTGCGTGAGCCAGGCTGATGCCCATGTCGAAGCCGACAAGTGTATTGTGTGGCATATCGTTCAGCAGCCATTCCAGCACCTCGGGGCGCGACCAGCGATGTCCGGCCCGGATGATCGCGGGCGTAATCTCGTCAGCACGCAGCAGGGCAACGGCGATGCCGCGATGCCGCTCACCAGCCGCACCCGACCAGTCGATAGCGGCAAAGTTGCAGAACCGGTCAGGCGTCAAGGAACTGTAATTCGCGATCCGGTAAACGGTGCGTCGATCAGGTCACCTTTGCGCAGGCCTGCCGCGTCAAACTGGGTAAACGATCCGGTGCCAGTGATGCGGTTGCCCGATACGGTCAGTTCAAAGGTCAATTCGCCTCTGCCGGTCAATTTGTGGGTGGTCCGATCCGCCATGATCTCGACCCACTTCCCGACGATCCGGTTGCCCTTGCGTAACCAGATACCTTTACCATCGCTGTCACTTTCGCGCGGATTTCCGGCATCGGGATTGGCCTGCTGCATGGTGTGATCAGCGTTGAAGACGTAAAGATGAAGCGGAAAAGGTGCCGTTGGATGTTCAACCAGCCAGACGCCGGAAACCGGATCCGCTGCTGCTGTTGCTGCGCAAAGCGCCGTGCCGCTGGCGGCAAGCGCGATTGCTGCCGACACGCGCACCCGGCGCAGATGGCCAAAGTTCATCTTCAGGCTTCCTTGTTCCGCTAGGATTTCGCGTTGGCGATGTCGTGTCGCTTCTTGTCCCACCATTCCAGCCGCTTCGCCACCTCACGTTCAAACCCCCGTTCGACGGGACGGTAATAGTGTTGCGGAGCCATCCCTTCGGGCCAGTAATTGTCGCCCGAAAATCCGTCATCAGCGTCGTGATCATAGGCATAGCCCTGGCCGTAACCGATGTCCTTCATCAGTTTCGTCGGCGCATTCAGGATATTGGCGGGCGGGGTCAGGCTGCCCGTTTCCCTGGCGCTTTGCCACGCTTCCTTCTGTGCCATATAGGCGGCGTTGGATTTGGGCGCGGTGGCCAGGTAAAGGCAAGCCTGGACGATCGCAAGCTCGCCCTCCGGGCTGCCAAGGAACTGGTACGCGTCCTTTGCCGCAAGGCACTGGACCAGCGCTTGCGGATCAGCCAGGCCAATGTCCTCGCTGGCGAAACGCACCAGGCGGCGAAGCACATAAAGCGGCTCTTCTCCGGCAGTCAGCATCCGCGCCATATAGTAAAGCGCGGCCTGTGGATCAGACCCGCGCAGCGCCTTGTGCAGCGCGGAAATCAGGTTGTAGTGCCCGTCGCGGTCCTTGTCATAGACCGCTACCCGCCGCTGCAGAAATGCACCAAGAGCGGCTGGATCGAGGGGTGCCTGTATGCGGGCGTTGTAAAGCGTTTCGGCCTGGTTGAGCAAGAACCTGCCATCCCCGTCCGCGCTGGCAACCAGCGCCTCGCGTGCGTCATCGGTCAGTGGCAGCGGGCCTTCGAGTGCTTCGGCCCGGGCCAGCAATTCGGCCAATGCCCGCGCGTCCAGCCGGTGAAGGATCAGTACCTGCGCCCGGCTGAGCAGTGCGGCGTTAAGCGCGAAGCTGGGGTTTTCGGTCGTAGCGCCGACCAGCGTGACCACACCCTTTTCAACGAACGGCAGGAAGCCGTCCTGCTGGGCGCGGTTGAAACGGTGAATCTCGTCCACGAACAGCAGTGTGCGTTGCCCCGCTTTGGCTGCCATCTGCGCCTCGGCAAAGGCTTTCTTAAGGTCGGCAACCCCCGAAAACACCGCGCTGATCGACACGAACCGCATTCCGACGCTGTCGGCCAGAAGCCGGGCGGTGGTGGTCTTACCGGTGCCAGGCGGGCCCCACAGGATTATGCTGGACAAACGCCCCGCCGCTACCATTCGCCCGATCGCGCCTTCCGGCCCGGTCAGATGTTCCTGCCCGATAACTTCATCCAGCGAGCGCGGCCGTAGCCGGTCAGCGAGCGGAGCGTCCGCGCCCGGTTCTTCTGGGGCAGCAGCAGCGGGCAGTTCATCTACGAAAAGGTCAGCCATCGCAGCCAAGATAGGCCGCGCCGCCAAAAATGCCATCGAAGGCTTGCAAGTCCCACCAAAAGATATATCTTAAGAATATCATGAAAGGTAGTTAAATGAAAAGATATGGATGCAGCTCTCGCGGGGCAGCAGTTTGGCCGATGATGGCAATGATAGGTGGCCGCCACCGGCGCTGGGGCAGTGATTTTGGCGGTGATGGGCCGCAATGGGGTGGTCGCCACCGCCATGGACCGGGCGGACGCGGACGCGTTTTCGGCGGCGGCGAGCTTCGGCTCTTCCTGCTGTCGCTGCTCGCTGATCAGCCGCGGCACGGCTACGAACTGATCAAGGCGATCGAGGAGCTCACTGGCGGCAACTATGCGCCGAGCCCGGGTGTCGTCTATCCCACGCTCAACCTGCTGACCGATGAAGACCTGATCGCTGAACAAGCTGGTGAGGGTGCGCGCAAGGCCTATGCCGCGACCGAGGCTGGACGTGCGGAAATCGCCAGCCGCAGGGAAGAAATCGAAACGATCACCAGCCGTTTGCGGGGTCTTGCCGATGATCACGACCGTCACGGCGCCCCGCCGCTGCGCCGGGCCATGGGCAACCTGTTCACCGCGGTCCGCCAGCGCGCGGCGTCCGGCGATTTCGACCGTGACACCATGCTTGCCGTCGCTGACATACTTGATGAGGCGGCGCGCAAGATCGAACGGCTTTAGACTGCCAGCCGGGGCCGCTTCAGCTTGGCCACATTTTTGCGCATTCCTCTTGCTGTGTTACGCTCGGACCGTCCGGGCGCAACAACGAGGGGGATAGTGCGATGGATGAGTCACAGACGGCACGCGTGCCGGCCAGTTATTGGGTTATATCGGTTCTGGGTGCGCTGTGGAACAGCTTCGGCGCAATGGACTATGTGATGACCCGCATGCGCAACGTCGATTATCTCAAGGCGGCGGGCGATCCGCAGGTGATATTAAGCTGGATCGATAGTTTTCCGCTATGGGTTCAGGCTGCCTGGGGTTTTGGCGTGTGGGGTTCGGTCGCGGGATCGGTGCTGATGCTGCTCAGGTCGCGCCATGCAGCCACGGCATTTCTGGTGTCGCTGGCCGGAGCGGTAGGCAGCTTCGCTTACCAATACACCCATACGCCCGCTGCGCTGGATTCAACGGCGGGCAAGCTGATGCCGCTGGTGATCTGCGCGGCCGTTTTGTTCTTGTGGCATTATTCGCGCAAGTCCGCCGCTCAAGGCATCCAAGTTTAGGGCCGCGTGCCAGGTTTTTGCCGGATCAACCGCAGATAGGTGTCTGCCACTGCCTGGTTGATCCGGTCCCAGCTGAAATCCTTTGAACGGGCCTCGCCCGCAGTGCCGTGCCGCGCGCGCAGTTCAGGGTTTTCGATGTAACCGCGCAGCGCCTCGGCAAAGTGGTGGATCGCGCCGGGACGGATCAGCCGACCCGACTGACCATCGTCGACCAGGCTTTCACTTCCGGTGGCGGCTGCTGCGACCACGGGCAATCCGCAGGCCATCGCCTCAAGCGTGACGTTGCCGAAGGTTTCGGTAATCGAAGGGTTGAACAGCACGTCCATGCTCGCCACCGCGCGGCCCAGATCGGAACCTCCCTGAAATCCGGCGAACACCGCATCGGGCAGCCGCGCTTCAAACCAGTCGCGTGCCGGCCCTTCGCCAATCACCAGGACGCGATGGGCAATGTTTCGCGCGCGCAGTTCATCGATCGAGTCAGAAAACACGTCGAGCCCCTTTTCCATGACCAGGCGGCCAAGGAAGCCCACGGCAACTTCGCTGTCCGCGATGCCCAGCGACTGGCGCCAGGCCATGTCGCGCCGTCCGGGGTTGAACACGGTGCGGTCCACCCCGCGCGACCAGATGCCAATGTCATAATTCATCCGCTGGTCGCGCAATACCTGCGCCATTGATTCAGACGGTGTCACCAGTGCATCGCAGCGGCGGTAAAACCGGCGCAGCAGCGCGGTCAGCGCCGGCTCGGCCCAGGCCATATTGTAATAGCGCGGATAGGTATCGAACCGCGTGTGGACTGATGACAGCACCGGCATTCCGCGGTGCCGCGCCCACGTCACCGCGCGATGAGCGCTGATATCGGGCGAAGATACGTGGACCACATTGGGCTTGAACCCAGCCAGATCGCGCCGCACCCGGCCGCTGAGAGCCATTGGCAACCGGTATTCCGCGCGGCCCGGAATGGCGAGCGACGGCAGGCTGACAAGTTCACCCATTGGCGGAAAGGCCGGCTCGGCATTAGTAGGCGAATAGACTCGCACATTCCCGCCTTGACGAAGCAAGTACTCAACCAACCGGTTAAGCGCCCGGTTCGCCCCGTCGGTGGTCATGTTGTAATTGCCGCTGAACAGGGCAATGCGAAGGTCGGACATCTGCATCGCGCAATCCACTAGCCTAATGGCGGTTCAAGCGCGAGTGCTGCCCGGCTGGGCGATCTACAATTTCGCAAAGTCCGTCAGGCCGGTTCGGAACCGAATTCCAAGGAAAACGACAGTTTCACTGGTGCAAATATGCAACACATTCAAAAGTTGGAAAAATATTTGGCCTCCTGCGTGATCCTTTTCGTGCGCTCGAACGTTTCCCCCCCGGAATCAAAG
The DNA here is from genome assembly GCF_024642085.1 of Novosphingobium sp. Taxonomy (GTDB): domain Bacteria; phylum Pseudomonadota; class Alphaproteobacteria; order Sphingomonadales; family Sphingomonadaceae; genus Novosphingobium. The sequence continues at coordinate 101,233 of NZ_JAHEBV010000003.1, read as the reverse complement.
ATCTGAAGGGATTAACAATGCAGCGCTCCAGAATATTTATTTGTGCACTTTTGGCGTCATCCTTTTGCAGCACTGCTGCATTTGCCCAGGATAGCGGCTTTGACCGTGACAGCCATTTCGACGGCCCATACATTACCGCCTTCGGCGGTGTTGCAGCACAGCCAAGCGATGCCCGTGACAGCGTGGTTTTCGACACGAATGGTGACGGAGTTTATGAAGATACCGTCCGCACCAGTTCGGGTGCCAATGCCTTTACCGGTTTCTGCAACGGTCGGGCGACCAGCAACGTTCCCAGCACCGGCTGCTCGAACGACAAGGACCGGGTCGAATACGGTGGGCGCATTGGCTACGACAAGCGCATGGGCAACATCGTCGTTGGTGTCCTGCTGGAAGGCAGTGGCAACGACATCCTTGACGGGACGACCGGTTTCAGCAGCACTCCCGCATTCTACGAACTGCAGCGCGGCATAAAGTTCAATGCGTCCGCACGGGCGCGGGTCGGATACACCCCCGGCGGCGGGGCGCTTTTCTATGCGACCGGCGGAGTCAGCGGTGCGAAGATCAATCACTCATTCCGCACCAGCAACACCGCGAACACCTTTACCGAAGTGAACAACGACAAGATGGTGTTGGGTTATCAGTATGGCGGCGGTGCCGAAGTCATGCTGACGAACAATATCTCGCTGGGGCTGGAATATCTGTTCAACCGCTACAACGACGACAAGTATTATGTGCAGGTCAGCGGCGGCGGCGCGACCAATCCTTTCGTGCTGTCCGGCGGCAATGTCCGGATGCAGCCGTCGAGCGAAAACTTCACTTACCAATCGTTCCGCGGAACTCTGTCGTTCCGGTTCTGATCGGGCAGTTCAATTGACAGGTCATTAAAAGCCGGGCCGCTCCACAGATCGTGGAGCGGCCCGTTTAAATATTGAGCGGCCACACTGATAGCCGGGCCCTGCCGGACGTTTCAGCAGATCTCAGTCGTCCTTGCGGCGGCTGGCCTTTTTGCGTTCGTGAGGGTCGAGCAGCGCCTTGCGCAGGCGAATCGATTTCGGCGTAACTTCCACCATTTCGTCATCGTCGATGTAAGCGATGGCCTGTTCCAGCGTCATGATCTTGGGCGGGGTCAGTCGGATGGCGTCATCCTTGCCGGTCGAACGGAAGTTCGTCAGCTGCTTGGACTTCATCGGGTTGACTTCAAGGTCATCGGGCTTGGCGTTCTCGCCGATAATCATGCCTTCGTAGATCTTGTCCTGCGGACGTACGAACAGGATACCGCGTTCTTCCAGCATGTTGAGCGCATAGCCCACGGCCTCGCCGCTGCCGTTTGAGATCAGCACGCCATTCTGCCGCCCGCCTATCGCACCCTTGTAAGGGCCGTAGGCATCGAACAGGCGGTTCATGATACCGGTGCCGCGGGTATCGGACAGAAACTCGCCGTGATAGCCGATCAGGCCGCGGCTGGGCGCGACGAACGTAATGCGGGTCTTGCCGCCGCCCGACGGACGCATGTCGGTCATCTCACCCTTGCGCAGCGCCATTTTCTCGACGACCGTGCCGGAATGTTCGTCGTCAACGTCGATGACGACGGTCTCGTAAGGTTCGGTGCGCTGGCCGCCTTCGTCCTGGCGGTAAAGCACGCGCGGGCGGCTGATGCCCAGTTCGAACCCTTCGCGGCGCATTGTCTCAATCAGCACGCCAAGCTGAAGTTCGCCGCGGCCAGCCACATCGAAGCTGTCTCGATCTGAACTTTCGGTGACACGGATAGCGACATTGGATTCCGCTTCGCGCAGCAGGCGGTCGCGAATCATGCGGCTGGTTACCTTGGTTCCTTCGCGCCCCGCCATCGGCGAATCGTTGACCGCAAAGCGCATCGACAGGGTCGGCGGATCAATCGGCTGCGCGTGCAGCGGTTCGGTCACACTGGTGTCGCAGATTGTATTGGCAACGGTCGCTTCGGTCAGCCCGGCTATCGAAATGATGTCACCGGCGCGGGCTTCGTCCACAGGGACGCGTTCGAGTCCGCGGAAGGCCATCAGCTTGGAGGCGCGGCCAGCCTCGATCACTTTGCCGTCGCTGTCCAGCGCGTGGATCGGCGAGTTTACCTTGACCGTGCCCGACTGGACCTTGCCGGTCAGGATACGGCCAAGAAAGTTGTCGCGATCCAGCAGCGTGACCAGGAACTTGAACGGACCATCGAAATCGGCGGCCGGGGGCGGCACGTGATCGACGATCTTTTCGAACAGCGGGGTCAGCGTGCCTTCGCGCAGGGCAGGGTCGACATTGGCATAGCCATTGCGGCCCGAGGCATAGAGAACGGGGAAGTCCAGCTGTTCGTCGCTGGCATCGAGGCTGACGAACAGGTCGAATACTTCGTCGAGCACTTCCTGAATGCGTTCATCGGGGCGATCGACCTTGTTGACAACCACAATCGGCTTGAGACCAAGTGCAAGCGCCTTGCCAGTGACAAACTTGGTCTGCGGCATTGCACCTTCGCTGCTGTCGACCAGCAGGATGACGCCGTCGACCATCGACAGAATGCGTTCCACCTCGCCGCCGAAGTCGGCGTGACCGGGGGTGTCGACGATGTTTATCCGGGTACCGCTCCACTCGACCGAGGTGCACTTGGCCAGGATGGTGATGCCGCGCTCTTTTTCCAAGTCGTTTGAATCCATCGCGCGTTCTTCGACGCGCTGGTTGTCGCGAAACGTGCCGGACTGGCGGAACAGCTGATCGACCAGAGTGGTCTTGCCGTGGTCGACGTGCGCGATGATGGCGATATTGCGCAAGGGCAGGGGGGCGGACATGAGGGCTTCTCTGATTGGAGGGGCGAGCGCACGAAGGCCTCGCGGATTTCGCCGCGCCCCTAGCCCAGACGGCCCGCCGGGGCAAGAGCGCCGACTGTGATCTTGTTGCAACAGCGCGCAAGGATATTACTCCGCTGTCACGTAACTGTTTCTAACACCGTCCATTCATTTCTATGAGGGCTCCGGTCGCACCATCCGGCATCCAGCCGGAGGCTCCCCGGCGACTCAACGATTCTGCAAGTTTCCAGGAGAGGTTTTTCATGAAATCGAAGTTTGCCGGTACCGCCGGGTCTATCCGCTCGGCGCTGCTGTTTGGCATTGCCATGCCCGCCATGATCCTGCCGAGCCTCGCCAAGGCGCAGGAAGAAGCCCAGCCGGCCACTGCCGCGCAGGACGACGTTGCAGCCGAAGAGCAGGGCAACGAAATCGTCATTACCGCGACCAAGCGCGAACAGACCCTGCAGGATGTGCCCGTTGCTGTATCGGTGACAACCGCAGAAACCATCGAACGCGCCAAGATTCGCGATCTCAGCGATCTGCAGTCGATCGTGCCTGCCCTGCGCGTGGGCCAGCTGCAAAGCTCGGCCAACACGAACTTCTTTATCCGCGGCTTTGGCAATGGCGCCAATAACGCCGGGATCGAACCGTCGGTCGGCGTATTTGTCGACGGCGTGTACCGTTCGCGCACTGCTGCCCAGATCGGCGACTTGCCAGACGTCCAGCGCATCGAAGTCTTGCGCGGCCCGCAATCGACCCTGTTCGGCAAGAACGCCAGCGCCGGCGTCATCTCGATTGTAACGCGCGCTCCGCAGTTCAAGTTCGGCGGCAATGTCGAAGCCAGCTACGGCAACTACAATGCAGTCGTGGTCAAAGGCGTGGTCACCGGCCCGGTCAGCGATACGATCGCGGTCAGTCTGGCGGGCGGTATCAACAAGCGCGACGGCTATATCACCGATCTGGGCTACAATGGCGAGGCGAACAACCGCAACCGCTGGTTCGTGCGCGGCCAGGCCCTGTTCCAGCCCAGCGATGCTTTCAAGCTGCGGTTGATTGCCGATTACGACAAGATCGACGAAACCTGCTGTTCAGTGGTCAACCTGCGCCGTTCGGGCGCGACTTCGATCATTGAGACGCTGGGCGGCCGGGTGAACGATTTCCAGACCCCGTTTGCCGACACCGTCTATTCCAACTTCCCGTCAAGCAACGACATCAAAAACTACGGCCTGTCGGGCCAGATGGAATACAAGGCCGGCCCGCTGACGCTGACCTCGATAACCGCCTACCGCAAGAGCCGGGCAATCACCAATCAGGATAGCGATTTCACCAGCGCTGATCTGATCGGACGCAATTCGGCTGACGTTGACATTGGCACATTCACCCAGGAACTGCGCATCGCCAGCGACCTGGACGGCCCGTTCAATTTCCTGCTGGGCGGTTACTACTTCGATGAAACGATCAACCAGGGCAACCAGATCCTGTTCGGAAGCCAGTTCCGCCCGTACGGAAACGCCCTGATCCAGGCGGCATCGGGGGGCGCGCTCAACGTGACCACACTGGAAGGTACGTTCGGCGCGCTTGAAAATAATCCGGCAAAATACCTGAACACCTTCTTCCGCGCCGGTGACGGCCTGACCGAACAATACAAGCTTCGCGACAAGGCTTACTCCTTGTTCGGAAACGTCGATTTCGAGGTGACGGACCGGCTGACACTGACCGCCGGGTTCAACTATACCAATGATCGCAAGGACGTGACCACCAATGTGGTTTCGACCGACGTGTTCTCGGGCATCAACCTTGATGCGGCAGCCTATGCGCCGTTCCGCAACCAGTTGCTGTTCCTTGGCGCGCTGGGCCAGGGCGCTAGCCCTGCGGGTGCAGCGGCCTTTGCGGCGGCCAACCAGAACAACCCGGCCGCCAATCCGCTGGGCGGCCTGCGTGCTTTCCAGTTCCTGCCGCCGTTCCTTAACCTGCCCAACGCGGTGGAAAGCGGCAAGACCCGCGACAGCGACTGGTCCTATACCTTGCGCGCTGCCTATGACGCGACCGATACGGTCAACGTCTATCTGAGCTATGCGACCGGGTTCAAGGCAAGTTCCTTCAACCTCAGCCGTGACAGCCGCCCGCTGGCCAGCGACCTTGCCGCGATCCGCACCGCCGGCATCGCGCCTGTCAACCTGGGCGCCGGCAGCCGCTTTGCCGGACCTGAAGACGCCAGCGTGTACGAGTTCGGCCTGAAGGCAAACTGGGGTCTGGTTTCGGCCAACCTTGCGGTGTTCAAGCAGACGATCAAGGGCTTTCAGTCCAACATCTTCACCGGTACCGGCTTTGCCTTGGCCAATGCGGGCAAGCAATCGACTTTCGGGATCGAGTTTGACGGCATGGTCAAGCCGGTAGATGCGCTGACGTTCAACGTATCGTTCATCTACCTTGATCCCAAATACGACAGCTTCCCCAATTCGGCGTTGGGCGATGCCACCGGACGCAAGCCGGCCGGTCTGCCCGGTTTGTCCGCTACCTTCGGCGCGCAGTACGAGAAGGAGCTGACCAACGGCGACACTATCATCCTGCGCGGTGACTATCACTATGATGCACCGGTGCAGATCGCCGATGGCCTGCCCGGTTTCATCCAGCGCAACGCGCAAGGTCAGGTCGTAAGCTATGCTCCGGCCTTTGCCGCCGCGCGGCCGTTCCGCCGTGAGGTTAGCGATGCCAACGCATCTCTGACCTATGCGATGGAAAACGGTCTTGAACTGTCGGTGTGGGGCCGCAACCTGCTCGATTCCCGCAACATCACCACCATCTTCGATTCGGTGGCGCAGTCGGGTTCGATCTCGGGCTACACCAACCAACCGCGTACTTACGGCGTCGGGGCCCGGTTCAAGTGGTAAGCACCTGAACCAGCCAACAAAGAAGGGGGCCTTCGCGGGCCCCCTTTTTTTGTTTGATATTGGCCGCAAGCTGTGTTCGACCTCATGCGGTCGATACAGGGAGAGGGCCAGTACTATGAATTGGATGATTTTGCCGTTCAAACGTTTCGCCGACTTCAAAGGCCGTTCGCGGCGGATGGAGTTCTGGATGTTTTCATTGCTCAATGTGATTGTGTGGATCGTGCTGGGCGGCATGAAGATGGCTTCGGGCGACACCATGGCGCAGCTTACTGCCGCCAGCGCGACCAGCCCCTTGTCCGTCTATGGCGTGATGTTCAGTGGCACAACCGGCATCCTGCTGGCTCTGTGGAGCCTCGCCGCCTTTATACCCGGCATTGCAGTCACCGTGCGCCGCTTGCATGATCGCGATATGTCGGGCTGGTGGTATCTGGGCTTTGTAATCGGCAGTTTCATTCCGCTGCTTAACATCCTTATCTCGATCGGCTTCCTTGTGCTGATGTTCCTGGAAGGCACCAAAGGGCCCAACCGCTTTGGCCCCGATCCGAAGGATCCAACAAGCAGCGACGTTTTCGCCTGATTGATTAAAGTTCGCGCAGCGCCTGGGCCGGCTTCGCTTTCAACAAGGGAAGCGAAGCTGCCAGGGCAAAGCCGATGACCAGCAGCAGTCCGGTGCCCAGAACGGCCAGGACCCGCGGCCAGGATGGTAGCCAGTCGAAATCGAACATCTGGACGATGACCAGCCAGGCTATGCCTGAGCCCAGTGCAAGCGCGACCCCGGCCAGAACCAGGGACAGCAGACCATATTCCGCCAATTGCAGGCCGAGCAGCTGGCGGCGGCTGGCACCCAGCACCCGCATCACCACGTTGTCATAAGTGCGGCTGGCCCGCGCGGCCGCGATGGCGCCCAGCAGCACGGCAATCCCGGCCAGCACCGCGACCGATGCAGCGGACAAGATCGCCAGGCTGACCTGCGACAACAGAGCACGCGCCTGGGTCAGCACGCCGCCGATCTCGATAACCGAACTTGACGGGAAAGCCCGAACCATGGCGCGCAGCAGCGGCCCCTTGGCGCTGCCTTGTGGCAGGTCGATAGTTGCAGCCAGGTTGTGCGGGGCATCGGCAATCGCGTTGGGGCTGAACACCAGCACGTAGTTGAACCCCATCGAATCCCAGTCAATCCGCCGCAGCGAGGCGATCCGTGCAGTACGCTCAACCCCCAGCAGGCCGATGGTCAGGCTGTCTCCGATGCCAAGGTTGAGCGCCTGCGCCAGTTTCTCATCGATCGAAACCAGCGGCGGACCGGCATAACCAGTCGGCCACCACTTTCCGGCGGTCACGGTATTGCCTTCGGGCACGGTGTCTGAATAGGTCAGCCCGCGCTCACCGCGAAGCGGCCAGGCTTCGTCCGGGATGGCTGCCATGTCGGCCACGCGGGTCATCCGGTCGGTCTGGCCATAGGCCAGTATTGCCCCGCGCAGCGAGGGAACCATGCGAACATCAGCGCGGGGCGATTGCCCGGTCACCGTTCTTCGAAACAGGTCGGCGCGTTCGCGCGGTACGTCGAGCACGAAATAGTCAGGCGCGCGCTGCGGCACACGCGCGGCGATATTGGCGTCAAGGCTGGTCTGGATCGCCGCCAGCGTCACGAAAGCTGAAAGGCCGAAGCCCAGCGCTGTCACCAGTGCGCCCGTCTGCGCGCCAGGCCGGTACAGGTTCGCAAGGGCAATGCGCAGCAAGGGCTGCTGCGGGCGTGGGGAACGCCGGGCGCCCCACCGTATTGCCCACCCCAGCAAGGCCAGCAAAGCCAGCAGACCAATGCAACCGCTAAGGAACCACGCTGTGACCCTGGGCTGCGATGCCGTGGCCAAAGCAAGCGCGGCAATCGCTGTGATGCCCAAGGTCACCGGCAGAACGCTATCGCGCCAGCGGCTCGCCAAGGGTGCTACGCGCGCCCGCATCAGCGCCATGGCGGGAAATCGGCGCGCAGCAAGCAAAGGCGGCGCAGCAAAAATAACCGCCACCAGCAGCCCATACAGTGCAGCTTTGACCAAGGCGAGCGGATCGAATACAAAGCCTGGGGCGACCGGCAGCAGATTGCCCAGCGCCGCGCCAAGCAGCGGTGTGATCAGCACTCCGCCGACCAGCCCGGCCAGGCTTCCGGCCAACGCCGCCGCGCCAATCTGCAACATGTAGATACGCGCGATGGCGGTGCTGCTTGCGCCCAGTACCTTCAACGTGGCGATGCTGCCCCGCCGCGCTTCAAGGTAGGAGGATACGCCGCCGCCAATCCCGATCCCGGCGATGACCAGTGCAGCCAGCCCGACCAGAACCAGAAAATCCCCCATCCGGCTGACAAAACGCTCTGCGCCGGGGCTGGCTTTGTCGCGCGTGCGTATCTCGAACCCGGCAGAGGGAAATTGGCGTTTCAGCGCGGCGCCGACGCGGACCGGATCGCGTCCGGCAGGCAGGGCGATCCGCGTCTTGCTGCGGTACATCGCCCCCGGACTGGTCAGACCTGCTTGCGCCGGAAAACCCGCCGGGGCGATAACCACGGGACCAAGGGTAAAGCCCTCGCCCAGCCGATCGGGCTCGTCCGCGATAATGCCGCCAACCTGTAACGGCTTGCCGCCTACAGTGATCGTGCTGCCCGGGCGCAGGCTCAGCCGCTCGGCCGCGCCGCTGGCGATCCAGGCCGATCCTGCTGGCGGGGCGCCAACCTTGCGCCCGTCTTGCAGCGTCAGCCGTCCGACCAGCGGCCAGGCGCTGTCGACTGCTTTTAGTTCCACCGGTGCGGCCAGGTCAGCCGCCGTCGCCATTGCCTGCATCCGAACGCCGGTCGAAGTTGCGCCCAACCGAGCAAAAGCTGATTTCTCGGCAACAGTCGGGCTGCGTTGCCACACCGCCAGTTCCAGATCGCCGCCCAGAATGGTGCGGCCCCGACTTGCCAGCTCGCGCTCGATCGCACCGGTCAGCGTGCCGATCGCAGCCAGTGCACCAACCCCCAGAAACAGGCAGACCAGCAGCAGGCGCAGCCCCTTGAACCGTGCAGACAAGTCGCGCCTGGCAATTGTCCAGGCAGTGCGCCAGGGCAGGACTGTCGTCACGCTGGCAAAGTATCGCTGGCGATGCGGCCGTCGGCCAAGGTCACCACGCGCTCGCAGCGTTCAGCCAAGGCAGCGTCATGGGTGATTACCACCAGCGTCGCCCCGGTTTCAGCGCGGCGGGCAAAGAGCAGGTCCATCACCGCCTCGCCAGTTGCCATGTCCAGGTTGCCGGTCGGCTCGTCGGCGAAGACCAACGGCGGGCGCGGGGCAAGCGCGCGGGCGATGGCCACCCGCTGCTGCTCGCCGCCCGAAAGCTGGGCCGGATAATGGTCAAGCCGGTGCCCCAGGCCCACGGCGGTCAGTTCCGCCTGGGCAAGGCTGCGGGCATCTGGAATGCCGGCAAGCTCGAGCGGTGTCATGACGTTTTCCAGCGCTGTCATGGTCGGCAGCAAGTGAAACGCTTGCAGCACGATCCCGATCCGCCCGCGCCGGGCTGCCGCCAGTCCGTCCTCATCCAGCGCCGCAAAATCGGCTCCGGCCACGGTCAACGCCCCTCCACTGGCCCGCTCCAGCCCGGAAAGTACTGCCATCAGAGAGCTTTTTCCCGATCCTGACGGGCCGAGCAGTGCGAGCGTCTGACCAAGCGGAACCGCCAGATCGATATCGCGCAGGATTTCTACCGCGCTGCCGTCCTGGCCAAGGGTCAGGGTCAGGTTGGACGCGGCGATGGCGCCTTGCGTCATCGGTTGGGGGCTTGTCACGTCAGCGGGATGCCATAGCTAGGGGAAAGATAAAGGAGTTGCTCAATGAAATGGAACCGGACCCGCTCGGTTACAACCCCCGTTTTGCTGGCCCTGGTACTGACAGGGTGCGGGGCAGAGCCTGCCGACGCGCCGCCGGGCGTGCGTGCCAGCGCTGATACGGCGCCCTTGCCGCCAATGATGGGCGCACAGCAGCGCATCGTGGCCCTGGGGGACAGCCTGTTTGCTGGCTATGGACTGGAGCCGGGGCAAAGCTATCCCGCGCGCCTCGAAACGGCGCTGCGCGCGCGCGGAATCAATGCAAGGATCATGAACGCCGGGGTTTCGGGCGATACCACGGCGGGGGGGTTGCAGCGGCTGGACTTTACGCTCAACAGCGACCCTAACCCGCCAGCGCTGGTTCTGATCAGTCTGGGCGGGAACGACATGCTGCGCGGCCTCCCGCCCAAACAGACCCGCTCCAACCTTGATGCGATCCTGACCAGGTTGAAGCAACGCAAGGTGCCGGTAATGCTGATGGGCATGATCGCCGCGCCCAACATGGGCGCGGATTATGCAGCGCAGTTCAATCCGATTTATCCCGCGCTGGCAAAAAAGCATGGCGCGGCGTTGGTTCCGTTTTTCTTGCAGACATTGCTGGACAAGCCCGATCTGGTCCAGCCTGATCATGTCCACCCAACCGCGCCCGGGGTGGACCTGCTGGTCGCGGACACGGCCGATGCGGTCGCCAAGGCTCTGCCGGCTAGGCCAGCCGTTCCACAGACCCGCCGCTGACCCGCCAGACCGCAGCCTCACCAGCGATTGCATCGAATGGCGCAATCTCGGTGCCGGTTAGCCAGACTTGCGCCTGACCCTGGCGGAGACGGTCGAACAGGGCGGCGCGCCGCAGCGGATCAAGATGGGCGGCCACTTCGTCCAGCAGCAGCAGAGACGGCCGTTCGCCGCCCAGTAAGCCCGAGTGGGCCAGGGTGATCGCGATCAGCATGGCCTTCTGCTCGCCGGTTGAGCATTCAGCGGCGGGCTGACCCTTGCCGGCCATCGTTACAGCCAGTTCGTCGCGGTGCGGGCCGGTCAGGGTGCGCTGGGCGGCGCGGTCGCGGCGGCGCCCTTCGGCCAGGGCTGCGGCCAATGATGACGCGTCCAGCGGCCCGCCCGGCTGATAGGTCAGATCGGGCTTGGCAAACGGGGCATCGGGTATAGCTGTCAGCGCAAGCCCCAAGTGCTCAACCATGCGCGCCCGGGCCTGGGTCACTTGAGCTCCTGCCTCGGCCAATTGAATCTCGATTGCGTCGAGCCAGAGCGGATCGGGATCGGATGCACCGCTCAGCAGGCGGTTGCGTTCCCTTAGGGCCGTGTCGAGCCGCGCTGCGTTACGGGCGTGGCTGGGTTCCAGCGCAAGCACCAGGCGGTCCAAAAAGCGGCGGCGCGCTCCGGCTCCTTCGGCAAACAGTCGGTCCATCGCCGGCGTCAACCAGCCCAGGCTGACCCATTCGCCCAGCTGAACGGCAGAAATTTCAGCCCCGTTCGCCTGAACAATGCGCCGTCCGGGCCGGTCGGCACGGATGCCGGTCCCCAATTGCACCTGATCGCCAAGAGCCGCGCTGACCGCAAAAGTGCCATCACCGCCCTGACCGGCCATGTTGCCCAGCGCCGCCCGGCGCAAACCGCGTCCTGGAGCTAGCAATGACAGCGCTTCAAGCACGTTGGTCTTGCCTGCGCCGTTGTCACCAACCAGCAGGTTGAAAGCTGACGTGCCTTCCAGCCGAGTGCCGAGATGGTTGCGAAAAGAAGTAAGGACGATGCGGTCAAGCGCCATCAGTCAGTGATAGAGTGCGCGACACGTGAGGTCACGCGAAAGGCGAATGCTGATTGTTAGGAAATATCGCCAAAGTTGAGTATTCATGTAGGCGAAAGATTTTGTTCATCCTGTAGAAAGGGTGGATTTGTGCCAATTTCCGCAATTGGCACGCTCCCTGCAGACACCGTCACATGCGCAACTAGCGCAACACACTTTGTCCAAGGAGATCGAAAATGACGCAATCCAACACGTTTAGCACTAAGGCAACCGCAGCCGTATCGGCGCTGGCCCTCACGTTCCTGCTTATCACAGGCACCGTTGCCACCCCGACCGCGCCCCAAGCGGCTGCTGCTTATATCGGAGTTGTCGCATGAACGCGCTCGACAATGGCAGCCCCATCCTGCCCGACCGCACCGGCTTTCGCCTGGACCGTGAAAACGCCAAGGTGATGGGTGTTTGCTCGGGAATGGCCCACTATTTCGGCGTGGACGTAACGCTGGTTCGCGTCGGTTGGGCACTGGGCACAATCTTGGGATTCGGCAGCCTGGTGCTGATCTATATCGCGATCGGCCTCATCGCCGATTGAGCAATCGCCGGTGAGGCCCTGCCGCGAAGCGGCGGGGCCTAAACCGCATCTGCTTTGGCGAATGGCGAGAAATCGGTGCCGCGGTCAAAAACCTCAACCCCCTCGCGCCGCTTGAGCCAGCCGACCACTGCATAGGTTACCGGGGTCAGCAATGCTTCCCACACAACTTTCAGCAGCCAGTTAGTGACCATTACGGTCAAGACCTGCCCGGTGCTCCAGATCCCGAGAAAGGCGATCGGATAGAAAATAAGGCTGTCTATGGCCTGGCCGAAAAACGTAGATCCAATGGTGCGCGTCCACAGTTTCCCGCCCTCAGTCCAGATCTTCATCTTGGCCATGACGAAGCTGTTGACGAACTCCCCCGCCCAGAACGCGATCACTGAAGCGGCAACGATTCGCCAGGTGCTGCCGAACACGCTTTCATAGGCAGACTGCCCGCTCCACCCCGAGGCCGGAGGCAGGGCCACGACCACCCAGCTCATGAAAGCCATGAAAATCATTGCGGCAAAGCCCACCCAGACGCACCGTCGCGCATTGGCATAGCCGTAAACTTCGGTCAGCACGTCGCCAAGGACATAGCTGATCGGAAAGAACATGATGCCAGCACCAAACGTGTATCCCCCCAACGTTGCCAGCTTGGCAGCCCCGATCAGGTTAGACAGCAGCAGGATGGCGACAAATGCTGCCATCACATAATCGAAATAGCGGTAGTGGCGGCGCGCGCCTGCCTGTCCGTCCAGCATGTTGAGGTGGGTGCTCATGGGCGGCACGCTAGCCGCATTTGCGCGCCGTGCAATCCCGCCTTATGGGAACCCCCGGCGCGCGCCCGTAGCTCAGCTGGATAGAGCGCGAGACTTCTAATCTTGAGGCCGCAGGTTCGACCCCTGCCGGGCGCGCCATCCAACTGCATTTTTTCGTAGAGGTGTGACCTCCGTCACGGTCGAATCAGTGCGCCTGTCTTATGAGGGTTATGCGACCCGACCGGTGGGCCCTTCCTACCGGCCAACTATAGCCCCCGCGAGCTTAGGCTGGCGGGGGCTCTTTTTTTTTAACTCCGCGCAGCACTTTCCAGCGGTTCACCGGTCACCGGATATCCCGCATCGTCGGGTATGGCGAGCCATGGAACGCCATCGCGCGTTTGCATGAAAGGGGTGATCATTCGGCTGGGAAAGCGGGTTACGTGCTCGGCCGCTTCGCTGTACGACGCAAATTGCGCCAGCCGTTCCAAGTTGCGCCGGGTCGGGAATATCACTTTGATCCGGCCGCTGTCGGCAAGTTTCAGCGCGTCTGCGGCGCTGGCCCAGAAAAGATGCGTATTTTCGCTTTGGTCAACCAGCAAGTCGACTGCGCCGGTACCCAAATCGGCGAGGTAAAAACGGGTGTCATAGACCCGAAGATGCCGGTGCTTCGGCCGCCAGCGGGAAAATGGCAGAAGCCGGTCCAGCTGCAAGGTCCAGCCCATGTCAGCCAGAACGGGCGCAAGAACCTTGCGCTCTAGCAGCTTCGCGCGGGCGGATAGGGCGTGTTCAACCGACGCACGCTGATCGATGCCCACTACCAAGCCCGTCTCTTCAAGCGTTTCTCGCACCGCCGCGATCCGGGCGCCCAGTTCGTCACGCTGGTTGTCGTCCGTCGCGCCTAGCTCTTGCGCGAATTCAAGATCGGCGTCATCGACCCGGCCGCCAGGAAACACTGCCGCGCCCCCGGCAAAGGTCATCGAAGCCGACCGTTCGACCATCAATACCTGCGGCGCGCCGCCATCAGGGGAATTGCGAAAGATAATCAGCGTTGCAGCAGGAATGGCCGGGGGCGGCTGATCGTGTTCGGCGTATTCGTCTTTACTGTCCATCGCCCTACGGTGCCTACCACCAGCCACTTTGCCAAGCGCAAATCACATAGACGAGCGATGTCGGCTGGCTTTACATGTAGCGATCAGCCGGGACGATAACGAAGCACGTAAGTCACGAAATTCTGTGTTTTTTCTCGAATTGGCACGGCTCATGCTTAGTAAGGCATACCCCCAAGCAGTCTCAAAGAGAGGCGGGGCCGCACCCCCCTGGTCTCCCGCGGTCCCGCCTCCCCTGCTATCTCCCCGACACGCATAAAGTTCCACAAAGTTTTGGCTTTGAACGTTCATTTCGGCTGGCAAACGAATGTCTGCCGGTCATCAGGGTCAATATTTGCTGAACGTGACGCTAATCATTCTTTGAGATCAGGTAATTAGATCGGCGCGTACTCAATTATGCTTTGAAAGCAATGTGACGCGTGATCCCTGGGCCTTTCCTTCGAAATAAAATCGATCACAGAAAATTACGGTTGTTCGGCCCTATCGTTGTGATGACGCTGGCCGGGCTGATGTTGCTTGTGTGCCTTGCTGTATTCCTTGTCATGCAATTTGATGAAGTGGCCGCAGACCGCGAACAGAAGATGGTGCAAAACGGTTTTGCGCGTCAACTTCGTGAAATCGATGAAGTCATACATCCGCAGGTTGCCTGGGACGAATCGGTAAAGGCGCTTGATATCAATCGCGACCTGCGCTGGGCGGACATGAACTTGGGAAGTTATTTGTTCACGTTTAACGGGTTTACTCGCGCATTCGTCGTCGATGCTTCGGGCAACGCGTTTTACGCTTCGGTTCGGGGGGAGCGAGCGTCTACCGATGCCTTTGCCCCGTTCGCTTCGGTTACCGCGAAATTGTTGCCGCAAATACGCGCAGTTGAAGCTGTTCGCCCACCCGTGCGGGTAACGCCGAATGCCGATGCTGCGCAGGTCGCGCCAATCCAGATGAACGCGTTGGCTTGGGCCGATGACACATTGTTCATTGTGGTTGCCACTCTTGTTCAACCCGACGTAGGCAAAGTCCAGCCGACCGGTAAACGCGCGCCCGTAGTTATCATGGCCATGCCTTTGGATGCCCGGATGATCCGAACTTTCGGAGGGCGGTATCTGGTCGATGACCTACATCTATATCCCGCAGATATCGCGGTAAGTCAGTATACGAAGGTAGATCTGCACGGCGCAGATGGAGTGCTGGTTGGCCGCCTTGCTTGGACGCCGCGCCGACCCGGTTTGATGCTATTGCGTCAGTTGTGGATCCCGGCACTTGCCGCGATCGCCGCCATGGCGATGATCGCCATGATTGTGGTGCGCAGTGGGGCGACGATTTTCAGCGAATTGATCGCCAGCGAAGCGCGCGCACGGCATCTTGCCTTTCACGATCCCCTGACCAAACTGCCAAACCGTTCTATGCTATTTGCGCGGCTGGGACCGGTCTTGGCCGGAATAGGGACACTCAGTCAGCGAGTGGCCATACTTGCTGTGGATCTGGACCGGTTCAAAGAAGTAAATGACACGCTGGGGCACCATGCTGGCGATGCGTTAATTCAAGCTGTTGCCGGACGCCTACGCGACGTGTGTGCCGATGAGGCCTTGATAGCCCGTCTGGGCGGCGATGAGTTTGTCGTGATGCTTGAAAACGCCAATGACGCTGCCGTGACGGTATTGGCCGAACGCATTGTTTCCGCAGTTCGTGCTCCGCTGAAAACGGAATACGGTCTTCTCGAAGTCGGTTGCTCGGTAGGCGCTACCGTGATCGACAACGCCGGCGTCGAGCCGTCTGAAGCCCTCCGCTGGGCTGATCTGGCGATGTATCGGTCAAAAGAGCTTGGCCGCTGCCGCGTCACCTTTTTCGAAGCCGAAATGGATATGGCTTTGCGAAACCGTCGTTCGCTGGAAACGGACCTGCGCGAGGCGCTTCACAGTGATGCGCTGGGAATGGTCTATCAGCCTCAGGTAGACCACCATGGCGGGATCGTGGCGGTAGAGGCGTTGGTGCGGTGGGTGCATCCCGAACGCGGTGCCGTGCCGCCGTCAACGTTTGTTCCGCTGGCTGAAGAGTGCGGACTGATCCTGGCCTTGGGTGAGCAGGTCCTGCGGAAGGTTTTTGCTGAAACTGGCCATTGGACCAAAGCGCGCATCGCCATCAATGTATCGGCTGTGCAGCTGCGTGCTCCGGGCTTCGCTGCTTTGGTAACCCGGCTGGCGGCGCAGGCCGGGATTGTCCCGTCGCAATACGAAATCGAACTGACCGAAACGGCACTGCTCGGAGAAGATCCGGTCACAGCAGCCAATATTGATGCCCTGAAGCGTCTGGGATTTTCCATAGCACTGGATGATTTCGGGACCGGCTACTCAAGCCTAAGTGTTCTGCAGCGCTTCTCGGTCGACAAGATCAAGATTGATCGATCATTTGTTGCAGCACTTGGCGGAGAAGACGAATCCGAAGCATTGGTGGATGCGATGATCAAACTCGCCCGCGCTCTAGACCTTGAGGTCATTGCCGAGGGGGTGGAAAACGCGCGGCAAAAAGAATGCCTCGAAGCGTGTGGCTGCCGCGAATTCCAAGGCCATCTTGTCGGTATGCCTATGACCGGGCCAGCGATTGCTGGACTGATCGGCGAAGCGCTTTTGAAGCCTGCCGATATGGAGGCGATCAGGCGGCAGGCTTGACGCCGCTATCAGCCATCAGCTGGTGCAGTTCGCCCGCTTCGTACATTTCCATCATAATGTCGCTGCCGCCTACAAACTCGCCCTTCACATAAAGTTGGGGGATTGTCGGCCAGTCGGAAAAGCCTTTAATGCCTTGTCGAACTTCCATGTCTTGCAGCACATCGACGCTGTCATAGGCAACGCCAAGATGATCCAAAATCGCAATCGCCCGGCTGGAAAACCCGCACTGAGGAAATAATGGCGTGCCCTTCATAAACAGGACGACGTCATTGGCTTTGACGATTTCGGCGATGCGGGCAGTGGTGTCGGACATTGGGTTGGGCTCCTCGTTCCTTCAGGTGGGAACGGCGGTGGTCAGTTGCAAGGCGTGCAGTTCACCGCCCATTCGGCCGCCAAGCGCCGCATAGACCAGCTTATGCTGGGCAATTCGCGACTTGCCCGTAAAAGCGGCGGAAACCACATGTGCGGCCCAATGGTTGTTGTCGCCGGCAAGATCGGTCATCGTAACCTGTGCATCAGGAAGTGCGGTCTTGATCATCGCCTCAATCGTGTCACCAGCCATGGCCATGATGAATTACTTATCCTTCGCCCATCAGCGCGCGGCGGGCTTCGATAGACTTTGTCTCCAGCGCAGCGCGGACATCGGCCTCACTGACATCCTGTCCGGCTGAGACAAGATCGCCCAAAACCTTTCGGATTACGTCCTCATCGCCGGCTTCCTCGAAATCAGCCTGAACCACGCCCTTGGCGTAACCTTCTGCTTCTACCGCAGACAGGCCCATCAACCCGGCCGCCCATTCCCCCAAAAGGCGGTTGCGGCGGGCATGAACGCGGAAATGCATTTCTTCGTCTCGGGCGAACTTTGCTTCTTCGGCGCGCTCCCGGTCGTTGAAGTCGGTCATCTTTGCTCCTGATCGTCTGCTTGGTGCCGCGTTAGCCCGGCTTGGCAGCGGGCGGTGGCACTTGATAACTGTCGTGGCAGCCCTTGCACGCGGCGCCGGTGCTGGCAAGCGCGTCAGCAAAGCCTTCCTTGTCATCGTTCTTCGCAGCCGCGACCAATGCCTTGGTTGCATCAGCAAAGGCGGCGCTTTTCAAAGCGAAACCGGACATGTCAGCCCAGACTTCCGGCTTGGCTCGGCTGGGCACGTTGCGGGTCGAAGGGGCAAACATCGCGGGCATGGCCGCGCTCCATTTAGCCAGTGCATTCGCGCCAAAGCCGAGGTTCTTTGCCGGAGTTCCCGCTCCACTCGCGTTCTTAAGCATGTTGAACGTAACCGCGCCCATTGCCATTGCAGCCTGACGAGCGGCTACAACGTCAGCAGGCTTGGGAGCAGCAGGTGTTGGTGCAGGCTTCGCTAGCGCAGCCCACCCGGTCAGCGCCAGTCCGATTGCTATGGCCATGTGTGCTGTCTTCATAGCTGTCTCCTGCCCATCTCAGTCCATCGTTACCACAACTTTGCCGATTGCCTTGCGGTCAGCCAGCATGGTGATCGCTTCGCCGCCGCGTTCAAGCGGAAAAGTTGCTGAGACGCGCGGCCTGATCTTGCCTGATTTAAGCAGTTCGAAAAGCTTGGTGATGTGGGCAGCATTGCCTTTCGGATCGCGGGCGGCATAGGCGCCCCAGAAGACCCCGCAGACATCGCAGCTTTTGAGCAGTGTAAGGTTGAGCGGCAGCTTCGCGATACCGGCCGGAAAGCCGACCACGCAAAACCTTCCCTCCCACGCAATTGAGCGCACTGCCGGTTCGGAATAGTCACCGCCGACGATATCGTAGACGACGTTGGCGCCTTCAGGTCCGCAGGCTGCCTTAAACGCTTCGGCCAACGCTTTGGACTGGTCCTTGTCAAGCGGTGCGACGGGATAGATGACCACCTCGTCCGCCCCGTGCTCCCGCGCTACTGCAGCCTTTTCCTCGCTCGACACTGCGGCGACCACGCGCGCCCCATAAGCCTTGCCCAGTTCGACTGCCGAAAGGCCAACGCCGCCAGCCGCGCCCAGCACCAGCAGAGTGTCACCGGCTTTCAGGTGGCCACGATCAAGCAGACCGTGCATGTTGGTGCCATAAGTCATCAAGAGCGACGCACCGGTCTCAAAGCTGACCCCGTCAGGCAAGGGAAACAGCTTGTCAGCCGGGGCTAGAGCCTGGGTGGCAAGACCGCCGTTGCCCATCATCGCGATTACGCGGTCGCCGACTTCCCACTGCGTCACACCTTCGCCTACCGCATCAATCACACCGGACAATTCTCCGCCTGGCGAAAACGGACGCGGCGGCTTGAACTGGTACATGTCGCGAATGATCAGCACGTCAGGGTAATTGATTGCACAGGCCTTCACCCCGATTCTTACTTGGCCGGGGCCCGGCTGGGGACTTTCCAGTTCGTCAAGAGTCAAGGTTTCGGGTCCGCCGACGGCGTGGCTTCGCAGGGCCTTCATGATGGCAATTCTCCCGGGTTTTATGCGGTCTGGGCCAGCCATGGCATGGCCGCCGCCGCGTGTTTTTCGTAAGTCGTAATCGCAGAGTCACGAGACAGAGTCAGGCCCACTTCGTCCAGCCCGTCCAGCAGACAGTGCTTGCGAAAAGCATCAATTTCAAAGCGGAAGCGGTCCTGGAACGGCGTGGTGACGCTCTGTTGTTCAAGGTCGATGGCGATGGGATCAGTACGCGCGACGGTCATCAAACGGTCAATCGCATCTTGCGGTAATACCACGGTGAGAATGCCATTCTTGAACGCGTTGCTAGAAAAAATGTCCGAGAAACTTGGCGCGATTACCGCTTTGATGCCTAAGTCAAGCAGTGCCCACGCGGCGTGTTCGCGGCTCGATCCGCAGCCGAAATTATCGCCGGCAATAAGGATCGGCGAACCAGTGTATTCGGGCGAATCAAACAGGTTGGCAGGATCTTCGCGTAAGCTTTCGAACGCGCCCCTGCCCAGACCGTCGCGGGTGATGGTCTTGAGCCATTTGGCGGGGATGATCACGTCAGTATCGACGTTCTTGCGGCCAAACGGGATTGCCCGTCCGCTCACCTCGCGCAAGGGTTCCATCAATCGGTCTCCGGCGCCTGGTCGGGCTTAGCCATGCGCGCGGACTTGTCGGCCCGCTCTTTGCGGCGCGAAGCATAAAGTAAAGCGGCGGCCAGCGCAGCAGAACCGATTGCCGCCCCCGCCATCGCCGCAGCGCTGGTCCAGGATGATTTGTCGGGCTTGTCAGATTGATCGGTCATGGTGCCTCTATGGGGATCGCTGGGTCCGGATTGCAAGCTGCGGTATTTCCTAATCAAGCGCCCTGATATCTGCCAGCTTACCGGCGATCGCTGAGGCTGCGGCTGTCGCCGGTGAAACCAGGTGCGTGCGTGAGCCAGGGCCCTGTCTGCCGACGAAGTTGCGATTGCTGGTCGAGGCGCATCGTTCACCCGGCGGAACTTTGTCGGGGTTCATGCCCAAGCAGGCTGAACAACCCGGTTCGCGCCATTCAAATCCAGCCGCAGTGAAAATCCTGTCCAGCCCTTCGGCTTCCGCCTGGTGCTTTACCAGGCCTGACCCCGGTACAACGATAGCCCAGGTGACATTGGATGCTTTGACTTTGCCTTTCAGAACGGCGGCAGCGGCGCGCAAATCTTCTATACGGCTGTTGGTGCAACTGCCGATGAAGACGTTCTGAATTTCAATATCGGTCAGTTTCTGTCCGGCAGTCAGCCCCATATATTCCAGTGATTTGCGCGCGGCGTCCTGCTTCGACGGATCGGCAAAGTCCTCAGGCGCTGGTACTGTACCAGTGATCGGCACCACATCTTCCGGGCTGGTTCCCCAGGTAACTGAAGGGACGATATCCGCAGCGTCAATCAAGACGATCTTGTCGTATGCCGCGCCGGGATCGGTTGCCAGACTGCGCCACCAGGCCACAGCCCGGTCCCAGTCCGAACCCGCGGGCGCATAGGGACGGCCCTTTACATAGGCAAAAGTCTTGTCATCAGGCGCGATCAACCCGGCGCGCGCGCCATGCTCGATCGCCATGTTCGACACCGTCAACCGTCCCTCGATCGACAGGGCGCGAATGGCCGACCCGGTATATTCGACTACAAATCCGGTCCCGCCTGAGGCGCTGAGCACGCCGCCGATATGCAGCACAACATCCTTAGCGCTTACGCCCGGGCCAAGCCGGCCTTCAACGCGCACTTCCATTGTTTTTGATTGAGCCAGAAGAAGAGTTTGTGTGGCCAGAACATGCTCAACCTCGCTGGTGCCGATGCCGAAGGCCAAAGCGCCTAGTCCGCCATGGCTCGCTGTATGGCTATCACCGCAAACAATCGTCGCGCCTGGCAGCGAAAATCCCTGCTCTGGCCCGACAACATGAACAATGCCCTGTTCGGCGTCGGCATCACCAATCAGGCGAATACCGAATTCCGGTGCATTGCGTTCCAGCGCCTCAAGCTGCTGCGCGCTTTGCGCATCGGCGATCGGCATGCGCCGGCCTGCCGCATCGCGGCGTGCTGTTGTAGGCAGGTTGTGATCGGGCACAGCCAGGGTCAGGTCGGGACGACGGACTTTGCGCCCCGCCAACCGCAACGCCTCGAACGCCTGGGGGCTGGTCACTTCGTGAACGAGATGCCGGTCGATATAGATCAGACACGTGCCATCATCGCGCCGTTCGACTACGTGCGCGTCCCAGATCTTTTCGTACAAGGTACGCGGTCTGCTGGCCATAACAGCCAATCGCCTAAGCAGGGCGCGCGCTTCTGGCAAGGGCCATTGCTATTCGTTGCGGGTCCAGATCCAGCTTCCCGCTCCCATCAGCACCGCGATGGAAATCAGCACCCAAGGCCATCCGATGGTGAACCAGGTAAACACGCCGCCCGTTGCCATGGCGATCAGCGCCGAAACTTTGGCACGGCGCGGAATTGCCCGGCGATCGCGCCATTCACGCATTGCCGGGCCGTAGCGAGGATTGGTATAAAGCCGTTCCGCCATTTCGGGATGGCTGCGGGCAAAGCAAAACGCGGCCAGCAACAGAAATGGCACGGTCGGCAAGATAGGCAAAAAAATACCAATGAATCCCGCGACGAGCGAGGCGTAGCCCGCTGTCTTGAGCAGGAGCATCCGCACAGCGGTCAGTCTTGTGCCAGACGCGCCGCGGTGTCGCGGATCAGGCCGATCATATTGGGAACGCCTTGGGTGCGGTTTGACGAAAGCTGGTTCCTGAGATCAAACGGAGCGAGCGCTTTGGCAATATCGGTAGCTGCAACCACGGCCGCGGGGCGGTCTTGCACCGCGGCGATGACCAGTGCGACGATTCCCTTGGTAATCGCTGCATTACTGTCAGCCAGGAAATGCAGGGTGCCATCATCAAGTCGCGTCGGATAAACCCAAACGCTGGCCGAACACCCGCGAACAAGTGTTGCATCGGTCTTTAAAGCATCTGGCATCGGTTCTAGCATACGGCCGAGTTCGATGAGCAGGCGATAACGTTCATCACCGTCCAGGAAATCGTATTCGTCGTGTATGTCGGATAGGCTACGCATCGCCGCGGCACTAGCCGGGGCCAACCTAGAGGTCCACCCCGGCGGCAATGGCTTCCAGTTTGCGAATGCGTTCCTTGAGGTCGGCAATCTCGATCCGCGCCATGCCGCTGCCAACGCCCCCTTCGATTTCGGGACGGTGATGAGTTTCGAGTTCACGAGTCTTGAGCGTCAGCCAGCCCTGCCAGCCCCGCAGCGCCGCTGCGGCGCAGACGATCAGGCCAACCAGGGCAGTCATGGCGATCAGGAACGTTTCGCTGGTCATTGCGGTTGCTCCCTTGCGCTGCGGCCTTAACGGTCGCGCAGCCTTTCGATTTCGTCTGCCAAGGCCTGTGGTTTGCGGTCATCGGTAGCGATGCGTTCCAGCACGTGAATGCGTTCGCGCAGGTCTTCGACCTCCCGCTGCAGTTCCTGTTCGCGCAAGGTCGGCTGGGCCGGATCGAGCAGAGCCTGACTCTGGCCACGGCGGTGCCGGCGATCCGGATTCATGCCATGCTGGATCTTGACCAGGCGCACGATCATGCTGGTGATGATCGCGACGATAACAATGGCAACGACGCCTCCACTCATGTCTTTAACTCCTTCAGTTCTTCGGCAAGTCGCGCAGGGCTTCGATCTGGTGGGTCAGTGCATAGCCGCCGTCGGTGACGATCCGTTCAGCCGTTGCCAGGCGATCCTTTACCGAACCGAGTTCAGCGCGCAGCTGGGCATGTTCGTTGCTGAGCAGTTTGATCCGTTCAACTTCCTCGGTCGTTACCTTGGGATAAACGCTTTGCCCCCATGCTCCGTTAAGCGGATAGCCGTTTTTGATCCGCATCCGGGTGGTATAAATCCACGCAGCGATCCCGGCGCCCGTGACCAGGCTGGCAGCGATGATGCCCATGACGACAATGTTGAAGACATCCCCGTCCACGTCACAGTACCTCTGTCTGTCGCGCGTCGCGCAATTGTTCGATCTGTTCGGCCAGGTTAGGCCCCTTGTCGGCGGCGGCATCGGTCGCAATGCGCTCCAAGACGCGTAGACGCTGCTCAATTCTCGCAGTGGCTGGTGGTGCTTTTTCGGCGTTCCTGTTGGCTTGCATGATCTGCAGTTCCAACTCGCGCTCACGTACTCGAAGCTTGCTCTTGTAAGCGCCAGTCAGGATGCCGGTGATCGATATAAAGCCAATCACCACGGCCGCTAAGCCCATGAAATCGCCAAATTCCATCAGTTTTGCTCCTTGTCGCGGTGATCAAGCAGCGCGTCGACCTTGCGCGCATCGCGCAGCGCCTCGATCTGTGTGGCGACGTCATAGCCCTTGTCCGTGACTATGCGCTCGAGCACGCGGACCCGGTCTTCCAGTGCGGTGTTCTGCGTTGCATATTGCGCCGCCTTTTCCGCAGTCGTCCGAATTTCCATCTCGACAATCTTCTGCTTGTGCTTGGTCCAGATCGCCACGATCGGAATGCACAGGGCAAAGATCGGGATCAGGGCGCCAATCGAACCGGCATCCATTGTACGTACTCCCCCTCAGGAATGGCTTAGCGCAGCCGCTCGATTTCGGCGGACAGGCGCGGGTTGCTCGTGACGTAGTAGGTTTCCACTTCGGCCAGGCGGCGGTCGATGTCGCGAAAGCGCGAACGCACTTCACGCGCAGTCCGGGCGGGCGACTGCCGGACGCGCTGCCAGTACTGCTGCTCTTCGCGGTCGACATACAGGTGCTGCGGCTTCTTGTTCAGCAGCAGCCCGGCTATGAAGTAGAACGGGATGATCGATCCGCCGGTCATGATCAGCAGGGTGATCGCGGCCAGCCGGATCCACAAGGCGTTGACGCCGGTGTAGTCGGCAATGCCGGAACACACGCCCATCAGCTTCGCGTTCTGCTTGTCGCGGTACAAGGTGGTGCGTGAATCGGTCATTTGCGGGTTCCTCGTGTCTCGGCCACCAGGCGATCGAGTTCGCGCAGGGGCTGGTTGTCAACGTCGCGGTCGTGCTGGATGCGCGCGGGCTTGAAAGCTGGATTGTCGGCCGAAACAAGACGCTCCACGGTGTCCATCCGTTCGTCCAGGCGGCGGGCCAGCTGGTACAGTTCGTCCAGCAGGGCCTCGTCATCGGTGGTGATGGTCGCGGCCGTCTTCCACTTGGTGACGTAATGCATGATGATCCACGGCAGCCCGATGAAGATTACCGGGACAATAATAAGTTCGCTCGGAAACACGGCTCAATCTTCCTTCTTGTCTTGGCTCGGCGAAACGGAACTGTTCTGCGCCTGAAGCGCGCGCTTCATTTCCTCGAGCTCTTCATCGATCTTGTCCTGCCCGGCCAGGGCGGCGATCTCGTCCGCCAGGCTGGGCTGCTTGGTGCCGTCGGCCAGGCTCAGCGCGTCGGCGCGGCCTTCGGCATAGTCGACCCGGCGTTCCAGCTGGTCGAACCGCGACATCGCCTCATCAACCCGTTCGCTTGCCAGCAGAGTGCGCAGCTTGACCCGGTTTTCGGCGCTTTCAAGCCGTGCGGCGATGGCGGTCTGACGGCTGCGGGCTTCGCGCAGTCGTGTCTGCAGTTTTTCGATGTCGATTTCATACGCGCGCAGAGCGTCATCCAGCACAGTAATCTCGGTCTTGAGCTGGTCGGCCATATCGGCTGCCTTCTTCTTTTCGACCAGAGCGGCGCGGGCCAAATCCTCGCGATCCTTGGACAGCGCCAGCTGGGCCTTGTCCGCCCAGTCAGCCTGCAATTGATCGAGCTTGACTGTGTGGCGATGCATTTCCTTCTGATCGGCAATAGTACGCGCAGCGCTGGCGCGAACTTCTACCAGCGTTTCCTCCATCTCGAGGATAATCATCCGGATCATCTTTGAAGGATCGTCAGCCTTGTCGAGCAATTCGTTGAAATTGGCGGCAATGATGTCACGGGTGCGGTTAAATATGCCCATCAAGGGTGCTCCAAGGGTTGGGGTAGGGGAACGGCGCAGACGGTCCACTTCTGCGTCCAGACGCGCATGACGACGACCGAAACCGAACGAGGTATCCGGGGCAACGCCGCCCGAGGTTGACGGTGTGGAATGGGCCGGAACGCGGGGCAGGCGAGGGGACTGGTTCTCTCCTGCAGGGGGGTCGGCGCGTTCCGGCCCAAGGGGGTCATTGGTGTCTAAGGGTTCGTTGATCACGAGCGTATCCCTCAGGCCTGGGCGGTTGCTGAAGGGGCTGGAACAGCCGCTATGGCCTGGGCGGCATGTTGCTGGGTTAGAACAAAGATGTTCATCGTCAGCATCGCGGCGATGGAAATCACGATTGCCTTGTCGAGTTTGGTAGCGGCGAAAGAGGTGTTGGTGAACATAATGTCCTCGCGGGATTGGTGCTTGTTCACCTAACAGCAAGGCGCGTGCCAAATTACCGGCATCCCGCATAGCTGACGATTTCTGCGGTATTCGACGAACAACATGTGGTGGCCGTTGCGCCTTGTTGGTGATATTTGCTATATGTTGGGCATGGAGCGGGACGTTCAGTTCCTCGGTCAGTCCGAGGCCTTCCTTGATGCCGTAGATCGCACCAGCCGGGCGGCGCCGATGCGCCGTCCTGTTCTGGTGATCGGTGAGCGTGGGACCGGTAAGGAACTCGTCGCCGAACGCCTCCACCGCTTGTCCAAGCGATGGGGCGAACCGCTGGTCACGCTGAACTGTGCAGCTTTGCCGGAAACACTGATCGAGGCGGAATTGTTCGGTCATGAGCAGGGAGCCTTCACCGGTGCTACCAGAGCGCGTGCCGGACGGTTTGAGGAAGCCGACAAAGGGACGCTTTTTCTCGACGAACTGGCGACGTTGTCGATGGGCGCACAGGAACGTCTGCTGCGTGCGGTTGAATATGGCGAGGTGACCCGCATCGGATCATCTCGCGCGATCCAGGTGGATGTCCGTATTGTGGCGGCCACCAATGAAGATTTGCCCCGACTGGCCCAGCAGGGCCGATTTCGCGCCGACCTGCTCGATCGGCTGAGCTTCGACGTTATTACCCTGCCACCGCTGCGGGCACGCGAAGGCGATATTCCTGTGCTGTCGGACTTTTTCGGGCGGCGCATGGCTACTGAACTGCGCTGGGAGGAATGGCCCGGCTTTTCCGAGTTGGCGATGCGTTCGCTGGAAGACTACCCTTGGCCCGGCAATGTCCGCGAACTGAGAAACGTGGTCGAACGGGCGGTTTATCGCTGGGACGATTGGGACCGACCGGTCGGCTACATCCAATTCGACCCATTCGACAGCCCGTGGAAACCCGCACCGCCGCCCCGCGCCGACGCACAGGTCGCGCAGGCTTCCGATTTTGAGGCACCCCAGCCCAATTCTTCACCGCATTTCGATTCGATTTCGGATCTGCGCATTGCGGTCGATGCGCATGAACGGGCGATTGTTGAACACGCCTTGGGCCGCAACCGC
This sequence comes from Novosphingobium sp., assembly GCF_024642085.1. Taxonomy (GTDB): domain Bacteria; phylum Pseudomonadota; class Alphaproteobacteria; order Sphingomonadales; family Sphingomonadaceae; genus Novosphingobium. The sequence continues at coordinate 74,919 of NZ_JAHEBV010000003.1, read as the reverse complement.
TATAATCAGCGCCAGACAGCCAAGGCGCTGGGATTGACCTATGATCAGCTGCGTCACTGCATGAAAAAGCACGGACTGCTGGACAGACAGATGGGCGCTTGAGTACCACGGTGAAAACCGGGTTAAAGTCTTGGCAATAGGCAGCAGCTATTCTGCGCTGATTACAGGGCTGGCAAGGATACCCGCCATGAATGCGCATTCATCGATCCCGCCTTTCGGCGGCGGCAAGGCAAGCGCCCGTGGTTATCAGGTGCTGTTTCACGCCGACACGATCAACCATTGCCCGGGATGCCACGGCGTCAACTGGCTAGTTGGCAGGATCACCGCCGAATGCGCTCGCTGCGGCACAGCGCTGCCGTTGGCAGAAGCCGCTTCCATGGGGCTCGATCCTGTTGGCCACAAGCAGGTTGCGCTGCATCTGGTAGCCGGCGGCAAGCCATACCGCGAACGCCGTAGTGACAAACGGCAACCCGCTGATGGCTGCGTGTTGACGCTCCACATCGACGGTGCACCGCGCGCCTTCGCCATCGAGGATATTTCTGCCGGCGGCTTGAAAGGAGAGGCGATCGAAGAGGTATTCAGCAGCAAGGAAATGCTCGTCGAACTAGAAGACGGCTCGGTCCATCCTGTAGAAGTGCGCTGGCGCACCGGCGGATTTATCGGGTTGGCGTTCATTAATCCGGGTCAACGCTGAGCTGCACGATCATCAGGCCATTTTAAAGGAGCCTTGTGTCGCTTGAAGCGTTGTATCCGGCAGATGCCGCAAATGCGGCGCTTGCCAAGGATATCAGATGCGCTCGGTCCCTGCCTTTGCCACTTTGCCGATCTTGCTGTCGATAGCGGCTTGCAACATGATGACGAACCAGCCTGACGCGCAGGAAAAGGGGTCTGCACCGATCGCCGGTCAAACCCAGCCCGTCGCTGATCCGCTTGCTGCCCGTGACCTTGAGCCGGGGGCCGCCTTGCCAGCCGAATTGGCCGACGATCAGCCGCGCCCGGTCATGCAAGCACAGGTTGTGCTCGACCGCATGGGGTTCACGCCAGGGGTTGTCGACGGCAAGGACGGGCTGTCTACGCGCAACGCGATACTGGGCTTTCAGGAAGCCAACGATTTGCCGCTGACCGGTAAACTGGACGAGCCGACAAAAGTGAAACTGGAGCAATGGCGCAACATACCGGCGACCCGCGTGGTGACAATACCGGAAGCCTTTGCCGCGGGTCCATTCATGCCGATACCAAAAAAGGCCGAAGAACAGGCCAAGCTGGAAAAGATGGCTTATACATCGCTTGACGAACAGCTGGCCGAGCGGTTCCACACTACAATCGACACTCTCAAAGCGCTAAATCCGGGCGGTATGCCAGCAGGTTCTTCGGCACCATCCGGATCGACGGGCACTCCGTTAAAAAACCCAATTGCCGTGCCGGACGCGACGGGCAGCGAAACACCTGCGTCCAGCTTTGTCCGCGCGGGCCAGCAAATACGTGTGCCGAATGTGGGCGCAGATGCTCTGGATGCAAGCCAGGTCGGTGAGGCAAAGTGGCGTGATACGTTGGCCATGCTGGGTGTGGGCACCAGCCAACCCAAAGCGGCGCGGATCGTCGTCAGCAAAAGCAAGGGCACACTTAAAGCCTACGATGCGGACAACAAGCTGGTCGGGATGTTTACAGCGACGATGGGTTCGGGCCACGACCCCTTGCCGCTAGGTGAGTGGAAGATCCTCGGTGTCGCGCACAATCCGCCGTTTCGCTATAACCCTGAGCTGTTCTGGGATGTTAATGACAAGGCAGACAAGCTCATGCTGCCGCCCGGGCCGAACGGTCCGGTTGGCGTCGCCTGGATCGACCTGAGCAAGGAACACTACGGCATCCACGGCACCCCTGAACCGCAGACTATCGGGCGGGCGGAAAGCCACGGCTGTGTCCGGTTGACCAATTGGGATGTGGCGCGTCTGGCACAAATGGTCAGTACGTCAACCAAGGTACTGTTCGAGGCCTGAGGATGGCACAGTTCGGCTGGCCGGCCCTGATCAAGACCGCCGCAGTAAGCGCGACTGCTACCTCAGGCCTGTGGATTTCTGCGGGTTTGGTGTGGCATTACCGCCAGGTCCCGGCGGTTTCGCTATCCCGGCCAGGAGCGGTTGCGGAAGTCCGGCAGGCAGAGGCACCCCAGGCACCTGCACGGATCATGGCTGCCAGCACGGCGCCTCCAACACCTCCACCACCTCCAGCCACAGCCAGCACATTGACCATGCCGGTGGTGGGTGTGAGGGCGAGCGACCTGGTCGATACCTATGCCCAAAGCCGGTCTGGCGGAAGGATCCACGACGCGATTGACATCATGGCTCCGCGCGGCACGCAAGTGGTAGCCGCAGCAGCAGGGTCGGTGGAAAAGCTGTTCTGGTCCAACCTGGGCGGGATCACCGCCTACGTCCGCTCAGCGGACCGGCGCGTGATCTATTACTACGCGCATCTGGATGCCTATGCCCCCGGGTTGATCGAGGGGCAGGCGATCGCGGCAGGTGCCCCGATTGGCAGGGTCGGCTTTACCGGCAACGCCAATCCGGCTGCGCCGCACCTGCATTTCGCCATTATGATGACGATGCCTGAGCGCACCTGGTATCAGCCATCGACGGCAATCAATCCCTATCCGCTGCTGGCGGGCAAGGCGCATTAAGCAGCGCTATTTGCTGGCGTATTGCCCGGCCTTGGCCTGAAAATTGTCGCGCGCCCAGCTTTTTGCGGCAGCGGCGGTCTTAAACAGTTCATCCTGCATCACCCCGGTGACGATGGGATAGCCCTGGCTGTTATAGCGAATATCGCGCACGGTCAGGCGATAGTTGCCTTCACCGTCCTGGTTGATCAGAAAGGGGCGGAGCGTATCACTGGACATCGTCGGTTTCCTTGATTGCCTGGTTCAAGCGTTCGGCCCGGGCGGCCTGGATGCCCAGTTCGCGCGCGGCGAGCGCCAGCCAGGCGGCTTGCGATCGCAGCAGGGTTGCGCGCTGGTTATCCAGTTCGGTCGCCGCCGCAGCGCGCTCGCAGGTTTCGGCCTGTTGCAGGTAGTAGCTTGCCGATTGTGCCATGACGGGGACCTTTACTGGGTAGTCGGGTGGAGGCCGCTGCTGCGGCTCCCGGTATCAGCCGATCACTTCGGCCACAGCCCGCCGCAACTCTTCGCGGCTCAGCACACCGGGGCGTGCAGGCGGGGCAAAGGGGTGGCGGGTGTGGCCAGGGGCGGCCGGAACGGCCCTGCGGGCCGCGGCGTAAATCAATTCAATCATATCTGTAATCCTCGGCGCCGCGCGGGCGCCGTCATTCGTGTCAGGTTTAGAAAACCTAACGTCGCGCCCCACGGCGTGGTCCGCCAACTGGACCGCCGCCGGGACCTTTTTCCCGGAAGACGATGCGGCCCTTGGACAGGTCGTAAGGGGTCATCTCGACCTTAACCCGGTCGCCCACCACCGAGCGGATGCGAAACTTGCGCATCTTCCCGGCGGTGTAAGCGATAATCCGGTGGTCGTTTTCCAGCATGACGCCAAAGCGCCCATCCGGAAGTATCTCGTCAATCTGGCCATCAAGGGTCAGAAGATCCTCTTTGGCCATGATCTTACGCGGATTCGAGGTTCACGGCCGAGGCTTTGCCACGGTTGTCCGTTTCAACGTCGAACTTGACGCGCTGATCCTTGTCAAGCGTGGCCATTCCGGCGCGCTCAACCGCAGAGATGTGGACGAAGCTGTCTGCGCCGCCGCCATCAGGAGCGATGAAGCCATAACCCTTGGCGGCATTGAAAAACTTTACGGTGCCTACTGGCATGATGTGTTCCTTTCACGAAACGAGTGACCCCGCGGGCCCGAGTGTCCGCAGGAGCATTAGTGGCGAGTAAGGGAACGAAGTGGCCGGTTAAAAGACCGAAAGGTTCCGTCGCAGGCGACGTTAGCTGGACCGTATATAGAGCCAAATGCTGGAAATGCAATCGGAGTATACGACAGGCACGCATTGCCGCTTGCTTTTGGGCAACCTCGCGCCTATCTGGCGCTCATCCCGATATTGTTACGCAACGTCAGGGCTGGCGCCGAAAGGGGCCGGCGCGAAACCGCGTTGTCACAGCATCGGCGTATTGGAGTTTTCATGGCGGATATCGCGCGCATTACCGAAGTTGTCGAGCCGGAGGCACAGGCCCTTGGCTTCGATCTGGTGCGCGTGCGCTATTTCAAGGGCGGCGAAATCGGCGACGAGGAGCACACGCTCCAGATCATGGCCGAACGCCCCGATACCGGCCAGCTGGTGATCGAGGATTGCGCCGAACTGTCGCGCCGCGTGTCCGATGCTATCGATGCGCTGGAAGAGGCGGGCGAGGTGCTGATCGCCGAGGCGTACCGGCTTGAAGTCAGCTCACCCGGGATTGACCGGCCGCTGACCCGTGCGCAGGATTTTACCAACTGGGCCGGACATGAAGCCCGCGTCCAGCTGGCCAATCCGGTCGACGGCAACCGTACCGCGCTGCAGGGTGACCTGATCGGGATCGACGGCGATACCGTTAGCCTCGATGACCGGAAAAGCGGTCCGGTGACGTTCCCGATTGCCGATATCTTCTCCGCCAAGCTGGTCTTGACCGACCGGTTGATTGCCGCAACCCGCCCGCTGGATGCCAGCGGTGCCGACGAACTTCTCGAAGAACAGGAAGACTAAGAATGGCCAGCCCGATTTCTGCCAATCGCGCCGAACTGCTAGCGATCGCCACGTCGGTCGCGACCGAAAAGATGATCGATAAGTCGATCGTCATCGAAGCGATGGAAGAGGCGATCCAGAAAAGCGCACGCAACCGCTATGGCGCGGAAAACGATATTCGCGCCAAGCTTGATCCGCGCACCGGCGACCTGCGTTTGTGGCGCGTCGTCGAAGTGGTCGAGGAAGTGGACGATTACTTCAAGCAGGTTGATCTGAAAGCCGCGCAAAAGCTCGACAGCGACGCCAAGCTGGGCGATTTCATCGTCGATCCGCTGCCGCCGGTCGATCTGGGCCGGATCGATGCGCAATCTGCCAAGCAGGTGATCTTCCAGAAAGTCCGCGATGCTGAACGTGACCGCCAGTTCGAAGAGTTCAAGGACCGCGCCGGCGAAGTTGTCACAGGCGTAATCAAATCGGTCGAATTCGGCCATGTGATCGTGAACCTGGGCCGCGCCGAAGGCGTTATCCGCCGCGATCAGCAGATCCCGCGCGAAGTGGCCCGCACTGGCGAACGCGTCCGTGCCTATATCAGCAAGGTCGAACGGCAGAACCGCGGCCCGCAGATCTTCCTCAGCCGCTCGCACCCCGAGTTCATGAAGAAGCTGTTCGCGCAGGAAGTACCCGAAATCTACGACGGTATTATCGAGATCAAGGCCGCCGCCCGCGATCCGGGCAGCCGCGCCAAGATCGGCGTGATCAGCCGTGACAGCAGCATTGATCCGGTCGGCGCCTGCGTGGGCATGAAGGGCAGCCGCGTTCAGGCGGTGGTACAGGAACTGCAGGGCGAGAAGATCGACATTATCCCCTGGTCGGAAGATACAGCCACTTTCGTGGTCAACGCGCTGCAGCCGGCCACGGTCAGCCGCGTGGTGATCGATGAGGAGGAAAGCCGCATCGAAGTGGTCGTCCCTGATGATCAGCTTAGCCTGGCCATCGGCCGCCGCGGCCAGAATGTCCGTCTCGCCAGCCAGCTGACCGGTAGCCAGATCGACATCATGACCGAAGCGGAATCGAGCGAAAAGCGCCAAAAGGAATTCGCCGAACGCTCAAAGATGTTCGAGGAGGAACTCGACGTCGACGAAACGCTGTCGCAGCTGCTGGTCGCCGAAGGGTTCAGCGAGCTGGAAGAAGTCGCCTATATCGAAATCAGCGAACTCGCGACGATCGAAGGGTTCGACGACGAACTGGCCGAAGAGCTGCAAAGCCGTGCTGCCGAAGCGCTGGAGCGCCGTGAGGAAGCCAGCCGCGAAGCCCGCCGTGCTTTGGGCGTCGAAGATGCGCTGGCCGAAATCCCGCACCTGACCGAAGCGATGCTGGTCACGCTGGGTAAAGCCGGGATCAAGACGCTGGATGATCTGGCCGATCTGGCCACAGACGAACTGATCGCCAAAAAGCGGGTCGAGCAGCGCCGCCGTGACAATTCACCTGCGCCAAGCGGCCCGCGCCGCAGCGAACGCAGCGAGGACAAGGGCGGCGTGCTGGGCGACTATGGCTTGAACGAAGAGCAGGGCAACGAAATCATCATGGCTGCCCGCGCCCACTGGTTCGCAGACGAGGAGGCCGCCAATGCGGATTCCTCACAATGAGCGCCTAAGCTCCGACAATTTGGCGAACGCCCCGGAACGGACCTGCATCCTTTCCGGTGAGCAAGGCGTGCGCGACGACTTTGTCCGCCTGGCAATCTCGCCGGACGGAGAAGTGCTGCCCGATGCCCTGGCGCGGGCGCCGGGGCGCGGCGCGTGGATCGGCGTCGGGCGCGCAGACCTTGAAAAAGCGATGGCGAAGGGCAAACTTAAAGGTGCTCTGGCGCGTGCCTTCAAGGGTGCCACACTGTCGATCCCCGATGATCTGGCCCAGCGCACCCAGTTGGCTTTGACTCGTGCCTTTACCGACCGGCTGGGGCTGGAAATGAAAAGCGGGCGGCTGCTGGTCGGATCAGACCGGATTGCCGAAAACGCGCGGCAGGGCAGAGTCGCCTGGCTGGCCCATGCGGCAGACGCCGGCGAAGACGGTTCGCGCAAGCTGGATCAGGCCTGGCGAGTCGGCCAGGACGCTGAAGGAAGCGGCAAGGCAGGGGTAACCTTGCCACTGGACCGCACGACACTGTCTGTGGCATTGGGCCGCGACAACGTCGTCCACATGGCGCTGACCGATCCGGCCGCGGCAAAGCGGCTGACCGTTCCCCTCCAGCGCCTGATGCGCTTTCTGGGGCAGGGCGAGAAGACCGGAACACACAGCGGCGAAGGACCGGCAGACCATGCCGGCGCCCACGCCTGATGACGACGATTTGAGATTGAAGGACCTGAGTGCACATGAGCGATACCGATAACAAACCGACGCTGGGCAGGAAGCCTTTGGGGCTGAAGCGTTCGGTCGAAGCGGGGCAGGTCCAGCAGACCTTCAGCCACGGTCGCACCAACAAGGTGGTGGTCGAGGTTAAACGCCGCAAGCTGATCGGCAAGCCCGGTGCGGCCGAGGTTGAGGCTGCGCCGCCGCCGCCGCCGCCGCCCGCTCCCGTTGTCGCCGCGCCCAAGCCGGCTGCGCCCAAGCCTGCCGCGTCGAACGAAACCCCGCAGGAGCGCGTCGCCCGCCTCCAGCGAGAGGCCGAGGAAGCCCGCCTGACCGTGCTGGCCGCTCAGACCGAGCGCGAGACCGAGGAACGGGCCCGTTCGATTGAGGATGAACGCCGCCGCGCCGAAGATAATCGCAAGGCCGAAGCCGAAGCGGCTGCCGCTCCTGCGTCTGCCCCGGCTGCCGAACCTGCGGCCGAAGAGCCAGCGGCAGCGGCCGACGAGGACATGGGTGAAGAGACGCGCACCGCAGCCCCCGCGCCGCGCCGCTTTACCCCGGTGGCTGCGCCCAAGCGGCCCGAACCGGCGCCGCCTGCTTCGAAAAAGCCCGCCCACCCGCGCGACAAGAGCGGCACCGACCAGCGCCGCCATGCAGGCAAGCTGACGGTTACCCGCGCGCTGAACGAGGATGAAGGCGCCCGCGCGCGCAGCCTCGCCGCGCTGAAGCGCGCCCGCGAAAAGGAAAAGCGCGCCCACTTTGCCGGACAGTCCGCGCCGCGTGAAAAGCAAGTCCGCGACGTGATCGTGCCCGAAGCGATCACCGTGCAGGAACTGGCCAACCGCATGGCCGAAAAGGGCGCCGACCTGGTCAAGGCGCTGTTCAAGATGGGCATGATGGTCACCGTCAACCAGACGATCGATCAGGATACTGCCGAACTGCTGGTTGAAGAGTTCGGCCACAACATTGAACGCGTTTCGGAAAGTGATGTCGATATCGACACCGCCGTCGATGTCGATGCGCCCGAAACGTTGCAACCGCGTCCGCCGGTGGTGACAATCATGGGCCACGTCGATCACGGCAAGACCAGCTTGCTGGATGCGCTGCGCGGAACCGATGTAGTGCGCGGCGAAGCAGGCGGCATCACTCAGCATATCGGCGCCTACCAGATCAAGACCAAGGGCGGCGATCTGATCACCTTCCTCGATACGCCGGGCCACGAAGCCTTCACCGAGATGCGCCAGCGCGGTGCCAATGTGACGGACATCGTGATCCTCGTGGTGGCCGGCGATGACGGGCTAATGCCCCAGACGATTGAGGCGATCAATCACACAAAGGCAGCCGGCGTGCCGATGATCGTGGCGATCACCAAGGCCGACAAGCCCGAGTTCGCACCCCAGAAAATCCGCGAGCGCCTGCTTGAACACGAAATCGTGGTCGAGGCGATGAGCGGCGATGTTCAGGACGTAGAGGTTTCGGCCAAGACCAAGGCCGGGCTCGACGAACTGATCGAAAAGATCCTGCTTCAGGCCGAAGTGATGGAAATGAAGGCCAATCCTGATCGCGGCGCCGAAGCCACGGTGATCGAGGCCAAGCTTGACAAGGGCAAGGGCCCGCTGGCGACAGTTCTGGTCAACCGCGGCACGCTGAAGGTCGGTGACATTCTGGTGGTCGGCACCCATTCGGGCCGCGTCCGCGCAATGCTGGATGACAAGGGCCGCCAGGTGAAGATCGCGCCGCCCTCGCTCCCGGTTGAAGTGCTGGGGATCGGCGGCGTGCCGATGGCCGGGGACACCCTGGCTGTGGTCGACACCGAGACCCGCGCCCGCGAAGTCGCCGCCTACCGCCAGGAAAAGGCCACGGCCAAGCGCACCACAACGACGCCTGCCAGCCTGGAAAACATGTTCTCGGCGCTGAAGGCCAAGTCCGATGTGATCGAATACCCGGTTGTGGTCAAAAGCGACGTGCAGGGATCGACCGAAGCGATCGTCAATGCGCTCAACAAGCTGTCGAACGACGAAATCAAGGTCAAGGTGCTGCAATCGGGCGTTGGCGCGATTACGGAAAGCGACGTGTCGCTGGCGGCGGCCACCGGCGCGCCGATCATCGGCTTCCACGTCCGCCCCAACGCCAAGGCGCGCGAGATGATCGAGCGCCAGAAGGTGCAGATGAAATACTTCGATGTGATCTATCACCTGACCGACGAAATCGCGAAAGAGATGGCCGGCATCTGGGGTCCGGAACGGATCGAACACGTGGTCGGCCGCGCCGAGGTCAAGGACGTGTTCCCGGCCGGCAAGCGCGACAAGGCGGCGGGTCTGCTGGTGCTCGAAGGCGGGATCAAGAAGGGCCTGTTTGCCCGTCTTACCCGTCAGGATGTCATCGTTTCCAAAACCACGATCGCCTCGCTGCGGCGCTTCAAGGACGATGTCCCCGAAGTCCGCGCTGGCCTGGAATGCGGCGTGTTGCTGCAGGACACCAACGACATCAAGGCGGGCGATATGCTCGAAGTGTTCGAGGTGGAAGAGCGCGAACGGACGTTGTAATTCTTCCCGAACTTAGGATATTGCATTGAAGAGCAGCCGGTTGCTTTATTCTGCGATTGCACTTGCGACGGTGCTCATCGCAGGACTTGTATCGTCGGTTTGGTTTCTGCTGCATCGGGCCGAGCGAGCTGGCCTTAATGACAAAGTCTTGGCTTGCGTTTCCGAGGTCGGCAGGCGCGATCCTTTCAAGGACGCGGAGGCGAATTTCTATCGTGGCGATCGTCGATTTTTGCTGATGAGCCACAACGGTGTCGTTGCAACACTTGCGGCAGAGGGTGTTTGCGAAGTTAGTGGGATGGGTGCCGGCGGTCTGTCGCCTTTCGCCGGACCTGATTTCGATGGCATATTTAGTGTTAAGGGGCACTTTTGCTGCGACTTCGATCCCCCCAAAACAGCATGTGGTAATGCGATCACTAGCTATTTCAGGGCATACAATCGCGAAATGGCCCGTTTGAACTCACAAAATATCAAGGCATATTGCAAAAATGGCTCAGCCCAGCGCTAACCTTGAAACCCGTTCGGTCCGCCTGCTCAAGGTGGGTGAGCAGGTCCGTCATGTCATCAGCGATCTGCTGACCCGGCAGATGGTCCACGATGACGTGCTGACGGCCCACGCGGTCAGCGTTACGGAAGTGCGCATGTCGCCCGACCTGCGCCACGCGACGGTGTTCGTGAAGCCGCTGCTGGGTGAGGACGAGGCGGTGGTGCTGAAAGCGCTGCGCACCCACACCGCGTTCTTTCAAAAGGAAGTCGCAGGCAAGCTGCGGCTCAAATACGCGGCAAAGATCAAGTTTCTGCCCGACGAAACATTTGACGAGGCGGAGAAGATCGAAAAGCTCCTGCGCGATCCCAAGGTCCAGCGCGATCTGGGTGACGAAGAACCCTAGTCCGGCACCATCCGGGCGTTGATCGTAATGGTCACGTCCTTGCCAACCAGTCCCGAATAACCGTTCATGCCGAATTGGCGGCGATCAATCGTCGTCCTGGCGGTAATGCGCACGGGCTCGCGTCCGGTCACTTCGGCTGGCGGTGTGGCGAAAGTAATGCTCATCATGGCGGGGCGGGTCGTGCCGCGGGCGGTAAGTTGGCCCGATACCTGGGCCGTTGTCGCCCCGGTCATGGTCATACGCTGGCCCGAAAAGCTGACCACAGGGTGATGCGCCACATCAAGGAAGTTCGGCCCTTTCAGCTGATCGCCAATCGCCTTGTCGCGTGTCGCCATAGCGCGGGCATCCACTGCGACATCCAGATCGAACGCGCCCAATTGTCCCGGCGTGAAAGCCATTGCGCCTGACATTCTCGGAAATTGGGCAGTCTTCTTTGCGATGCCAAGAACTGTCACTTTGGCGTCGATAGCGCTTGCGCTGCTATCCAGCTAATAACGGTAGGCAGGCTGCGCCGCCGCAGTTGCCAGCAACGGCACAAGTGAAAGAAAAATCCGCATTTGGCACCCCGTGATATCCCTAACGCAGGTTCGCCAAACAGCCTTTCGATTATGTTAACGCCGGGGCTTAACGTGTCCGCTTTGCGACAGGGCGATGATGTGCCGTTAGGCCCCCGGTTTCGCGTGTTATGTCGGCACCATTTGCGCTTTGATGGTTATCGCGACCTTCTTGCCCACGATAAAGCTGTAGGCTGTCATGCCAAAATCACGCCGGTCGATCACAGTCCTTGCGGTGAAACCAACCGGATCGCGGCCCGTCGCGCGGGAAGGGGGCTGGTCGAAGGTAACGTCCAGACGCGTCGGCCGGGTCACACCGCGCGCCGTGATCTGCCCATCGACTGTCGCAGTGAGCGGGCCGCTCATTACCATGCGGCGCCCGGAAAAGGCGATGGTCGGATAACGGGCGACGTCGAAAAAGTCCTTTCCCATCAGCCGTTTCTGCGTGACGCTATCACCTGCCTTCAGGGCAGTGGCATCAAGCGTGACATCAAGGTTGATCGTATCAAGCCGCCCGGGCTGCAAGGCAATGGACCCACTCATTCGCGGAAACGTCGCAGTCTTGCTTGCCAGCCCGAAAAAACCGACCTTTGCGCTGACATCGCTGCCCGGCCCCAGGGCATAACGATGGGTCGGTTCGGCGGCGCCGGAACAAAACAGCAAGATTGCCGCAGCATGGCCTGCCCGCATTTCACTCTCCTGCGACCTGATGTGCCGTGCGCAAGGCTGGGCCTGCGCCGGCTACCTGTCAATCGCACTGGTCTTTGCCGGCAAACACCCTATCTGATCGGGCGATGGCCAAGCTGTACTTTTACTACGCCAGCATGAATGCGGGAAAATCGACCACGCTGCTGCAGGCCGATTTCAATTATCGTGAGCGCGGCATGGCGACAATGCTGTGGACCGCGGCCCTGGACCATCGCAGCGATCAAAAGGCGATCGAAAGCCGCATCGGGCTGGGGGCGGACGCCCACCGCTTTGCTGAAGTTACCGATCTGTGGGAACGGATCACAGCCGCCACCCGTGTTGAGCCGCTGGCCTGCGTCCTGGTGGATGAGGCGCAGTTCCTGACAGAAGCGCAGGTGTGGCAGCTTGCCCGCGTGGCCGATCAGGCGGGCATCCCGGTGCTGTGCTATGGGCTGCGCACCGATTTTCAGGGCGAGCTTTTTCCTGGTGCAAAAGTCTTGCTGGGGATTGCCGACAACCTGGTTGAACTGAAGGCGGTGTGCCATTGCGGCCGAAAATCGACCATGAACCTGCGGGTCGATGCCAGCGGTGTTGCCGTCCAGCACGGTGCCCAGACCGAAATCGGCGGCAACGACCGCTATGTTGCGCTGTGCCGCCGCCACTTTGTCGAGGCGCTGGGTCGATGATGCCGGATCCGCTGGGCTTGCTGACCGTTCTGGAAGATGGAGATCTTCGGCTTGAACCCCTGGAAGAGCGCCACCGCGATGGCTTGCGCGCTGCCTGCGCCGAGGATGAGGCGATCTGGGATATGTACGGCGTGTCCTATGGTGCCGGCCATTTCGACGACAGTTTCACCGCGCTGATCTGCGGTGTCGAACGTCTTCCCTTTGCCATCCTGGTCGATGGCGAGCTGGCCGGAATGACTGCGTGGATAGGCACCAACGCCGCGTGGCGCAGCTCGGAAATCGGCAACACCTATCTGCGGCCGCAATTCCGCGGCGGGCGCATTAACGGCCCGCTCAAGCGCCTGATGCTGGCCCACGGTTTTCGTTGCGGACTGAAGCGGATCTTTTTTTCCGTGGACACCCGCAATGCCCGCAGCCAGGCGGCCTGCCGCAAGATCGGCGCAAGCCTGGACGGGGTGCTGCGCAATGAACGGATTACCTGGACCGGCTTTGAGCGCGACAGCGCCATATTCTCGGTCGTCGAACGCGACCGGGAGCGATTGGGACTATGAACGATACCATTTTCAACGCGGCAGCCATTATCCTGCCGCTGATTTTTGCCATCGTGTTTCACGAGGTAGCCCACGGCTGGGTAGCCCGCGCATTGGGCGATCCCACCGCATCGCAGCTCAACCGTCTAAGTCTCAACCCGCTGCGCCATGTCGATCCGGTTGGCACGATCCTGGTACCGGGCGCGCTAAAGCTGATGGGACTGCCCGTGTTTGGGTGGGCCAAGCCGGTACCGGTTGATTTCCGGCGGCTTAACAATCCCAAACGCGGCATGATCCTGGTGGCGGCCGCTGGCCCCGCCATGAATCTGGTGATGGCACTGGCCGGCGCGATTGGGTTGGGCTTGCTGATCAAGCTGACCGGCGAGCCCGCGCCCATGACGGCAGTGCATTTTGCCGGCCTCAATCTGCTCAACTTCATTCTGATCAATATATTCCTGGCGCTGTTCAATTTGATTCCGATTCCGCCGTTCGACGGTTCGCACATCATGGAAGGCCTGCTGCCCGAACGCGCCGCGCAGGCCTATGGCAGCTTGCGCAAGTACGGGTTTCTGCTGGTAATCGGGCTGATCGTTGTGCTGCCGCAGCTGATACCCGGCTTCAATCCGGTCGGTAACTTGATCGGCGTGCCGGTTGACTGGATGTCACAGCGCTACCTCGATCTTGCGCAGACCATCGCCGGACGCTGAGCCGATGCCGGATGGCTGGATCATTCTGGATAAGCCGGTCGGGCTCGGCTCGACCCAGGCGGTCGGCGCGGTCAAGCGCAACTTGCGCGAGGCAGGCTATGGCAAAGTCAAGGCCGGCCACGGGGGCACGCTCGATCCACTGGCCAGCGGAGTGCTGCCAATCGCGCTGGGCGAGGCGACCAAGCTGTGCGGGCGCATGCTTGATGCCAGCAAGGCCTATGCATTCACCGTACGGTTCGGGGCGGAGACCGACACGCTCGACCTTGAAGGCAAGGTGATCGCAGAAAGTCCGGTGCGCCCCGTATTGGCATCGATCGAGGCCGTACTGCCGCGCTTCACCGGCCCGATCCAGCAGGTTCCGCCGCTCTATTCGGCGCTCAAGGTCGATGGTGAACGGTCTTATGACCTGGCCCGCAAGGGCGAGGTAGTGGAACTCAAATCAAGAGCGGTGACGGTGCATTCGCTGGCCATCCAGTCGGCGGCCGATAACGCCGTCACGCTGATTGCGCATGTATCCAAGGGCACCTACATCCGCAGCCTGGCCCGCGACATCGCGCGTGCGCTCGGGACAGTCGGCCATGTCACCATGCTGCGCCGCCTGCGCGCGGGGCCGTTTGCCGAAAATCAGGCGATTTCGCTGGACAAACTGAACGAAGTGGGTAAGGGCGCGGCGCTTGAGAACGTACTCTTGCCGCTGGAGGCAGGGCTGGTCGACATCCCGGCTCTCAACCTCGGTCCGGAACAGGCAAGCATGGTCCGCCAGGGCCGGGTTCTGACCGGACTGACCCAGGACGATGGGCTTTACTGGGCGCGAAAAGGATCTGTTCCTGTCGCGCTGGTCGATCTTTCCGGCGGCAACGCCGCTGTAGTCCGGGGTTTCAACCTTCCCGATGTCGCGGAGTAAAAATATGTCGGTTACCGCCGAAAAGAAGACTGAAATCATCGAAGACAACGCCCGCGCCAAGGGTGATACCGGTTCGCCGGAAGTCCAGGTCGCGATCCTGACCAGCCGCATCAACACGTTGCAGGGTCACTTCAAGGATCACCACAAGGACAACCATTCGCGCCGGGGCCTGCTGATGATGGTCAACAAGCGCCGCAGCCTGCTTGATTACCTCAAGCGCAAGGATGTTGACCGCTACAACGCGCTGATCGCCAAGCTGGGTCTGCGCAAGTAATAACGCGAGGCGGCTCCCGACGGGGGCCGCTTTTGCTTTGGGGTTCCCGCGCAATTCGGTGCGGGGCCTTAAGGGGGCCATAAATGCCCCGCACCGGACCGGGACGGATTGACCCGGCAGAAGGCCCCGCGCCGCAATCTGGCCGCGCGGGTTCACAAGGAAACACTAAATGTTCGACGTAAAAACCGTATCGATGGAGTGGGGCGGCAAGACCCTCACTCTGGAAACCGGCCGTGTTGCCCGTCAGGCTGACGGCGCGGTCATCGCCACTTATGGCGAAACTGTTGTGCTCTGCGCCGTAACGGCTGCCAAGAGCGTCAAGGAAGGTCAGGACTTTTTCCCGCTGACCGTCCACTATCAGGAAAAGTATTTTGCTGCCGGACGCATTCCGGGCGGCTTTTTCAAGCGTGAACGCGGCGCGACGGAAAAGGAAACGCTGGTTTCCCGCCTGATCGATCGTCCGGTCCGCCCGCTGTTCCCCGAAGGTTTCTACAATGAAATCAACGTGATCGCGCACGTGTTGTCCTACGACGGTGAGTGCGAGCCTGATATCGTGGCGATGATCGCTGCCTCGGCTGCGCTGACCATATCGGGTGTGCCATTCATGGGCCCGATCGGCGGTGTGCGCGTGGGTTACGAAGACGGCGCTTATACCCTCAATCCCAAGCAGGATGCTGCTGCTGCCGGCGCGCTCGACCTGGTCGTCGCCGCCACCGGCAATGCTGTGATGATGGTCGAATCGCAGGCCCGCGAGCTGCCCGAAGAAATCATGCTGGGCGCGGTCATGTTCGCTCATGAAGAATGCAAGAAGGTTGCCAACCTGATCATCGACCTGGCGGAAAAGGCTGCCAAGGACCCTTGGGACGTCACCACCAGCGACAACACCGCGATCAAGGACGAACTCAAGAAGCTGATCGGCAAGGACATTGCCGCCGCCTACAAGCTGACCGACAAGTCGGCCCGCTCCAACGCGCTGAACGCGGCGCGCGACAAGGCCAAGGCCGCCTTTGCCGACAAGGACGCACAGACCCAGATGGTCGCGATCAAGTCGGTCAAGAAGGTCGAAGCCGACATCGTGCGCGGCGCGATCCTGAAGGACGGCACCCGCATCGACGGGCGCAAGGTCAACCAGGTTCGCCCGATCGAATCGATGGTCGGGTTCCTGCCCCGTACCCACGGTTCGGCATTGTTCACCCGCGGTGAAACGCAGGCGATCTGCACCACCACGCTTGGTACCAAAGACGCCGAGCAGATGATCGACGGGCTGGAAGGGCTGAGCTATTCCAGCTTTATGCTGCACTATAACTTCCCGCCCTATTCGGTTGGTGAAGTGGGCCGCTTCGGCGCGCCTTCGCGCCGCGACACCGGCCACGGCAAGCTTGCCTGGCGCGCGCTGCAGGCTGTGTTGCCCAGCAAGGAAGAGTTTCCTTATACGATCCGCGTGGTCTCGGACATTACCGAGTCCAACGGCTCCTCGTCGATGGCCACTGTCTGCGGCGGCGCGCTGTCGATGATGGATGCCGGTGTGCCGATCAAGCGCCCGGTTTCGGGCATCGCGATGGGTCTGATCCTGGAAGGCGATGATTTCACCGTGCTGTCCGACATTCTGGGTGATGAAGATCACCTGGGCGACATGGACTTCAAGGTGGCCGGTACGTCTGAAGGCATCACCACGATGCAGATGGACATCAAGGTTGCCGGGATCACCAAGGAAATCTTCGAAGCCGCGCTGCATCAGGCCAAGGAAGGCCGTGCGCATATCCTGGGCGAAATGACCAAGGCGCTGGGCACTGCCCGGACTGAGCTGTCGGCCCACGCTCCGCGCATCGAGACGATCCAGATCGACAAGTCAAAGATCCGTGAAGTGATCGGCACCGGCGGCAAGGTGATCCGCGAAATCGTCGCGGAAACCGGCGCCAAGGTCGACATCGACGACGAAGGCCTGATCAAGATCAGCTCGTCTGACCTCAGCCAGATCGAAGCCGCCAAGAACTGGATCCTCGGCATCGTTGAGGAAGCCGAAGTCGGCAAGGTCTATGACGGCAAGGTTGTCACTATCGTTGATTTCGGTGCTTTCGTGAACTTCATGGGCGGCAAGGACGGCCTGGTTCACGTGTCCGAAATGCGCAACGAGCGTGTCGAAAAGCCCACCGACGTCGTGTCGGAAGGGATGCCGGTCAAGGTCAAGGTTCTGGAAATCGATCCGCGCGGCAAGGTTCGCCTGTCGATGCGCGTTGTCGATCAGGAAACCGGCGCTGAGCTGGAAGACACCCGTCCGCCGCGCGAACCGCGTGGTGACCGTCCAGGCGGCGATCGCCGTCCTGGCGGCCGCGGCGGTGACCGTGATCGCGGCCCGCGCCGTGACGGTGGCGGCGATCGTGGTCCCAGAAACGACCGGGGCCGTGATGGCGGCGGCGATCGCGGCCCGCGCCGTGAGCGCAGCGACCGTGACGATGGCCCGGCACCCGATCACATTCCGGCGTTCCTTAAATCCGACGACTGATCCTGCGATCCTTCGTCAAGAAAATCCGGGGTCACGCTGCGAGCGTGGCCCCGTTTTTTGTCAGGAGACCGGCCTTGGGCTGCGCCGTTTCCACTGGCGTCGTCAACGTTGACCCGGGCCCGCGCTGCGCACACAGTCTTTCGCAAGGAATGGGGCAGGGATGGGCACTACAGGCGGCGAACAATGGGATACGGTGATCGTTGGCGCAGGCCAAGCCGGCTGTGCTGCCGCCTATGACCTTGTGCTACGCGGGATGCGCGTTCTGCTTGTTGAACGGGCAGATTTTCCCCGGGTCAAGCCATGTGCGGGCGGGGTGACGATCAAGGCGCTTAACGCCCTGCGCTTTTCCATTGCGCCGGTGGTGCGCTGCGTGGTGCGCGACATGGCGCTGAGTACCGATGGCGGCACAGTGCAGCACATCGCCGGGCCGGCGCCGATGCTGGTCACCACTGTGCGGGCCGAGCTTGACGCCTTTTGCCTGGACCGCGCTGTGGAGCGGGGCGCCGTCTTTTCCAACCGCGGCACAGACCGGATCGTGGCGGTGGATCAATCGCCCAGCCAAGCCGTGCTGCGTTTTGCCAGCGGCGCAAGCGAAGCCGCCCGGTTCGTGATTGCAGCTGACGGCGCAAACAGCACGATCCGCCGCCTTACGGGACTTAAGAAGGTACAGCGTGCGTTCGCGCTGGAGGGGCATATGCCGATGCCGGGTGCCAACCGCCGCCAGCTGGCGTTCGATTTCGGCGCGGTGCAGGGCGGTTATGGCTGGATTTTTCCCAAGGGGGATCACCTCAATATCGGGCTCTACACCCAGGACGAAGACGTCAACCTGTCACGCGATGCCCTGCACAGCTACGCGCGCACCGCAACCGGTTCTGGTCTGCTGGACGGCGTGGTTGGTCATCCGCTTGGCATCGATGGGCACGGCGCCGCGTCCAGCGTTGGTCGGGTGCTGTTTGCAGGTGACGCCGCGGGGACTTGCGAGCGCCTTTTGGGCGAGGGCATCCACAATGCGATCAAGAGCGGCCAAGCAGCGGCTGCAGCGATCCTGTCTGCCCACGGCTGCCCGCGACGTGCTGCCAGCGTGCTGAGGCAGGAACAGGCACCGGTCGCGCGCGATGTTGCGGCGTGCGCGCGCGGCGCGCAGACTTTTTACGGGTCGGCGGCGGCGCGCCGCACGGCCTTGGCCTTCAAGCCGGTCACATCCGCATTCCGGAGCGGCTTTGCCGCAGGCATGACCTTTCGCGACATCGCCGCGACCGCGGCGCTGTATTCGTTCTACGCAGTAAATCCTGTGCGCAGCATCACCGAGCACGAGCAAGCCCGAGCCGTTTAACGCTGCTGCATCTCAGCGAACGCGCGGTCCGCCAAAGGGCAGCGGAGGCGGCGGCCGGCGATGGCCGCGCGGCAGCTGTGCCTGGAACGCCCGCCCGCAATGCTCGACGCAGTAGGGGAAGCCCGGGTTTACCGCGACACCGCAGAAGTGGAAGTCCGCTTCGCCGGGATGGCCCATCGGCCACCGGCAGATGCGGTCATTCAGATCGAGCAGGCTGGTCTTGTCGGCTATGTCGGCGCTGGGCTTGGCTGGAACCAGGCGGCGCGGCGGCGCTGGCGGAATTGGAGCCTGCTGATCGCCAGGCCCCTGGCGCAGGAAGCCGCCGGGTCCGACCGAAACGATTCGCGGCTGCGGCGCACCGGTCGGGGTAGCAGGAGAAGCGGAAGCGGAAGCGGAAGCGGGAGCGGCCGGGGCCATGCGCGGCGCAGCCGGGGCCGCAGCGGGGCGCTGGGTCGGCGCGGCGCGGGGAGCGGCATCGGCCTTGACCGGTTTGGTTGCAGGCGATCCCGCCGCGCTATCCTTGTCGTTTGGCTTGACCGGGCTGGGGCGCGCTTTCAGGCCCAGGCGATGCGCCTTGCCGATCACGGCGTTGCGGCTGACCCCGCCCAGTTCGTCGGCAATCTGGCTGGCGGTGGAACCGCCTTCCCACATCTTGGTCAGCTTTTCGATCCGTTCGTCGGTCCAGCTCATCGAAGTCCAATTCCTTTGTGACCCCGTCTAACGGGGCATGTCGAGTTTGCGCGATCTTGCCATGTCCTCGGCGTGCGGATAGTCGCCGTGGCATGGCCGATCAACATCTTCCTGCCCCCGCCAGCGCGCAAGCCACCATGCATGCGAACAACAGCGGTCGAAGCAATTTCCCGGCTCAGGGAGTGCCCACCATCCACCGGATCAACCGGATGGGACTGTGGACGCTCTATATGAAGGAAGTCCGCCGATTTTTCAAGGTCCAGACGCAAACCATCTGGGCTCCGGCAGTGACGACGCTGCTCTACCTGATGATCTTCACTGTCGCCATGGGGCAGGGCGGGCGCCAGGTGCTGGGTGTGCCCTTTGCCAGCTTCATAGCGCCAGGCCTGATCGTCATGGGGATGATCAACAACGCCTTTGCCAATACCAGCTTCAATTTCCTGGCGGGCAAGATCCAGGGCACCATTGTCGACTACCTGATGCCGCCCCTGTCCGAACTGGAACTGATGATCGGCCTGATCGGCGCGGCGGTAACGCGCGCGGTGCTGGTTGGTCTCGCGATAACGCTGGCCATGCTGTTCTGGCCCGGTGTCAGCCTGGTCCCCCACCATCCCTGGGCGATCGCCTGGTTTGGTCTGATGGGAGCGATCCTGCTATCGGTTGTTGGTCTGGTGACATCGTTGTGGGCGGAAAAGTTTGATCACGCGGCACTGATCACCAATTTCGTGATCACCCCGCTGACGATGTTGTCCGGCACGTTCTACGTTATCAGTAACCTGCACCCCGTGTTCCAGACGATCAGCCGCTTGAACCCGTTCTTTTATGTAATCAGTGGCTTCCGCTTCGGCTTTCTGGGGCAAAGCGATATTGGCGCCACTAATGGAGCCGTGTTCAGCGGCGCGCTCTACCTGGGCGTGCTCAATGTGGTGCTGTGCGTGGCGCTCTACGCCCTGCTGCGCAGCGGCTGGAAGCTGAAAAGCTAGCGCCTAGTGCGTCATTGAACGGCGCAGGCGATAGCGGCCGTTGGTGAAATCCTCGAACAGTTCATCGAGCGATGGGTGGTCAACCGGACCCGCCTCGCCGTCGGAGAGCAGGTTTTGCTGACTGACATAGGCGACATAGCTGTTCTCGCCGTTTTCGGCGAGCAGATGGTAGAAAGGCTGTTCACGGTCGGGTCGCACTTCGGCGGGGATTGATTCGTACCATTCTTCGCTGTTGGCAAAGACCGGATCAATATCGAACACGACACCGCGGAAATCGAAGATCTTATGCCGCACGACGTCGCCAATCCCGAACCGCGCACGCATCTTAAGCGGAGCATCAATGGTGCGTCCGGCTTGTGGTGAAAAGAAGGTAGCGCGATCCATGCCTGCAGATATAGGCGTTGTGCGACTGCGAAACAACGGCAAGTGCCGGATCATCCCCTAAAAAGCCCAGGCGGGGGCTTGGCAAGGCCATCACCATCGGCTAACCGCCCGCTTCTTCGACCGAACGGGCCCCGCGTCCGCTCAGCGGCGATCTCGCGGAGAGGTGGCAGAGAGGTCGAATGCGCCGCACTCGAAATGCGGTGTACGGGAAACCGTACCGTGGGTTCGAATCCCACCCTCTCCGCCAGCCGCACCGCAGAAATCAGCCATTTATTGTACCGTCACTGTGCCAAGGTTGGCACGGTTACCGCTGGAAGACTGATAGTTGCCCTTGGCGCTTAGTTCGGGATGCCCGACTAAATTACCGGTAACGGCGGGAGGTGTGCCAAGGATCGCCACCGCGCCTAGCAGGTCCGCCGCGTCGAGGTGGCTGTACCGTTCGGCGGTGATGGTGACGCTGCTGTGACCGGCAAACATCGACAGCCGCTGTAGTTCCATGCCGCCCTTGGCGAGGCGGGTCAGGCAGGTGTGGCGCAAGGTGTGTAACCCTACGTCACTTATGTCACCGCCCAGCGCCTTCACGTCGTCCCGAATGTTAGACCACATATACCAAGCCGAGGCGTCCATCGGGAACCAACGGCGCTTGCCGGTGCGCTGGTCGGTTACGGCCTGGGCGTCTAGCGCGGGGATCAGGGCGGCTACCGCTGCCGTCGCGGGGACGATGCGGGGTTTGTCGTTCTTGGTGGAGTAAATCGGCAGCATGAGAACCGTGTGGGCCTGATCGCCGTGCATGATGGTGGTGACACTGTCAGGTCCGAGCATAAGCCCTTCGCTGCGGCGGAAGGCGGTGTCCAGCAAGACGCGGACGAACATGCCGAACCTGCGCCACTGGCGGGACGGCTCGATTGCCTCGCGCTTCTCAATCGCGGCGAAGACCAAGCCCTCTTCCGCGTGGGATAGGACGCGGTCCTTGGTGTTGCGGATGGTGATCGCTGGCATCTTCGGCTTGGCTGGGATGAGCGGCGCTCCCTTGTCGTCTTCGTAGACGTCAGAGGCCATGCGCAGCGCCTTGCTGACCATATCCATCTTGCGCTTCACCGCTCCCGGCGCATAGCCCTCGTCGATCATTTCATCGACCAGCTGGCAGAGCCGCTTGTGCGTCATGGCGATCACCAGCTCGTCATCGATGCGCGCCGTCAGCAGCTTGACGTTGCTGCGTATGGTGGCTTGGCTTTTGGCGTCGGCCCAGCAACGCCGGTCGCTGTGGCACATATCCAGCAGCTTGGCCATCGTCATGCCTTGGGGAGCCGTCGGGCTTGTGGAACTCTTGCTGCGACCTTTGGCCGCGACGGTGGCGCGAGAAGGGTGCTTGGCGTGGACACCGGCCAGCCAATCACGGCGCTGCGCTTCGGCAGCTGCGTGGTCGCGAGTGTCGAGACTGATGCGGGCGCGGCGCAGCTGTCCATCCTCGCCGGGAACCTCGGTGTCGATGTAGTAGATGCCGTTAGGCTTGGTCTTGAGCTTCATGTCCTGTCCTTTCTGACAGTGCGCGGCGTTCAGTGCGCAGCGGCTAGGGCGCTGGCGACTTCTGCCATGATCTGCCGCCCCCGGTTGGTGAGCCGCAGGTATTTTCGCCGGTTGTCGGCGGCGTCGGTCTCACGGGACAGCCAGCCTAGGCCGGGTTCTCGCTTGCCTTCGCGGTTGCGGCCTTCTTCGAGGAAGACCTTGTAGGTGGTATGGAGCGACTTGTTCAGCACGTCCCCAAGCGTCTCGCGTATCTCCGAGAACGTGGCGGGGCGACCGGCCTGATCAGCCAGCCCTGCGATAAGGAAGAACGCTCCCTGCGTCACCGTCATTCGATCCGGCCCGACCTCGGCCAAGACAATCAGTCCCGCCGAGAAGTTTCGCAATGCGGGCATGGGCTTGTCGTTCATGTCTCAATACTCCCTGACGTCGCAGCCATGCTCGGCGGCGAGGGTATCGGCGAGCAGGCATTGGAGGGCAGGGCGCTCGAGCGTGCCGCCTGATATACCCCCATCATCATACGCCCGCGCCAGCAGGCGATGCCACTGTTTGCGCAGCTGCGCCGGCGAGGCATCGGCCAGCGCAGACAGATCGGCCTCGAGGGACTCGCGGCTCACTGGCCGGCATCCGCGATGCGGTAGCAGGTCGCCTCACCGCGCTTGCTCTTCTCGAGCACCGCGCCCTTCTTCTTGAGACCGGTCAGCGCAGCGCGGGCGGTGTGGGTGAGCCAGCCGGTGGCGCTGGTCAGCTCTGCCAGGGTGGCACCCTCGTCGCGCCCGAGCAGGGTGCGGACCAGCGCGATCTTCGTGTTCTTCTCCGGGCGCATCGAAGGGGTAGTCGTAGCGGCGGGAGGGTCAGTCTGGGCAGTGGCGGTTTTGGGCTCGCGGGCCATCTTGCGGGGCATGGGTGGTTCTCCTTGGGTGAGAGCTGCGACCATCGCTGCTTTCACCACCCAAGGCCCTGCCGATCGTGTCGGTCAGGGTGGCGGCCGGTGCTGCGGGCCGCGATTTGCTAGGCGCACCAATGCTTGCCGCGGCGGCGAAGTCCAATGGATTGTGAGGGCATTTGATGAAGTGCGAGTCCTCGATGAGGACGTGGAAATTCGAAAGCACCCCGCCTTCCTCTGACATGGCATAACGGTACTGCCGGTTCGACTACGGGAAGCTCCAGCGAAATCGATCAATGGATGTTTGATCAAGCCAACTTATGAGCTATATCTTCGACGCCAGCATCCTCGACGCTTAGCACCTCACGCACCGGGTGCGGGCGTCGCGTTGCGACAAGGCCGCGCGCCAGGTCCTGCCGCCGCAGCGTCACGGTGTACAAGGAACGCAGCGCCGAGACCGTGCCGTTAACGGTCGGCACGCTGGATCCCGCTTCGTGCTGGTGAATCTGGAAGTTGCGCAGATCCTCCGACGTAGCGGTACCGGGCGGGCGCTTGAGGAAGGCGGCAAAGCGCTGGACGTTGCGCACATACTGGTGCTGCGTGCGGGGCGTGAGTCCGTGCATCATCATGTTGTGCTGCACGCGCTGGCGCAGCGGGCTGATCGGAATGGATGAAGTGGTAGCTATGGCAAGTTCCTCTCGTTGAAGGGACTTGCATCGTCAGACGGCGGCCACTCCCAGCCCAAAACCTATGAGAATTATGCTAACCCGCATCCAGGCTACCCTCCCGCGGAGCGGATTCGTGCCTGTTAGCTAATCCGGTCATGGCCGAGAACGGGAAGGGTGGGTTGGCAATGTCCATGTCCGACCGCTTGGGTCCAATTATTGTGGTGGCACTCCTGCGGGGACTGGCTCGAAAGAGTTAGGGTACCGGTCAATCGAACAGACTCTGATACTTCTGCGAGAACACATCGCGCCCGATTATCAGGCGCATGACCTCGCTCGATCCGGCGAGAATGCGGTTGATGCGCGAGTCCGTGAACATGCGGCTGATCGGATATTCGTCCATGAAGCCTGCCCCGCCGTGAAGCTGGACACCTTGGTCCATCATCTTCCATTCGACTTCGCTGGCCATCATCTTGGCCTTTGCCCCCATATTACCGGTGAGGCGCCCGAAGTTGTGCTCGGCAATGCAATGATCGACATATACTTGGACCATCTCAATCTCGGCATCGAGCTCGGCCATGCGGAACTGGGTGTTCTGCTGATCGGCCAAAGGCGCGCCGAAGATCTGGCGCTGCATTACATAATCGCGGGTTATGTCGAACGCTTTGCGGGCGTGGGCCGCGCTGCCCACAGCGCCGATCAGCCGTTCTTCAGCCAGGCCCTCCATAAGGTAGTAAAATCCTTTGCCAGCCTCGCCCAGCTGGTTGGCTTTGGGGACTTTCACGTTGCTGAAAAACAATTCGGCCGTGTCTTGTGCGGGGAGGCCCATCTTCTTGAGATTGCGGCCGCGTTCGAACCCTTCCATCCCGCGTTCGAGGATCAGCAGCACCATTTCGTGTTTTTTGGCGGCCCCTGCCACCTTAGCAGCAACGATCACAACATCGGCGTTGATGCCGTTCGAGATGTAGGTTTTGGAGCCATTGAGCAGCCAGTGATCGCCGATGTCCTGCGCAGTGCTGCGCATGCCCGCAAGGTCCGATCCCGCGCCGGGTTCAGTCATGGCGATGGCCAGAATTGTTTCGCCGCTGACGCATTTCGGCAGGAAGCGCTGGCGCTGTTCCTCAGAACCAAAGCGCTGGAAATAGGGTCCGACAAGACGGCTGTGGAGGGTGTTGTACCACTGCTTGCAGTCCACCCTGAAGGTCTCTTCGATGATGATCTGCTCATAGCGAAAATCGTTGTCGCCCATGCCGCCGTATTTTTCATCGGGCCAGATCATCAGGAAGCCCATATCGCCGGCTTTCTTGAAGGCATCGCGATCAACTATCCCAGCCTCGCGCCAGCCCTCCATATGGGGCGCGATCTCGGCCTCGAGGAATTTGCGATAGGCATCGCGGAACATGATCTGTTCGGAGGTGAAATTGCGCATCTTAAGGTTCCTTCGAATGGTGCGCTGGAATGTGCTGCTGTGCCGGGTCCAGGCATGGACTTTTGCCCACATCAGGACTTCCAGTAGCGATCCTTGATCAGGCGTTTGTATAGCTTGCCGTTGTCGAGCCGGGGCAAGGCAGGATCGAAATCGACCGAGCGCGGGCATTTTACCGAACTCAGACTTTCCTTGCAGAACGCGATCAGCACATCCGCGAACTCATCAGTGGCGTCGGCAGGATCGAGCGGCTGCACAACCGCTTTGACCTCTTCGCCGAAGTCGGCGTTGGGTACGCCGATAACTGCGGCATCCGCCACCCGGGGATGCGTGATCAGCAGATTTTCGACTTCCTGCGGATAGATGTTCACCCCGCCCGAGATGATCATGTAACTCTTGCGGTCGGTCAGGAAGAGATAGCCGTCGGCGTCGAGATAGCCGACATCGCCCAAGGTCGACCAAGCGGGATGGAGCGGGTTGCGGGCATCCCGGGTCTTGGCTTCGTCGCCAAGATATTTGAAATCCCACCCGCCCTCGAAATAGACGGTACCCTGCTCGCCCGCGGGAACCTCGTTGCCGGCGTCGTCGCAGATATGCACCACGCCCCAGCTCGCCTTGCCGACCGAGCCAGGCTTGCGCAGCCACTCTTCCGGCCCGATCCGGGTGGAGCCGTTGCCTTCCGAGCCACCGTAATATTCGTGGATGATCGGGCCGAGCCAGTCGAACATCGCGTGCTTAATTTCGACCGGGCAGGGGGCTGCCGCATGAACCACGATCTTGAGCGAAGACAGATCGAAACGAGCGCGCACCTCAGCAGGCAGTTTCAACAGCCGCACGAACATTGTCGGGACCATCTGGACCATGGTCACGCGGAATTTCTCGATCGCTGCCAGCGTCGCCTCGGGCTCGAATTTGCGCATTACCACCACTGTTCCGCCGAGGCGGTGGACGCTGGTGGTATAGGCCAGCGGTGCGGTATGATAGAGCGGTGCAGGCGACAGATAGACGGTCTGCGGCCCGGTGCCGTACGCACTCGCAGCAAATTCGGCGAGCATGTGGCTGGCGGTGACATCACCATCTGGCAGTGGCAAGCGAATGCCCTTGGGGCGCCCAGTGGTTCCGCTCGAATAGACCATATGGAAACCCGGCGCTTCGTCGCGGATTGGGGTTGCGGGCTGGCTGGCGAGCGCGGCGTGCCACTCGTCAATGGTCAGCACTTTTACGCCAACCCGGCGGGACAGAGCGGCGAAGCCAGGAATTTCGGGCGACGCAACCACCAGGCGGCTGCCGGAGTTCTCGACGATGTAATCCGCTTCTGCAGCGGTCAGCCCCGTGGCAATCGGCGTGATATAAATCCCGGCGCGCTGACCAGCCCAATAGACCTCGAACACCTCGCGGCAGTTGGGTAGCCAAAAGGCAATCGTGTCGCCTTTGGCAATGCCCAGCGAACGCAGCAACTGTGCCCCGCGGTTGGCTCGCTCCTCAAGCTCGCCATAGGTCAAACCGGGCGAGCCATCGCTCATCACGACAGCAGGTTTGGCCGGATCTGATGCGGCGTGAAGGCGCGGGTGAGTCATCGGCGGTCGATCAACGCAAGGTGTACTTCTTGGCCTTGTCGGCCATCAATGCGGCGCGGTCGACCTGCGGCACGCCGACCGGATTGCCGATCTGCGGGTATTTGAGGCCGTTTGCCAGCGCAACTGAGCGCGGCAGATCAAGACTGGTCCAGATCGCCTTGATGCTGCCCTGAATGGCGGCAGGAGGCTTGGCCGCGATCTGCAACGCCAGTTCGTGCGCTCGCCCCCACAGGCTGTCGAGCGAGACGACTTCGCTGACCAGGCCGATCGACTTGGCGTATTCTGCGCTCATCCGCTCGTCGTTGCCGAGCAAGATCATGCGCAGCACGTCGGCGAGCGGCATTTTATAGGTCATCCCGATCGGCTCGAGCGCCGAGGTCATCCCGTAAGTGACGTGGGGATCGAAAAATGTCGCGTCATCCGACGCGATGATGATGTCGGCTTCGTTGAGCCAATAGAATGCGCCGCCAGCCGCCATGCCGTGGACTGCCGCAATCATCGGTTTCCAGCATTTTTGCGATTTCGGGCCAAGCATGTCGCCCGGGTCTTCGCAATGCCAGACGTTATTGAGATCCACCGCTGGTCGCTGGTCGCCACCCGCAGCCGGTCCCTTGACATCCACCCCGGTGCAAAACGCGCGGCCTGGCGAGGCGCGCAGGACAACCACGTGGATGTCGTCGTTCCATGAAATTTCGTGCCAGGCCTGGGCAAATTCATCCATCATCTGCCGGTTGAAGCTGTTCATCGCTTCGGGCCGGTTGATCGTGATCGTCGCGATGTGATCGGCGACGTCGAACAAGATGGTTTCGTAGCTCATGCTTGACTCTCTTCCCGGCGAAGTGTGTATGGGCTTATGTGACCTAGTTATATAACTGAGAGGATCAATGGCAAGCGCAATCCCTGCTGCTTTGCGCGACGAGGTAGAGCAAGACACGGGCTGTGTCATTGCTGCCGAACGTGCGCGCGGCGGGGGTGGCGCATCTCGGCAGGGCGCCGAAGTGACCCTGCGGGCGCCGAGCGGAACCGAACGGCGTTGTTATCTGGCCTGGGATGCGCGCGCTGGCGAACCCGCCCGGCTCGATTACTTCAGGCGCGAAGCTGCCATCCTCGCCGCGCTTTCAGGGCCGTTGCGCAGCGCCGGAGTGAAAGTTGCGGGGCTGATCGGTGCTTACCCCTCGCACCTTGCGCTGCTCAGCCAATTCGTTGCCGGGAACGACCGCTTCGCGCAGGCCGGAGACAAGGCCGGCCTGGCCCGTGAATTTGTCGAGCAGCTCGCAGCGCTACATTCACTTGATGCCCGCTTGCCTGAATTTGCAGTATTGGGCGATGCGAACGAAGCGCCGGCGCAGCGCATCCGCGCTAATCTGGCGAACTGGACGCGCCAAAACCTGGCATCGGGCCCCGACCCGATTTTGCAGCTCGCGCTGCTATGGCTGTCGCGCAACATTCCTCAGGATATCGGGCCAGCGGCTGTGCTGCACGGCGATGCCGGTCCGGGCAATTTCATTTTTGCCGATGACCGAATTGCGGCTCTGGTCGACTGGGAGCTCACCCACCTGGGCGATCCAGCCGAAGATCTGGCCCAGATCTGGGTTCGCAGCCTGATCCAGCCATTTGTGCCGATCCGCGACATCTTCGCCTCTTACGAAGCCGCCACTGGACGAATAGTCGATGTGGCGCGGGTCAAATTCCACCGGCTCTATTTTCAACTCTCGTTCTCGGTATCAAGCGCAGCTCTGGCCAGTGCGCCCGGATCGCGTCTTGGCGCCAGCGGTACGGCGCTGATGTTCGGCACGATGCATAGGCGGGTCATGGTTCGCGCGCTGGCTGAGCTTGCCGGAATAGCTCTGGCCGATCCGATCCTGCCGGAATGCGATGCCGATTGGACTGATCGCACGTTTGCTGCGGCCCTGGACGATCTCAAAAGCTCGATCGTTCCCTTGGCAACCGATCAGCTCACTGCAGCGCAGGCCAAGGATCTGGCCCGGCTGGTCAAATTCTGGCGTAGGCGGGCCAGCCACGGCAAGGATTTCGATGCCACTGAGCTGGATGAAATCAAAGCTGTGATGCGGACTGCGCCCGATGATCTTGCTGGTGCCAGAGCGGCCTTGGCCGAAGCCATCGCTGCCGATGCGATCGATTTCGCAGGAGCGCTGCAGCTGTGCCACAACCGCATGGTGCGCGAAACTTTTGTAATGGCCGAAGCGATGGGCGCATTGGCCACGACCTGGTACGACGAAGCAGTGGATTGAACCGATGGATTTCGACCTCTCAGATGAACAGAAAATGCTGGCCGAACAAGCGCGCGGATTGTTAGCCGAACGGACGCCGTTCGATCATTTGCGCAAACTGATCGACAGCGGCGCCGAGTGGGACGAGCCGCTGTGGCGCGAGCTGGGTGAGATGGGCTTTCTTGGTGCCAACGTGCCCGAGCAATTTGGCGGGCTCGGCCTGTCCGAGCTCGATCTCGGCGTCATTTCGCAGGAGCTTGGCCGGGTCAATGCTTCCGTGCCGTTCTTTTCGTCGATCATTCTTGCCGCTGACGCGATCCGGCTGGCCGGGAGCGAGGCACAGAAGACCGAGTGGCTGCCCAAGCTGGTGAGCGGCGAAGTTGTGGCCTGCTTTGCCAGCGCCGAAGGGCCGGGGCCGATACTGGGGCAGAAGGTCGAGTTTTCTGGCGGTGCACTGAAAGGCACCAAGTCACCGGTGGCGGATGCCGGAATCGCCCAGATTGCAATTGTTCAAGCGGGGGCCAGTCTGGTGCTGGTCATGCTCGAGCAAGCCGGTGTCGAGCGCACGAAGCTTGAAAGTTTCGACCAGTTGCGACCGCATTACCGGCTGGATTTCAACGCGGCGCAAGCCGAACTGCTGCCGGGCACTGGCCAGATCTCGACTTTGCTCGATCGTGCCGCAGTTCAGGCAGCGTTCGAGGCGGTCGGCGGCGGCGAGGCGTGTCTGCAGATGGGCCGCGACTATGTGATGGAGCGGCAGATGTTCGGCCGTTCGCTCGCCAGTTACCAAGCGATCAAACACAAGCTTGCCGACGTCGCGGTGGGTATCGAACTGGCCAAAAGCAACGCATATTATGGGGGCTGGGCTGCAGGCGCGTCGGTCGACGATCTGCCTGGAGCTGCAGCTGCGGCGCGGCTCAGCGCGATCAAGGCGTTCGAAAATGCCGCGCGCGAAAACCTCCAGGTTCATGGCGGCATTGGCTACACTTTCGAGGCCAATTGCCACTTCTATTATCGCCGCGAACGGATGCTTGCCGTTATCCTCGGCAACCGTGGTTTCTGGGCCGACCGCTTGCTCAATGCACAGCCCGGCACCCAAGGAAAGGCAGCCTGACATGGACTTCAACGATACTCCGCAGGAAGCCGCATTCCGCGTCGAAGCGAGGACGTGGCTGGCTGCGCACGCACCGGCGCATGAATTACAACCAGGCGTCACAATCCCCGATACTGAAGAGGCGGCGCGTGGCCGGGCCTGGATGCGCGAGCTTTACGAAGGCGGCTGGTCCGGGCTTACTTTCTCCAAGGCACTGGGCGGGCGCGGGCTATCGGGCGCCGAAGCGGTCGTCTTCTCCGAAGAGGAGGGCCGCTACCATCTTCCAAAAGGGCCGTTCACCTCGATCGGCACCGGCATGGCGCTGCCGGTGATCGCCAAACACGGCAATGACGAGCAACGCGCGCTCTATGTCGAACCGACGCTCAAGGGCGATCTGACTTGGTGCCAGCTTTTCTCCGAACCGGCTGCGGGTTCGGACCTCGCGGCGCTGCGGACCAAGGCGGTGCGGACTGATGACGGTTCAGGCGACTGGATCGTCAACGGCCAGAAAGTCTGGTCGAGCTGGGCACATCTCACCGATTGGGGAATCCTCGTCGTGCGCACTGACGCGAGCGTGCCCAAGCACAAGGGCCTGACTTTCTTCGTCGTCGACATGAAGACGCCCGGCATCGAAACGCGGCCCATCCGGCAAATTTCGGGCGCGAGCGAATTCAACGAGACCTTCCTCACCGATGTGCGCATTCCCGATGCCAACCGGATCGGGGCGGTCGGTGAAGGCTGGGCCTGCTGCATGACAGTACTGATGGGCGAACGGCTTGGATCGGGCGCACATCGCAGCGGGGTCGAGCCTCTGCTCGACTATGCGGCCAAAACGCCCGCCGCGCATGGCGGTACCATGCTCGATGATCGCGCCGTGCGGCAGCAGCTGGCCGAAGCCCTGGCCGAGGAACAGGGCGAGCGCTTCTTCCAGGCGCGGTTGCGCACAATGGTCTCCAAGGGCGAGAACCCGGGGGCGCTCGCCGGGATGGTTAAGCTGGCCTATGCCTCGCGCTATCAGAAGGTTAGTGGGCTCGGTATGGAGCTCCGCGGGCTCGATGCCATCGCGCCGGAAGCTGGCGATACCTTCACGCCCGACCTGCAATACGACTATATCTATTCGACCGTTATGCGCATTGCTGGCGGAGCCGATGAAGTGCTGCGCAACCAGATCGCCGAGCGCGTGCTGGGCATGCCGGGCGAAGTGCGGATGGACAAAGATGTCCCGTTTGAGCAACTGAAATGACCATGGAATATCGGCGGCTAGGTAAATCGGGTCTCTCAGTTTCGCGGCTGTGCCTTGGCTGCATGAGCTTTGGCGAACCGGGCAAAGGCGCACATCCTTGGGTCCTCGACGAAGCGGCGAGTCGGCCGATCATTCGGCGCGCGCTCGAGGCAGGGATCAATTTCTTCGATACCGCCAACATCTATGCCGATGGGGTTTCGGAAGAAATTACCGGTCGGGCGTTGAAGGATCATGCGCGGCGTGACGAGGTGGTCATTGCTACCAAGGCCTGGGGACGCTGGGGCAAGGGACCCAATCAGGGCGGCCTGTCGCGCAAGGCACTGATGCAGGCGGTCGACGACAGCTTGCGCCGTTTGGGCACCGACTACATTGACCTTTACCAAATACATCGCTGGGATCCAGAGACGCCGATTGAGGAAACACTCGAAGCGCTGAATGATATAGTTCGCGTCGGCAAGGCCCGCTACATCGGCGCCAGCTCGATGCATGGTTGGCAATTCCAGAAGGCGTTGATGCTGTCCGAGCGGAACGGCTGGACCAAGTTTGTGTCGATGCAGAACCATCTGAACCTACTTTACCGTGAGGAAGAGCGGGAGATGCTTCCGCAGTGCCTGGAGGAGGGGATCGGCGTAATTCCTTGGAGCCCGCTGGCGCGCGGGCGGCTGACCCGGCCATGGGGTGAGACGACGACCCGCTCGCAAGGTGATCGCTTTGGCCAGTTGCTATATTCGAGAACCGAAGAAAGCGATCGGCTGGTTGTCGATACCCTTTCTGCGACAGCGTCTGCCCGCGGGCTTCCGATGGCGCAGGTCGCGTTGGCTTGGGTGCTGGGTAAGGAGGGTGTAACGTCACCGATTGTGGGGGTCAGCAAACTCGCACAACTTGACGATGCGCTGGCTGCAATGACGGTAACGCTATCACCTGAGGAAACGGGAGCACTTGAGGCGCCTTACATCCCGCATCCTGTGCTTGGTTTGATGTAGTCGCGCTTGATCGAAGCGCGAGCCTGTTCAGGCCGCGCGGCGCCGCTCGGCCGCAGCCTTGGCAAGCGGCTCAGCGAGTTCCTTTTTCAGAACCTTGCCGTTTGGATTAAGCGGCAATTCGTTTAGGATCAGCAGGGTCCGCGGAACTTTGTTGTCTGCCACGTGCTCGCGGCAGAACGCCAGGATTTCGTCCGGCGTGGCAGTCTTGCCCGGACGCAGCGAGACAGCGGCGGCAATGTCCTCGCCCAGCACCTCGTGAGGCACGCCAACAACCGCCGCCTGCTGGACTGCTGGATGCAGATGCAGTGCGGTCTCGATCTCGAGCGGGGTGATATTGTACCCGCCGCGGATGATCAGCTCCTTCGAGCGGCCGGCCATGATCAGATCGCCGTCTTCGTCGACGTAGCCAAGATCACCGGTCTTGGTCCAGCCTCCAGCAAAGCTCGCGGCACTGGCTTCGGGATCGTTCCAATAGCGGCGCGGGTGTTTCTGGAAGCCGTAAATCTCACCGACCACGCCGGCCCGGTTGATCTTCACTCCAGCTTCGTCGCGCAGTTCCATGTGCGGCGGCAGCTTGCCAACGCAGCCAGGCTTCAACACCTGTTCTTGGCTGGTGGTGCCGAGCCCGATCCCGCCTTCGGACATGCCGTAACTGTTGCGAATGCGAAGGTGCGGCCATAGCGCAGCGGCACGTTTTACCGAATCGTGCGGTAGCGGCGCAGTGCCGGTCATAAGGTACTTTACCCCGGCGAAATCGTAATCGCCGACATCGGGGTGATCGAGCACCAACCGAAGCATCGTTGGCACCAGGTAAACGAGATTGGGGCGCCGATCCTTGACGAGCTCAAGGAAGCCCTTGGGATCGAACTTGGGCTGGGTAATCGCAGTCGCTCCGCCGCGTGCGGGCAGCATCACGATCCCCAGGTTTCCGCCCGATCCGGTCAGAGGCAAGGCGCTGAGCGTCGAGCGCGAGCGATCCATGTTTGTGCCAGTGACGCCGGTCATCAGATCGGGGTGTGATACGACGACGCCCTTGATCTTGCCTGTGGTTCCGCTGGTTCCAAGGATTTCGGCGTCTGCGGTGGGATCGAGGCTGTCCTGATCGGGCAGTGCAGCAAGATCATGCGGCATGGCGTCGACCGACCAGCAGCCCTCAAGCTTGAGCGGGGCAATCACATCAGGCACATCGGTGATGCACCACTTCGGCGTGGTCAGCGCGGCAAAATCTTCGATTTCCTTGGGACTCAGCCGCGTGTTGATCGGGCAGGCAATGCCGCCGGCGCGAAACACTGCGAACACTGCGATCGCCATTTCGGCAGCGTGAGCGTTGCTGATCGGCAGGAATACGCGGTCACCCGGCTGGAGACCGGCTGCAGCAAGGCCGCCGCCAACTTCGTCGGCTTCGCGGTCCCATTCTGCGTAAGTGATTTTCCGGTTGATTCCGTCGTGCGCAATTTCATCGCGCTGGTGCTCGGCGCGCAGCTTGAGCGCGTCACTGATCCGCTTGACCCTCACCCGAACGTCCCCACTTGCTTCTATCATCCCCGTGTATTACCTAGTTATACAACTCGGATCAAGGAGAGAATCGATGGCTGATCAGGCAGAGGCAGCGAAAACGGATATTCTTGCAAGCGACGAATGGCAGAAAGCGGTCGATTATTCGATCACCGATGAGGATATCGAACGTCAACGCGCGCTGTTGGGATTCGACCAGGCGGCCAAGACTCGCGAGTACATCCAGACGGCGACTGAGGACAATATCCGCAATTTCGCGCACGGCTGCGGTGACGACAACCCGCTGTACTGCGATCCCGACTATGCCCGCAAGACGAGGTGGGGCGGGATGATCGCGCCGGGGATGTTCGTTGGCATGATCAACAAGCCGATGCTGGGCGATCCGGTGCCGGACGAAATCAAGGCGCTGCGCAAGAGCCTGTTCCGCGGGATTCACGTATTCGTGTCCGGCTCGCAGTGGGATTTTTACCGCCCGGTCCGTCCTGGTGACACAATCTACAGCTTCAATGGCGATGAAACCTGCGAAGTGAAAGCTTCCGAATTCGCCGGCAAATCGGTGATCAAGGTTCGCCGCGACGTCAAGGTCAACCAGCGCGGTGAAGTGGTCGCTGTCTACCGCATCCTGAGCGTGCTGACCGAGCGCAAGACTGCCGCCAAGAAAGGCAAGAACCTCTCGATCCCACCAGCGCATTATGACGACGAAGAGTTCGCCAAGATCGAAGAAGTCTATGCGAACGAGAAGGTTCAGGGCG
The DNA here is from genome assembly GCF_024642085.1 of Novosphingobium sp. Taxonomy (GTDB): domain Bacteria; phylum Pseudomonadota; class Alphaproteobacteria; order Sphingomonadales; family Sphingomonadaceae; genus Novosphingobium. The sequence goes on along the minus strand of NZ_JAHEBV010000003.1, from coordinate 40,338 downwards.
CGGCGAAGCGCTGGTTTGAAGATGTCGAGAAGGGTGACAGTCTGGGCCAGCAAGCCAAGGGACCACTGACCGTGACCGACGTGATCGTGTTTCACGCCGGCGGGTACGGTTTCGTGCCTTACGCGCCGACCGCCAACCGGCTCGCGCACAAGAACCGCAAGCGCATCGCACCGTTCTACGTCAAGAACGAACAGGGCGTGCCCGATGTGGCGCAGCGTCTGCACTGGGATCCCAAGTGGGCCCAGGCGATCGGCAACCCGATGGCTTACGATTACGGGGTCATGCGCGAGAACTATCTCTACCAGTACCTCAGCGACTGGTGCGGCGACGATGCGATCATTCTCCATGTCCATGACGAAATCCGCAAGTTCAACTACATGGGCGATGTCCAGATGGTGACCGGCGAAGTGCTGACCAAGCGCCAGGAAGATGGGCAGAATCTGGTCGATGTTGCGGTCAAATTCGTCAATCAGCGCGGTGAGGAATCGGTCCGCGCGACTGCTACGATCGCCTTGCCGTCGAAGGACAACCCGCTGCCGATGCACCGCGAAGTTCCGCGTGACCTCGCCCTGAAGGCGGCGCAGATGATGGCGCGGCATTGGGAGCTGGGCGGCAAGTGAGCGAAGAAGTCATCATCGAAAACGAGGGTGGTGTCAGGATCATCACCCTCAACCGGCCGGACCGGCTCAATGCGCTCACCGGCTCGATCATGGCGCCTTTGGCCGATGCCTGCGCCGACGCGGCGCGCGATGCGTCGGTCGGCTGCGTGGTGGTGACGGGGGCAGGACGGGGGTTCTGCGCCGGTGGCGATCTCAAGGAAGGCGGCGCAGACAAGGCGATTGTTGCGGCCAACCCGGATTCGGGCAGCCGCAGCGAGCAGAGTTTCGTCAGGCTGCGCGGGTTCATGGAAACCTCGCGCCTGCTCCATGAGATGGCCAAGCCGACGATCGCAATGATCAACGGCCCGGTAGCCGGGGCGGGGATCGGCATCGCCGGAGCCTGCGATCTGCGCTTCGCTGGTCGGTCCGCCAGTTTCCTTACGGCATTCGACAGAATTGGCGCAGGCGGCGATTTCGGCTCGACCTGGTTCTGGTCAAGGATCGTCGGTACTGGCGTGGCGCGCGAACTGTTCCTGCTCGGCGAAAAGCTGAGCGGTGAGGAAGCCTTTGCCAAGGGGCTCTACACGCGCCTGTTCGATGATGATCAGCTCCGCGACGAAACGCTCAAGGCTGCACACCGGCTGGCCGACGGGCCGCGCATGGGCTTCCGCTACATGAAGCAGAACCTCAACAATGCCGAGGACTGGGCGTTCGAAGCGCAGTTCGATGCCGAGGCGCTCAATATGGGCCTGTCGACCCAGGCTACCGCGATGATCTGGCGCGAAAAGAAAAAGAGCGAGCAGGAATAATGGCGCAGCACGTCCGGATCGACCGCGCCGCAAACGGCGTGGCGCTCGTTGTCGTTGCACGTGCTGATATCGGGAATGCGTCGTCGCCGGCGATGCTCGGCGAAATCCGCGATGCCTTCACCGAACTCTCGAGTGACAACGAAGTTCGTGCGATTGTGCTCAGTGCCGAAGGCAAGCATTTCTCGGTCGGGGCCGATTTCGGCTTTCTCAAAGACATCACCGCGATGCCCGCGAGCGAGATTAAAGGCACCGTCTATGCCAACTTTCAAGGTGCGGCCAAGGCGATCTATCGTTGCGCCAAGCCAACACTGGCGCTGGTCCAGGGCGCGGCGGTTACCGTCGGCTGCGAACTGGCGCTGGCCTGCGATTTCCGCATTGCGGCCGACAATGTCCGATTTCAGGAGAGCTGGATCAAGTTGGGTATCATGCCACCCTTGGGCGGGGTGTTCCTGTTGCCGCGGATCATCGGGATGGGCCGGGCCATGGAAATGTGCATGCTCGGCAAGCAGGTTGGCGGCGAAGAAGCGCTGCGGATCGGACTGGTCAGCGAACTGGTTGCGCCGGACCAGCTGCCCGTGCGCGGTCTGGAATTTGCCCGCGAGCTCACCGCTTTGCCGCCAATGGCTTACGCCACGGTCAAACAATCGCTCCAACGCGGCCTTGAGAGTTCGATGGAGGCGGAGTGGCAAGCAAACCTGTCCAATCAGGCGCTCCTTTTGGGAAGCGAGGATTTCCGTGAGGGGCTTACTGCGGTGACCGGCAAACGCGCTCCGCAATTCGCCGGACGCTGATTTATCTAGGCGATTGCGGCGAGCTTTCCGACAGGTGCCCGGGTGCGACGAAAATCGTCTGAAAGCCGCGAGCGTAAACACCCTGTTCGTCGGCAAACACATTGCGCGCAGTGCCGTGGCCGTTCCCGGCCATATGGGTTTCGGCATCGAGCAGGAACCAGTTACCCAGCGGCATGCGCAGGAACTGGATCGTGATGTCGAGGTTGGCGTAACTCCATTCACCCGCGTTGGTGGCATTGCCAAAGCCGTTGCCGAAATCCGCGAACAGGCAGGCCTTGACGAAATTCGACGGTGTTTGCCCGCCGATCACTTCACCTTCCATGCTTAGCCACGAAACCCCGCGCCCGGGAATGCCCGGACCGCCGAGCACGCGGCGCAACGTAATCGCGCCAGCCATGCGCGCAGAGCGTGGCCCTTCCTGGACCGGGATTGTTTCCGGGTCGGGATAGTCGTGCGGAACTTCAAAAATCGGAGCGGCCAGGCGCCGGACGCGCAGCACATGCGCCTGCGCCACCGGCTTTGCATCGGCCAGGAGCGTTATGCGGTGGAGCTTGGTCTGACGACCATCGCGCAGTACTTCGCCCGACATGGTCAGCGGCTGGTTGGGCACTTTGCCGAATATGTCGACCTGAAACCGGGCGATCTCAAAATCAACAGCGAGTACGCTATCCTCGGCACCAATCGCGAGCAGGGCGCTGACCGGACCGCCTGCAATTGCCCGCATATCCCACGGGCTGCGGGACAGCGCGGTCGGGGAGTAAGTTTCCCCGTCGGCCTCGTAATATCGAGGCGGCCATGGGTGCTCAGGTGCTTGACTCACGGATGCTCCATCAGCTTGAGATAGTTGACCTAGTAATACAAGTAAGGCATAGCATGGCAAGGCGTGCAAGTGCCGCGTGGGAGTGGATGCGATGGACCTGAGCTATGGAGCAGAGGCCGAGGCCTTCCGCAAGGAAGTCCGCGTGTTCCTGACCGAGAGCTGGCAACCGGGCGAGCGGCGCGGCAGCGAACTCAAGCAGTTCGCCGGCGATTTTCGCCGCAGCGCGATCGATCGCGGTTATCTCTATCGCTCGGTGCCCAAGCGCTATGGTGGCTCCGAGCAGCCCGTCGACGTCATCCGCGCGCAGGTGATTCGCGAAGAGTTCGGTAAGGCTCGCGCGCCGATGGAAGTCGGCGGCAACGGGGTCAACATGACCGTGCCGACCTTGCTCGAAAAGGGCACGGACGAGCAGAAGGACCTGTTCATTCAGCGGACGATCGAAGGGGAATACATCTGGGGGCAGGGCTATTCCGAGCCCGGCTCGGGCAGCGATCTGGCTTCGGTCCGGACAAAGGGTGAATTGTCGCCCGACGGAACCAAGTGGATCATCAACGGCCAGAAAATCTGGACCAGCCAGGGCATGCAATCGACCCACATGTTCATGCTGGTTCGCACCGAGCCCGATGCAGCCAAGCACGATGGAATCACTTATCTACTGATGGACCTCGATCAGCCCGGCGTTACGCGGCGGCCGATCCGGCAGATGACCGGTGAAGAGGGTGCGCACACCTTTTGCGAATTCTTCTTCGACAATGCCGAGGCACCGGTTGCCTGGCAAGTCGGCGAACGTGGGCAGGGCTGGTACGTCAGCCGCACCACGCTCAAGCACGAGCGGGCCAGTATTGGCAGCGCCGATGGGCTAGGCAGCCAATTTCGCAAGCTGGTCGAACTCGCGCAGGAAATGGGCCGGATCGGTGATCCGCTGGTGCGCGACCGTTTGGCCGAAATTGAAGGCCGGGTGCTGTCGCATCGCTACACCAGCTTCCGCCTGTTTTCCTGCGCCGCTGCCGGCGAAGATCCTGGCCGTGTCCATTTGATGATGAAGCTGCTGCTCACTGAAATCGGCCACGACGTCGCGCTTCTGGCGCAGGACCTGATCGGTGAAGCGGGCATGATCGAACCTGCCGGTGCGGGCGGTCGCGGACCCCGGGGGCCGCGCGGGCCGAACAAATGGCTCGATCAGATCATGGGTAGCCTCGGCAATTCGATCGCCGGCGGCGCGAGCAACATCCAGCGCAACATCATTGGTGAGCGCGGACTCGGTTTGCCGCGTGATCTGGCTATGGCTGCGGAGAAATAAGCGGTGCGGTTTCATCTTTCCGAGGAACAGGTTGCGATCCAGGATGCCGTGCGCGGCACACTTGGTGATTGCTGGGGCATGGAGCAGTTGCACAAGTTTGCAGGCGGCGACGACGACTTCGATCCGGCGAGCTGGGAAACGCTGATGTCACTCGGTATCGGCGGACTGGCGCTCCCCGAAAGTGAGGGCGGAGCCGGGCTGGGACTGCTCGATGCTGCGCTGGTGTGCGAGGTCGCTGGCGAAAAGGCCGCGCCGGGTCCGCTGATTGGGCAAATCCTGACCGCGATCGCTGTGGCCAATTGTAGTGACGCTGAAACCCGCAACCTGCTGCCGCGGATCGCCAGCGGCGAGCTGGTGTCAACGCTCGCGCTCGATAGCGATCTCGTGCAGAGTGCGCGAGCGGCGCATCTGTTCCTGACTGACGATGGTGCCGGAGGTTTGCGGCTGATCGAAGCGGGCGACGGAGTGACAATCGAAGCAGTCATCGCCACTGATCGCAGTCGTCCCGTGTCGCGGGTGCAGTTTGGTGACGTTGCAGTGCACCCGATCTGCGCTGCAGGCGATCCCTTGGTCCAGCGAATCCGTGATGCGGCATTGGTGCTGATCGCCGCCGATGCACTTGGCGGAGCGCAGCATTGCACCGATATCTCGGTCGACTATGCCAAGGAACGTACCCAGTTCGGTCAGCCGATCGGGCGGTTCCAGGGGCTCAAGCACCAGCTTGCGCAAATGGCGCTCGATGTCGAACCATCGCGCGCGCTGGTCTGGTACGCGGCATATGCCTGGGATGCCAATCTGCCTGATGCGACGCGGGCAGCAGCGATGGCCAAGGCGCACTTGTGCGAGGTTTATACTCGCACCACCCGCGCCGCGATCGCTTCGCATGGCGGAATTGGCTATACGTGGGAATACGGCCTCAACTACTGGTTCCGCCGCTCGGTCTACGACCGGGCCTGGCTCGCCAGTCCAGCGCAGCACCGCGCGCGTGCGGCAGAGCTTGCCGGTTGGTAACCGTCGTGGCCAATCTCGATCTTGCTCCCGGGGTGCGGAGATTGCGTCCTGACGATCATTTCATGATCCTGTCGGAAACCGACGCTTCGCCGATGCATGTCGGTGCGTTGCTGCTGCTTGAAGTGCCAGAAGCCGATAAGCCCGGAATGCTTGATCGGCTGCGTCGCCACTTTGCCGAACGGCTCCCGGCAACGCCGCTGCTTGCTCAGTTGGTTCTGGCCCCTGACGGCTACGATTCGGACGTTTGGGCCGATCTGGCATGCGCTGACATGACCACGCATCTCGTCCGCGAAATCACCCTGACACCAGACGAAGCGGCGCTGCATGCAGCCGTAGCGAAGCTCAACCTCAAGCGGCTCGATCTGGCCCGGCCGCCGTTCATGGCGCACCTGTTCGATGGACTGCCCGGCGACCGCGCTGCGTTGTACCTGAAGGTGCACCACTCGGTTGCGGACGGCATTGGGTTTCAGGAAGTGTTGCGTTTGTTGAGCGATGAGGTGCCGCAGGCAGCGGTCCGGTCCGCCGACGCTGAACTGCCCGATCCGGCAGATTGGCAAACTCTGTCCGAGGCGTGGTTCATCGCCGAAGAGCCGCTTCGTGGGGCGAAATCGGCGCTGCGCAAGGAGGCGTTGGCTGCACTCGAGGAGTTGACTGACGGACGTGCTGAAACACCGGTGCTGAGGATGAGCGCACCGACCTCGCAGCAGCGCAACTACACCACGCTTAGCCTGCTGCTGGCCAGTTTCAAAGCGACCGCCAAAGCGCTGGATGCCACGATCAACGACCTGTTTCTGGCCTGCGCCGCATCAGCTCTACGCCAGTACCTGATCGAGATCGATGATCTCCCCGCGACGCCGCTAGTGGTCAATTCGGCGCGCAGCTATCGCCGCGACGAGCATGGCAAGTTCGGCAACCGCATTGTCGCGCAACACCCGCACCTCGCCACACACCTCGCTGATCCAATCGAGCGACTCCGGGCAATCCAGGCTTCGATGGCAGCCGAAATGCGCCGGACCGGCCACGACGAGGCGTTGCTCGATGCTCCGGAGAAGCCGTTCGGGGCACGCGATCGCAGGGCGATGTTTACCGAGCGCACTGCGGGCGGGGGGCGCGTGCTCCCAGGCAATGTCACGCTGTCGAACGTCCCCGGGCCGGCTGGACAACGCAGTGTCGCCGGGTACCGTCAGCTGCACAATTACCCCGTCCCGATCATCGGCAGCGGCCGCTTCCTCAATATCACTTCAAGGCGCAGCGGCGATAATCTCGATATGGGGGTGATCGCCGATCCGGAAAAAATTGCAAACGTGGACCGTGTTGCGGCTCTGTTCGAACAGGCCGCACGCGACTATGTCAGCATGGCCAGCGCTGAAACAACGCGACTTGTGGGAGAGAGCTAGTGAAGCCAGGTTCCAGATTGAAGAGCGCCGCCTGCGATACCGAGGCTGTCGTGATCCGCTGCGGTGAGGGCACGGTCCAGTGCGGCGGTGCGCCGATGACCGAAGGCGGCAGCGAAACCGCCGATCTCAGCGGCGATTTTGCGGCGGGATCGATTGTCGGCAAACGCTATGTCGATGAGGCCGGTACCGTCGAACTGCTGTGTGTCAAACCGGGCAAGGGATCGATGGCGCTGGATGGCGTTGCACTGGTGCTCAAGGAAGCCAAGCCGCTTCCCGCCTCGGATTGAAACGGCCTGCATGAACCTTGCACTCTTTCTGGAAATGGCAGCGGGCGCAGCGCCCGACCGGGTTGCGCTGGTCTGCGATGGCAAGCGCTGGACCTATAGCGAGCTTGACGCGGCGGCACACGGCGCCTGCGCGCTGATCCGCGCGAGCGGGGCGAGCCACGTTGCGCTGCTTGACGAATCGAGCGAGGCTGCGGTCATTGCCTTATTCGGGGCAGCACTGGCGGGAGTGCCTTATTGCCCGCTCAATTACCGCCTGCCCGATGCCGATCTGAGTGCGCTGCTGTCGCGGATCACACCGGCTCTGGTTGTCGGCGATGTTTCCCGGCTCGAGCGGCTTTCGGCTGATGCCGGACATACCGTTTATCCGCGGTCTGAATTCACCCTTGCCGCGCTTGAGGCGGTGGCTGGCAGCGAGGTGCCCGACGCGGGCGAGGGGATCGCGATCCAGTTGTTCACCAGCGGCACGACGGCCGCGCCCAAGGCCGCGATCTTGCGCCACGCGAACCTGGTCTCCTATATTCTTGGCACCGTCGATTTCGCTTCTGCCGACGAGGCCGATGCCGCGCTGGTATCGGTGCCGCCCTATCACATCGCCGGAATCGCCGCGCTCGTGTCATCGATCTATGCGCAGCGCCGGATTGTGCTGCTGCCCAGTTTCGCGCCGGAGGACTGGCTCAAACTGGTTGACGCTGAAAAAGTGTCGAATGCGTTTGTCGTGCCGACCATGCTCAGCCGGATTATTCAGGCGATGGACAAAGGTGTGCGCGCCGATGTCTCGTCGCTTCGCGCAATTGCCTATGGCGGCGGCAAGATGCCACTCGAACTTATTCATCATGCTCTCGATTTGTTCGCGGAATGCGGGTTCACCAATGCTTATGGCCTGACCGAAACAAGTTCGACGGTAGCGTTGCTTGGACCCGAAGAGCATCGCCGGGCACATGCAGCAAGCGATCCCGCCCAGCGCGCGCGACTGGCTTCGGTCGGCAAGCCGTTGCCGACCATCGAGCTGGAAATTCGTGACGAGGATGGCCGGGTTCTGCCGGTCGGTCAGGCCGGTGAGATCTACGTTCGCGGTGATCAGGTGTCTGGCGAATACCGCGAACGCAGTGCGCTCGACGCCGACGGCTGGTTCCCGACCCGCGATGCCGGTTATCTCGACGCCGATGGCTACCTGTTCTTGGCGGGCCGGGCCGACGATGTGATTGTGCGCGGGGGCGAGAACATTTCGCCCGGCGAGATCGAAGACGTCCTGCTCGACCACCCCGCCATTACCGACGTCGCTGCAGTCGCGGTCGCGAGCCACGAATGGGGTGAAGCTGTCGGCATCGCGGTAGTAGTTCGCGGCGGCTGCGAGCAGCCCGCTGAGGCTGAACTCCGCGAACTGGTCCGCGCCAGGCTGCGGTCAAGCCGCGTGCCAGAGAAGATCATCTTTGCTCCCAGCCTGCCGTACAATGAAATGGGCAAGCTGCTCCGGCGTGAGATCAAGGCGCTGTTGGCGGGATGACGAAGACCGCTTCTGAACCGGACGTTGCAGCTGCATCAAGCGATGCGGCGAACGCGGCTCTGGCGCGGGCCAAGGCAAGGATCGGGACGGAGTTGCCCGCGGTCCGCTTCGAGATCGACCGCAGCGACTTGCGCCGATATGCGCGGGCTTGCGGCGAAACCTGGCCGGGGTACGTCCAAGGCGACGAAGCGCCGCCAACTTTCATCTCGGCACTTCAAAGCGAGGGCATGGGCGGCGATCTTTTCGAACGCGACGTGCCGTTTAAATCGATGCTGCACAGCGACGATGCGGTCGAACTGGTTGCAGCGATCCGGCCAGGCGACGTCCTGTTCGCCACGTCTTACTACCGTGATGCAGTTCTCAAGCAGAGCCGCCGGGGGCCGATGCTGTTTCAAACCGCCGAAATGCTGCTTCGCGATGAAGCCGGGCAATTGGTCGGACGGGTAGCCTCCAGCTTGGTGAGCTTTTGACCATGCCACAAGCCGATTGCCTGCCCGAGCTGGCGCTAATCATCACCCGGCAGGATCTGGTCCGTTATGCCGGTGCGGCGAATGACTACCTTCCCCAGCACTGGGATCAGGCGATGATGCAGGGGCAGGGATTTGCTGATGTGGTGGTGCATGGCTGGCTGGGCTGTGCTCACTTGCTGCGCGCCGCGACGCTGCACTTTACTCCCGGCGCCTGGGACATGACAGAGTACTCGGTCCGGTATCGGCAGCCTTTGTCGCCTGGTCCGATCGTGTGTGGCGGCACGATTATGGCCATCGACGCGCAGCGATCCACAGTCGACGGGTGGATCAAGGATGCCAGCGGCGCGGTCGTGACGACTGCGGAAATGACATTCGTCCGGCGCTCGGGACCAGATGCTATTTGAACAGCTGACCCTGCCGCTGATGTGCGCACCGATGAGCTTTGCCTCTTCGGTGCCGCTGGCCGCAGCGTGCTGCGAGGCAGGCGTGATCGGCGGCTGGCAAGGCGGCGGTGCCACCCCGGACGAAGAGTTTGCGGCCTATCTCGATCGGCTCGCCGGGATTGGCGGCGCGCCACCGATTGTCAATATTCCAGCCCGCTGGGGTTCCGATCCTGCCCAGGCTCATAGGCTCGATCTGCTGGCCCAGTTCAAAGTTCCGCTGGTGCTGTCGAGCGTCGGCGATCCGGGAGCACTTGCGGAGCGGGTCCACGGCTGGGGCGGGCGACTGGTTCACGATGTCACCACCATGCGGCACGCCGAGAAGGCCTTGGCGGCGGGTGTCGATGGACTGATGCTGACCTGCGCCGGAGCGGGCGGGCACACCGGGTTTCTCTCGCCGATGGCGTTTGTGCCGGCGGTCCGGCGGACCTTCGATGGCTTGCTGATTGTTGCGGGTGCAATTGCCGACACTCACGGTGTTGCTGCGGCGCTCGCCTTGGGCGGCGATATCGCCTGCATGGGTACGCGGTTTATCGCCACACCCGAGTCCGGAGTTGTCGAAGGTCACCGGGCCATGATCCCCAGCGCCGGCGCGGACGACATTGTCGTTTCGGCGGCGATGAACGGAGTAGCGGCGCACTGGATGCGGCAATCGATCGAGCAAGTCGGGCTCGATCCCAAAACCCTCCCATCGACCAAGACCGCCATGCCCGATGGAGTCCGCCCGTGGCGCGACATTTGGAGCGCGGGGCAAAGCGTCGCGCTGATCGACGAAGTCGAGCCGGTCGCTGATTTGGTTTCGCGCTTTGCAAGTGAATTTGCTGCTCTGGTGCCCGGCAACGGTTGGCGGGATCGGCTGGCAAAGATCGAGGCCGCCTGGGCCTAACCCATCGTCAATACGATCCGGCCGGCGCTGGCTCCCGATGCGGCATTGGCCATGGCTTCGCGGAATTGCTCGAACGGATAGCATTTCGCAATCGCCGGACGCAGCACGCCCTGACTGGCGAGACGGAAGATCTCCGCGCGATTGCCAGCCGAACGCGCGGGCTCCAGTTCGCCAAACTGGCGGATATCGACCCCGACCAGACTTGCCCCTTTCAATAGCGGCAAATTGGTTCGCAGCGCAGCGATCCCGCCGGGAAAGCCGATCACCAGATGGCGTCCGCCCCAGCCAAGGCAGCGGAAGGCCGGATCGGTTTCGTCGCCGCCGACCGGATCGAACACCACGTCGACCGGACGACCGGCGCTGGCTTGCTTGACCTGTTCGCGCCAATTTTCAGCGCGCGCTTCAATCACTGCATCGGCACCCGCAGCTAACGCCAGTTCTCGCTTTTGCTCGCTTGAGGCCGAAGCAATTACCTGCGCGCCAAGATGCTTGCCGACCTGCACTGCGGCTTGGCCGGTCGCGCCGCCTGCGCCCAATACCAGCAGCGTTTCGCCGGGCTTGAGCTGGCCGCGATCGACCAGAGCATACCACGCGGTCGCAAAACTGACCGGAAAGACCGCGGCCTCTGCGAAGTCCATGCCAGCAGGCACCGCGTGCAAGGATTGTTCGGGTAAGATGGCCTCTTCTGCAAACAGGCCGCCCCAGCCGCTCATCACCACTTCATCGCCGAGCGCGAAGCGAGCGGTACCTTCACCCAGTTCAGTCACTACCCCCGCCGCCTCGCTGCCCGGGCAGAATGGCAGCGGCGGCTTGACCTGATAACGACCCTCGGCGGTCAGCACATCGACATAGCTGATCCCGGCGGCCTTGATCGCCACCCTGACTTCGCCAGCGCACAAGTTGCGCTGTGGCAACTCGCGCAACTCATAGACCTTGGGAGGGCCGAACTGGTCGGCAATGACGGCGCGCGGCATCTTATTCAGCCCTTTGTATTGCGAGTTCTTCGGCAACAATGCGTTCGACATCGTAACGATCGGTTTCTGCGCTTGCTGGGGCCTGCGCGGCAAAAGCAGCTTCGATATCGGCAAAGCGGCGCTGCGCCGGTGCGAACGAGTTGGGATGGGTGACGATCAGGAAATCGCCGCGACAAGTGCCAGCGATTGCCGCTGCGGCGGCTTCATCGGCGCTCATCCCGCGCGCCTGGACAGCACGCGAAAGCGCCAGTTGGTGCTCTTTAGGTTGTCGCAGGCCCACCGGGCGCGGCGCATCGGCCAGCCCAGTCGCGACCAGGCCGGGGCAGAACACGCTGATCGCAACCTTATCCGGCAATTCGGCGCGCAATACCTCGGCCAAAGCCAGCACCGCCTGTTTGCTCGCGGTGTAAATACCCGCCCCGGTGTGTTGCAGCCCGAGCGAATGTTCAGAAGCGGTGACGCAGATCCGGCCACCCGCAGCTTGATCGAGCAATGCTCGCGCGAAGACCGTAAGCGACGACCACGCGCCGCGCAGGTTGACCCCCATCAGCCAGTCGAACTCTTCAGGTGTCGATTTGATCAGCGGGCCGTTGATGATGGTCCCGGCATTGGCGAAAACCAGATCGATCTGGCCGAGCTGCATTTTGGCGGCTTCAGCCAAAGCTTCGACGCTGGCGTGATCGCTGACATCGCAGTGCAGCGCTGTCGAACCTGGCAGGGTTCCAGCCAAGTCCTGCGTTCGCCTAAAATCGATATCGGCCAGTACCACATGCGCGCCAGCTGCGTGGAGCTGCTCGGCCAGTGCCTTGCCGATTCCCGATGCTGCTCCGGTGACGACGCAGCCCTTGCCGGCCAGTTCGAAACTCATGTGCCGAATTGCCCGCTGACCCGTTCTGCAAAATCGGGGCCGAGGCCGGCACTGGCAAAAACCTCGTGCGCCAATCCGGCGGCGAGCGGCAGGTCGGCCTGCTCGGCATAAAGCCGCTTGTAGGCGAAGACACTGTGGCGGCTTTGGCTGGCGATGGCATCGGCCAGCGCGCGAACTTTGGCATCCAGTTCGGCGTCGGGCACGCAATGGTTGGCAAGGCCGATCTGCGCCGCCTCGGCACCTGACACCGGCAGCCCGGTAAAGCTCATTTCGCGGGCCTTCCATTGCCCGACCCGGCGCGGCAGGCGCTGGCTCATCCCCCAGGCTGGGACCAGCGCGAATTTACCGTGGGTATCGGCAAAGCTGGCGCTTTCGCTGGCGACAATGATGTCTCCCGCGAGGATCAGTTCGAGTCCCCCGGTGAAGCAGCCACCTTGCACCGCGACGATTACCGGTTGGGCCAGTTCGGCGAGGCGGGTGACGATCTTCGCCTGATAGTAGCGGGAGGGCAGTTTGGCCCCGCGCTCTTTGAGATCGTTGCCGGCGCAAAACACCGGTCCCGTTGCACGCAGAATGACCACTCCGATATTGTCGCCGGCTGCCTCGATCGAATCGAGATGTGCCGCCAGCTCGCTCCACAAAGCCAGGTTCAGCGCGTTGCGCTTGTCGGGCCGGTTAAGTGTGAGCGTTACGATTGAATCGTCCCGCTCGAACAAGACAAGGGGCTCGCTCATTGTTGCGGTTCCAGTGAAAGTACACGGGTGATCGCGTTCGAAAGGTCCCGGTGGTAGGCCCGTGTTGGGCTGGCTTGCGGAAACATGTTGAAGCCATGGTAAGCACCGGGATAGCAGTGAAACTCGATCTCCACTCCTGCGCTGGCAAGGCGGCGCGCGTACTCGATGTCTTCATCTAGAAACAGATCGAGTGCCCCGATGCCAATCCAGGTTGGCGGCAATCCGTCGAGGTCATCGGCCAAACTGGGTGAGAACCAGGCTTTGCGATAATCGGTCGGCTCATAGGTACCGCGCAATGCTTCCCAACCGAACTGGTTCGATGCTCTGGTCCAGATGAATTCGCCGGTCGTGCGGTTGCTATAGTGACAGTCGGCTGAACCCGTTCGATGGTCGAGCATCGGATAAGTAAGGATTTGCGCGGCCAGCTTTGGCCCACCTTTGTCGCGCGCCATCAGCGCAACTGCTGCAGCCAGCCCGCCGCCAGCGCTTTCACCGCAGATTGCGATTCTGTCCGGATCGATACCGAGGTCCGCAGCATTTTCTGCCAGCCAGCTAAGCGCCGCCAGACAATCTTCCTGTGGACCCGGAAACGGAGTTTCGGGGGCGAGCCGGTATTCGACCGAAGCAACCGGAATGCCAAGATTGGCAGCGAGGGTCGACGGACCGGCTTGCATGTTCCGGACCGATCCAATCACCATACCGCCGCCGTGAATGTGGAGCAGTGCCGCGCGTCCGGAGTGGCCGGGGTGAGGGTCAAACCAATAGACCTCGAGCGGCCCAGCCGGACCTGCAATAATCCTGACTTGTGCTTCGAGCGGTTGAGCAGGCTGCGCTATCCTAGCAGCAGCCATCGCCGCACGAATAGGCTCCAATGTCGCTTGGGTGAATTCAAACCCTGGGAACATCTCGAGCCCTGGTAGCAAATCTGGGTCGATAAGGTGCTTTGTGCTCATTGCTGCCCTCCATCCACCCGCAGCAAAGCGCCGGTGGTGTAAGATGAGGCCGGGCTGGCCAGCATCAACGCGGCAGTGACGATCTCTTCAGGGTTGCCCGGGCGGCCGAGCGCAACTGGCTGCTTCTCGCGCCGTTTGGGATCCCAGGCATCGGCAATGTCGGTCAGGAACGGTCCGGCGCTGATCGTGTTTACCCGCACCTTGGGGGCATACTCGCGGCTCAGCGAGACTGTCATCGCGTTGAGCGCGGCCTTGGCAGCGCCGTAGGGCACAACGCCGGGCAGCGCCATCAGCGCCCCGGTCGAACTGATGTTGATGATACAGCCGCCGTCACCCTGCGCCATGCGGTGGCCGATCTGGCTGGCGAGCCGGAACGGCCCCTTGAAGTTGAGGTTGAGCACAGAATCGAACAGGCTCTCGCTCAACTCATGGCTGGCGCATGGGGGTGACATCCCGGCGTTGTTGATCAGCACGTCAACCCGTCCGAAATCGGCATAGGCAGCTTCAATCAGTGCATCGCATTCGGCCCAGCGCCCGACATGCGCGGCTAGCGCCAGCGCTTTGCGGCCAAGCGCACGGCATTCATCAGCGACCTTTTCGCAGTTGTCGAGCTTGCGGCTGGCAATGATCACATCGGCGCCGCGCGCCGCAAAAGCCTTGACCATCTGGTAGCCGAGCCCTCGACTGCCGCCGGTAACCAGCACCACCTTGCCGGTGAAATCGAACAACGGATCCATCAACCAAATGCCTCCATGCGCGTCGGGATGTGCTCGCTTGGGAACAACCCGGGCGCTGCCGCGCCGCGCTTGAGCAGTGCTTTGGCGACTTGCGCCTTGTGCACTTCGGTCGGTCCGTCGGCAAGCGCGAGGCTGGCGACTCCGCCCCACCAATCGGCGAGCGGCAGCTCCTGCGTCACGCCCAGACTGCCATGCAGATGGATCGCGCGCTGGATGATGTCGTGATAGACCTTGGCCATCTGGACTTTGCACATGGCAATCAGCGTGCGCGGGGCAATTGCCGGGACGCGCCCGGCTTCGATTTCGTCGATGGTCCAGGCGGTCTTCATCACCAGCATGCGGAATTGCTCGAGCTCGATCCAGCTATCGGCGATCATGCCTTGAACGAACTGATGTTCGGCCAGTCGCTTACCCTGCGTTTGCCGGGAGTTGGCGCGTTCGACCATCATGTCGAGCGCGCGCTGGCACTTGCCGACGGTGCGCATGGCATGGTGGACCCGGCCCCCGCCAAGCCGCGCCTGTGCTACTTTGAAGCCTTCGCCAGGCTGGCCAAGCATGGCATCGAGCGGCACCCGGACCCGGTTATAGCGGATGTAGGCGTGGATCCCTTCGTCGCTATCATGGCTGTCACCCAACACTTTGACATTGCGCAGGATTTCTACTCCCGGCGTAGTAGTGGGAACAATCAGCATGCTCATCCGCCCATGCGGCGGATTCTCCGGATTGGTGACCGCCATCACGATCAGGAATTCGGCGTAGCGGGCATTTGAAGAGAACCACTTCTCGCCCTCGATCACCCATTCGTCACCTTCGCGGGTGGCTTTGCAGATGAATTCTTTGGGATCGGCGCCAGCCTGCGGTTCGGTCATCGAAAAGCATGAGACGATGTCACCGTCCATCAGCGGCTGGAGGTACAGCGCCTTTTGTTCCTCGGTGCCGAACATCGCAAGAATTTCGGCATTGCCGGTATCGGGCGCGGCCGTCCCGAATACCGTTGGTGCCCAATAGGATCGGCCGAGAATCTCATTCATCAGCGCAAGTTTGACCTGCCCAAATCCGGGCCCGCCGAGATGCGGCCCAAGGTGACAGGCCCACAGCCCGCGCGTCTTGACCTCATCTTGCAAGGGCTTGATTGCCGCACGGCTGGCCTGGTTAGCGACATCGTAAGGCGCGCCGTGACCAGGGAAACGAAAATCAAGCGGCTCGACCTTGGTTTTGACGAAGTCCATCATCCAGTCGAGCTGTTGCTGGAAGTCAGGGTCGGTCTGGAAATTCCACATGCTGTGTCTCCTCAGCCGGCCTTGCGGCACAGCTCTTCGGCTTTGGCGAAATTGGTGGTGACGAGCCGGTCGAAAAACCGGCCGGTCGCGCGCGAGAGGATCCCGGCAGCGCTCTGCGCGACCTTGTATTCAAGGATGCAGCCGCCCTTGTAGAGCGCAAGCACGGCGAAGTAGTCGAAACTGGCCAGATCGCGCCCGGTGCCGGCAGCGTAATAGCGGGCAAGCTCCTGCCGGGTGGGGAAGTTGGCAATGTCGTACAAAGCGCCGGGTTCGATCCGCTCGGGATGTTCCTCATCGCGCATCTTGTTGGTGAACCACGCGAGATCGAGCATCGGATCGCCGATGGTCGAAAGCTCCCAATCGATCAGCGCGGTCAATCGGGCGGGGCGGTCGAACGCGAACAAGGCGTTGGGCGTGCCGACATCGCCATGGATAATTCCAGCTCGAAAATCGTCCGGGATGTTCGCGCGCAGCCAGTCGCGCGCGTATGTGAATCCGGGAATGTCGCGATAGGTGTAGCCGTAAAGCTTGGCATAGCTGTTTAGCTGGCCTTCCCAGCGATCGACTTGGCGTTCGAGGTAACCATCGGCCCGGCCAAAATCCTCAAGGCCAACTGCCTTGTAATCGACGTTTGCCAGGGCCACGAGCCCATCGACCATCGCATATGCAACGCCGTATTCGCTGGGCGCGGTATCGAACGGTGCGCGGTTGTAGATCTTCTCGTCGCGCAATTCGGCGGCCCAGCCACTAACCCGCTCCATGACATAGAACGGCACTCCGATAACATCGGGGTCGGAGCATGAACCGTAGCAATAGGGCTTGGGAACCGGGGTGCCGTTGAGCGCCGTCAGCACCCGCGCCTCGCGCAATACGCCCTTTTCGGCACCGGGCGGTGAGACGGCGGGCGGGCGGCGCAGGACCATGTCCTTGCCGCCGCGATTCAACGTCAGGATTACATTGGACGTGCCGCCGTGGAGCTGTTCGACTTCGAGCGGGCCGTCGCCCAGTTCGGGAATGTTGGCGTCAAGCCATGCGGTCAGCTTGGGAATATCAGCGAGTTCGGCTGGGACGGTCATGGCTTGGCCTTTCTGGCGCCGGCATCAAGGTCAGAGCGGATCGCCTCGATCTGGTCGATTGCGGTAGTGAGCTGCTCGGGCGTGACCACTTGGAGCAGTCTGGCCGAGATTGTTTCGGCTTTGCGGTTTGCAACGGCCTGAACGGCACATCCTGCAGCGGTCGGACTTAGCAGGCTGGCGCGCTTGTGATCAGGATTGTCGGTGAACGTGATCAGGCCCTTGTCTTTCAAACGACTGGCGGCGCGCTGGATGACCTGTCGCGGATGGCCCAGTGCGCGGCCGATTTGCGGCACAGTCGGCGCGGCGCGGGCTTCGACCACCGCAGCCAGCACGGTGTGTTCCATGTCGTTCAGGCCGGTTCCCTCGCGCACTGAAGCGAAGGCGCCGCGCAAGCGCCCCTGCAGCCGGGCGAGTGCGTCGAGTAACTGGACTGGGGCAGCATGCGAATCGTTCATGGATCAATGGTGTCAAAATGACACCATGGTGTCAAATAGATTTGCGGCTGGCCATGGCTCGGAATAGCGACCCACCTGCTTGCCAATCGACCCGCACCAATCGCCGCGAAAAGCGCCAGCCGGCCGGAGTGCGCATCAGGCGATCATTGTAAGTGCCCGAATGGTCCGGGCCGATATCGGTGTGGACAGTGAAGTACGAACGTGCCGTGGCGGTATCGCCATCAACCTCGATCAGCGGATTGGTGATGTGGTGGCGCACGAAAGTCAGCGCCGGGTTGCGGGGGTCCGAACCCTCTGACAACGCCGCCGCGATTGACGCTGGACCGGTCGCCGCATTGCCAGGGTATTCCAGCACGCCATCGTCGGCAAAGCAGGCGGCCAGGTCGGTTACCCGGCCGCGATCGCCGTTGTAGGTATAACGCGCGAGTAGGTCGCGGATTGCGTCGCGATCGGCGGCAATCGTCACACTCTCTCTCCTGTATCACCTAGTTATCTATGTCTTGACAGGCCATGCAGCGCTCCGCAAGGTTTAGAGCATGCCGGTTCCAAGCCACCATATTATCGCGACCCCGCCGCCGTTCAATGAACCGCCGTATCCCGCAGATGTGTTTGCCGGGCAGACGGTGCTGGTCACCGGGGGTGGATCGGGCATGGGGCTGGCGATGGCCATGGCCTTTGCGCAGGGCGGAGCGCATGTTGCGGTGATGGGCCGCGACCTTGAAAAGGCGCAAGTTGCAGCAGCAAGAATCGCGGAACTGGGGGTCAAAGCGCACGGTATGAGTTGCGATGTGCGGCTGCCGGAAGCGGTCGCTGCGGCCTTCGATGAAGCCGAGCGCATTCTTGGGCCGGTCAGCCTGCTCGCCAACAATGCTGGGGCGAACTTCCCGGTGCTCGCAGAAGACATTTCGGTCAACGCATGGAATGCAGTGACGCGGATCGCGATCGACGGAACTTTCCTGTGTTCCAGCGAGTTTGCCCGCAGGCGGATCGCCCTGGGTGAGGGAGGAGCGATCATCAACAATTCGGCGCAGTATATCTGGACCGGCTTTCCCGGTGACGCCCATTCCGCTGCGGCCAAGACCGCGCAGGCAACCATGACCAAAAAGATGGCGCGCGACTGGGCCGCTTATGGCATCCGCGTCAATGCCATTGCGGCCGGGTTCTTCCCGCACGAAAGCTCGACCGCAGGACGCCGCGAAGGTGGTACCGAAAGCTTGCAAAACATGATTCCTGCGGGCCGCACCGGCTCGATCTGGGAGTTTGGCTGGCTCTCGGCGATGACCTGCACGCCGCTCCTTGGCGCTTTGACCGGGCAGGTCATTGTCCAGGATGGCGGTGAGAGTCTGCGGCGTTCATTGATGATGCCCGACTTCGTCCCGCCGCGCGAACGCGCCGAAGGCCCATGGGGGTGGCGCTGATGGGCTGGCTCAGCGCGATGAGCGTCCGGCTGGTGGGTGAAAGCCCGGCCATCGTTGCCGCTTTGACCGCGCAGGGGGCAGCGCTGGTGGACGAGGGCGACGCCGATGTACTGATCCACGTTGCCGCGCCGACATTGGCCAAACCGGCGCATGAACTCAGCCACGCCGAATGGCGCGCGTCGCTCTATGCCGGGCTCGATCAGCGGTTTATGCTGGCGAAGGAATTCGCCGCCGCGCAGCGCGCCTTGGGCAAAGGCGGATCGGTCGTGTTTGTCGGGGCGACTGAGCAGGCGCTCGGCAGCGACCATGCTGCGGCGGCGGGTGCACTGGGCAATCTCACCAAGACTCTCGGCGTCGAATGGGCCCGCGACGGGATCCGGGTAAACACCGTACTGACAAGCGCCGATGATGCCACCCTGGGCAATCTCGTAGCCTATCTCGCCAGCGACTACGCCGCCTATATTACCGGTGCAGTGATGGGGATAGGCCTCGATGACTGAGCGCGGCCGGCTCGATGGGCAGGTCGCGTTCGTGACCGGCGGCGGCGGCGGGATCGGGCGGGCAATCGCGCTGGCACTGGCGGCAGCGGGTGCTGACATTGCGATATTCGAGATCATCCCGGAACGCGCCGAAGAAACCGCCGCGCGGATTGCCGAACTTGGCCGTGAAGCACTGGTCCTGCCCGGCGACGCGATGGATACTGACGCGCTGCGAAGTGCAATCGCGGCCACCGATGCGCGCTTTGGTCGGCTCGATATACTGGTCAACAATGCCGGCGGTGTATCGGGCCGCCCGTTCCTTGAACAAAGCGAACGAAGCTGGCGGCGGCATATCGATATCAACCTGGTTTCGATGCTTGCCGCAACCCATGCCGCCGCGCCGATCATGATCCGCGAAGGGCGGGGCGGGGCGATCCTCAACATTGCTTCGATCGAAGCGGAGCGCGCTGCGCCCAATTTCGCGGTCTATGCCGCGTGCAAGGCCGGGATGGTCAGCTTTACAAAGTCGATGGCAATCGAGCTGTCCGGCCACGGCATCCGCGTCAACTGCATGGCGCCCGATCACACAGTAACCCCGGGCAACCAAGGCAATCGCGCGGGCCCGGTCGATCCAGAAAGCTGGCGTCAAATCCCACCCGATCAGGTGGATGCGATGAACCGCCTGATCCCGCTCGGCCGCGAAGGGATCGACAGTGAATGCGGCGATGCAGCGGTTTTCCTTTGCTCGGCGCTGGCCAGCTATGTAACAGGTGTGGTGCTGCCAGTTGACGGCGGAACTTGTGCTGCTGGCGGCTGGGTCCGTGGACGCAACGGCAAATGGACGCTCAACGAAGGCTTGGCGTTCGGCGGCTAATTTTCCACCCCCTAAATTACCGCTTTAGTTATAAAACCAAGTTTACTATCTTGTGACACAAGGCGTGGCTTTGCGCGCAGGAGTTGCAGATTATGCCGCTAGGCGAGACAAGCGTTAGTCAGCGCATCCATGTTCCCAAGACCAGCGAAATCGTGGCCGATAAAATCCGGGCGCAAATCGTCCGCGGTGAATTGACTGAAGGCGATACGCTGCCCCCGGAAGGCCAGTTGATGGACTCGCTGGGAATATCGCGCCCCACATTGCGCGAGGCATTTCGAATTCTCGAAGCCGAAGGACTGATCAGCGTGGTGCGCGGATCACGCACTGGCGCCAAAGTCCACAAGCCGTCGGTCGAACTGGTCTCGCGCTATGCGGGATATGTGCTGGAATCGCAGGGCACGACGATCGCTGATCTTTATCAGGCCCGCCTGGCAATCGAGCCTTCGGTGGTGCGCTGGCTGGCAACCGACAAGGGCCGCGGATCGATGCGCGGCATTCATGACGTAGTCGGCCGGATGGAAGCCTTGATCAACGCCGGAAAATACGATGACTTCGTCGATATGGTGGAGGATTTTCATCACAGCCTGGTATCCGCAACCGGTTTGAAAACTCTGACGTTTCTCAACCGGATGCTGCTGTCGCTGGCCGACAAGCACCAGCGCGGCTATCAGAAGCGGCACCCACACTCAGTAGAATTCAGGGCCAAGAGCTCGCGAGCGGGCCTCAAGTCTTACCAGAAAGTCGTCGGTTTGATCGAGGCGGGGGATGTCGAGGGCGCGGTGGCGCACTGGCGGCTTCATCTCAACAACGCCAATGCCACTTGGGCGAGTGAAGGCGAAGGCCAGCGTGTGGTGGAATCGCTCGATTGAGATCGGCCGCGCGGCGTGTGTGAACCTCAGTTCGGCGCAGCCATTGTCTCCCGGTGGAGTTAGGCCGATGATGCCAGCAATGGCACCTGCCCCAACCAGCCTTTTCGACGCTGAGGCGATTTCGCCGCTATCAGGCTCGCCGTTGAATGTGGTCGAAGCAGAGGCTTCGAGCTTTTCCAGCGAAGTTGGGGTGCGCATTGCAGTGGATCGTGCCGGAGCATTGCCCGGACTCGATCCTGCAGCATTCGATGTCATGGTGACCACGCGGCCTGGGCCGCCTGTGCCATGGGTGGGAGTTGCTCCTGGCCGGCTGGCCGCGCAACTGGACACGGCGAGCGGAATGGCAGCACGCAATCCCGTGGCTACTGCCGTGCTTTCGCGAGTACTCCGGATTGGCGAGCAGCTTGATTTCGAGGCGGCACTTGAAATGGAGTCGCTCGCCTATTCAGTGCTGCTGGGCGGAGCTGAGTTCGCGAACTGGCTGGCATGTTCGCCACGCGGCAGCAGCGGCGAACAGTCGGCCTCGCCTGTCCGGTATGAGCGTGAAGGCTCGTGCGTGACTTTGACGCTCGCCTCGCCTGACAACCGCAATGCAATGACCGCAGCGATGCGCGATGCCCTCTTTGAGAGCCTCGCAAATGTATTGGAGGACCAGAGCGGCCCGAGCCTCAATCTTCGAGCTGATGGCCGCTGCTTCTCCACTGGCGGCGATCTGGCGGAGTTCGGCAGCGCCCGCGACCTAGCCCGCGCCCATATCATTCGCACGCAACGCTCCTGCGCGGCGCTGCTCCATCGCTTGGGCGACCGGGCCACCGTGTACCTCCACGGCGCCTGCATCGGGTCGGGAATCGAAGTGCCGGCCGCCGCGTTTCGGAGAATCGGCGCACCGGACACGATCATCCAGTTGCCCGAGCTTAGCATGGGGCTGATCCCCGGAGCCGGCGGAACTGTCAGCCTCGCGCGGGCAATCGGGCGCCACCGGCTGATGTGGCTGGTCCTCACCGCACAACGACTTGGCGCGAAGCAGGCGCTCGACTGGGGTCTGCTCCACGCGATCGAACCGTGAAGCAGCGCTTGCACGCATTTCTGGCAGAACGTCTTGCCGGGCTCGGTCTGAGTCCGGAGGAAATGCTGACGCGCGATGCGCCGCATGGACTTGCAGAGCCTGGTCTCACGTCGGCGAACCGATCGTGCCGCATGATCGAATGCACGGACGGATGGATCGCGCTCAATCTCGCACGCGATGAGGATGTCGAAGTTATTCCCGCACTGACCGGGCGTAGCGGCGAGCCGTGGGCCTGCGTGGAAGCCGAAGCGAGCAAAGGCAGCGCAGAAACACTGCGCGACCGCGCCGTTGAATTGCAGCTTCCGGTAGCCTTGGTTGGTGAAAGTCCATCGCAGCCACTTGCCGCTATCGGTTGCAAGGCTCCGGGCAAGGTCGTCGATCTCAGCGCATTGTGGGCCGGACCATTGTGTGCGGGATTGCTTGTACGCGCCGGAGCGGAGGTGCTGCGGATTGAAAGCCTGGGCCGGCCCGATCCTACTCCTGTCAGCTCGCCCAGGCTCGACGCCATGATCAACTCTGGCAAGGCACGGCTGCCGCTCGACTTGCGCACCGATGCAGGTCGGGCGCGATTGTTGGCAGAGGTAGCCAGCGCGGATGTGCTCGTAACCAGCGCCCGCGCGGCCGCACTGGATAGGCTTGGGCTGGCTCCCGAAGCTTATCCCCACCTGACTTGGGTAGCGATCACTGCACATGGATTCGCAGGTCACGGTGCGGCCCGCGTAGGCTTTGGCGATGATTGCGCAGCAGCCGGGGGCCTGGTCCGGTGGCAAGGCCGTGAACCGAGGTTCTTTGGTGACGCCATAGCCGATCCTTTGACGGGGCTGGAAGCTGCTCGGGCGGTCTTATCCGGGCAAGGCGGGCTGATCGATATGGCGATGGCACGGGTCGCCCGCGCCTATGCCGACGCAATCGGCTGAACGCGCTTTCAAACCTGTATAACCAGGTATACCATTAAGCTCGTCTAAGCCGAAAGCGAGCCAGATGATCACACCTGCCAAAGATATATACGCCTTCAAGCCGGAGGATGATTGCTACCATCAACTCTCCGACGATCCGTACGAGACAGAGACAAATTGGTGGTCATTCAATGTGCCGGCCCGCAAGATCGGGTGCTGGATCCACACCCCGTACTATCCCAATCGCCAGACGTGCACCTGGCGGATATTCGCTTGGGATGAACGCGGTTACGATCCGGCTCGCATGGCTTATTACCGAAAGGTCGAGGAGGCGGCGATGCCGGCCGATCCCGACCTGCGCGAGATTACTTTCCCCGGCGGCGGTTACAGCCTCAAGATGCTCGAGCCCGGAATGAAGTATCACCTGCAGTATGAAGACAGGGACCGCGATTTCGCGCTCGATTTCGTTCACACTGGTGCGCATCCCCCGCGCCGCTTCGAACCGGGTGAGCCGCCGTTCATTACGACCCCGCATTACGATCAGCTTGGCCATATCGTCGGCACAATGCGGCTTGATGGCGAGGATATCGCGATCGATTCGTGGAGCGTGCGCGACCGCACCTGGGGCCCGCGCGGCGGGCCTTACGCGCAAAGCCGCAAGCAGAGCTACGCCAGCGATCTTGATCGGGTCAGGCATCCTGGCGGCGCACGCTGGCGCGAAATCGAACGTGAACGTGGGCGCGGGCGGATTCAGTACATTTTTGGCCATGCCGATGGCAGCAGCGGATTTCTCGGTTTCGTTCGGTCGCAGGACGGCGATGTCGAGGGCTGGAGCCCGATGAACGGCGGTTACCTGTTGTGCGATGGCACATACGGCAATCTCGATTCTGCGAAGTGCCGGATGCGCGCATTCCGTGATCCGCAAACCGGCTGGTGCAGTCATATGCAGGTCGAACTGGTCGACACATCCGGTCGGACCATGACTGCCGAAGGCACCGCAGTCAGCCGGATGAGCGAGGCTGGTTATGGCACCAATCAACTGATGCGCTGGGACTTTGACGGCAAGATCGGCTGGGGCGAAGATCAGGACGTGTGGAATCCGAAGCACTTCGAACGGATGCTGCGCGCGCTCAGAGCGTGGAAGTGAAGTCCAAGAGATCATCCCTGCGAAAGAGTTATTGCACTAGGTGAGATATGTCTGCACAATCGGTGGATGGGATGCCTTGATGGAAAAACTGCGCTCGTCACTGGCGGAGCGCGCGGGATCGGTGCCGCGATCGTTCGCCAGCTGGCTGCTGAAGGCGCGCGTGTGGCGTTCAGTTATCGCAGCGGAGATGCAGCGGCGGATGCGCTGGTCGCCGAGGTAGCCGCAGCAGGCGGCAAGGCTATCGCGATCAGAGCCGATGTGTCGGACAGCGCGGCAATCGCGCGAATGTTTGCCGAATGCGACTCGGCTTTCGGACTGGCACCAAACCTCGACATCCTGATCAACAATGCCGGGGTCGGCAGCGGCGGTCAGGACGCCAGCCTGAAGGGCGGTTCGGAAGACCTGTTTGACCAGATGATGGCGGTCAATGCCAAGGGGCCATACTTGGTAACCCAGGCTGCCTTGCCACGGCTGCGCGATTGCGGCCGGGTGGTCAACATCGGCTCGATCTCTGGCAAGCTGGCGCAGCATTTCGCGGCAGGTTACGCGATGACCAAACGGGCCCTACAGAGCCTGACCTTTTCCACCGCAACTCAACTGGCCAAGCGCGGGATCACCTGCAATCTGATTGCGCCCGGCGCGGTCGCAACAGATTTTATTGCCGAGCTGCGCAAGCGCCCGGGCTTCGACGAAGGTAATGCCAAGATTACCCCGATGGGACGGATGGGGCAGCCCGAAGACATTGCCGGAGCGGTCTTGATGCTGTGCCGCGAGGAAGCGCGCTGGGTAACCGGCAACATTATCGAAGCAGCCGGAGGTCTGGCAATCTGATGGCGCAAATCACCGAGAAACTACTCGCAATCATGGCGCTCGATCCGGCCCGCGCGGAGATCGATTTCGAGGGCAAGGATTACAGCTGGGGCGATCTTGCCCGCGTCGTCGGGGCAATCGAGGCCGCGCTCGAATCGATGCAGCTTCCCGCCGAAGCGCGAACCGGGATCATGCTACGCAACCGGCCCGGACATGTGGCCGCCATCCTGGCGGTGCTTTCCAGCGACCGCTGCCTCGTTTCGCTCAATCCGGTTCTCCCCGATGCCAAGTTGTTTGAAGATATCGAAGGCCTCAATCTGCCGGTCATCATCGCCGACGAAACCGATGTGGCCCGGCCCGGTATTGCCGAATCTTTTGCCCGCGGCGGGACCGCGGTGATTGTGATCGGCCCTCGGCTCGAAGGAGTTCGGCTGCTTGCCGGTCGCGAAATTCCGGAATGTGCGCTCGAAATGTCGCCGGGTGTGGCGATCGAGATGTTGACCAGCGGCACTACCGGCGCGCCCAAACGTATCCCGCTGACCCGTGCAGCCTTTGACGAAAGCTTCGCCGGCTTTACTCGCTACGAGCGCGGCCGCGAATTCGCCGATCAGTCGCAATTGCGATCAGGCGTCACAATGGTTGCGAATCCGCTGACCCATATCGGCGGCATCTACGGCTGCATCGGCGCATTGATGGCGGGCCGCAAGATTACCTTGCTTGAGCGGTTCAGCGTCGAAACCTGGCTCGATGCAGTGCGCCGCAACCGGCCAAAGGTTGCGCCGGCGGTGCCGTCGGCGGTGCGGATGCTGCTCGAGGCCGATGTCGACCCGGCCGACTTGTCGAGTCTGTCAGCCATGATCAGCGGAACAGCGCCGCTGGCGCCCGAGCTGGTCGATGCGTTCTATAAGAAATACGGGGTGCCGATCCTGGGCAACTATGGCGCGACCGAGTTTGCAGGAGCCATCGCGGGCTGGACGCTCGATGAATTCAAGCAGCATTGGCAGGCCAAACACGGGTCGGTCGGGCGGATTCACGCCAATATAGCTGCCCGCGTCGTCGATCCGGAGAGCGGAGCCGAGGTGCCGCTTGGCGAAGAAGGTCTGCTCGAGCTGAAAGGGGATCAGCTTGGTCCTGATTACCGGCTTGGCGGCAAGGCATGGCTGCGCACCACCGACCGCGCCGTGCTCGATCCTGACAACTTCCTGTTCATTCGGGGCCGGTCAGACAACGCGATCATTCGCGGCGGCTTCAAGGTCCACCCGGACGATGTGGTCAAGGCGCTGCACCAGCATCCGGCGATACGGGAGGCAGCCGTCGTGGGCGTTCCCGACGAACGGCTGGGCGCGGTTCCGGCTGCGGCGATCATTTTGCGTGATGGAGCTGCTGCACCGGATCCCGAGAGCCTCAAGGCTTTCCTAAAGGAGCGGCTGATCGCCTATCAAGTGCCGGTCCACTATCGGATCGTCGCCGATTTTCCGCGCACCCCTTCGATGAAGCCGTCGGCACCTGGACTTGTGGCCCTATTCGAGGAGCAAGCTGCGTGAGCGAGTTTGCAGGGACGCGCGTGATCGTAACCGGTGCCGGGCGCGGGTTGGGGCGTGGGATCGCCGAAGCCTTTGCCGCTGCCGGTGCCAAGGTCATGATCGGAGCGCGGACCATGTCCTATGCCGAGGAGGCATTGGCGGCGATCCGCGACGCTGGCGGGAATGCGCAGGCGTTTCAGCTCGACGTTAAAGACCATGCGCAATGCGACGCACTTGTTGCGACAACGGTCGCGGCGTTCGGCGGGGTCGACGTGATCGTCCATTGCGCTGCGGAGATCGCGCACGGCGGGCTTGGCGCAGTCAGCGACGAAGATTTGGAAGCAGGGTTCGCCAGCATCGCCAAAGCAGCCTGGTGGCTGCTGCAAGCGGGGCGGCCGCATCTTGCCCAAGCGAGCGGCGGCGGTCGGTTCATCGCAATCGGCTCGGTCAACGGGACCTATTCCGTGGTAGCCAATATGACTGCTTACGGCATGGCCAAAGCCGCGCTCGATGCCTTTGTCCGCGGCGCGGCCTGCGACGTGGTGGGTGAGCGCATCACCGTCAACGCGATCAACCCGGGGCTGGTAGCTAGTGCTCGCGCCTTGGCGGTGCTGGGTGAGGACGGGTTGGCACAATACGGCGCGACCGTTCCGGTCGGCCGCGCTGGAACTCCGGCAGATGTCGCGCGGGCCTGCCTGTTCCTTGCTGCGCCATCGGCTGACTATATTACCGGCACGACGATCAAGCTCGATGGCGGATCGACCATCGCCCCGGCCAGCGGCCGCAGCGATCTGCTGCAAGCTCGCCTCAAGGCCCAGCAAACACATTAGATGACATTCAAAGGAGCACGAAAATGAAGTTCGATAATTCCACCGCAGCGGTCGTCACCGGCGGAGCATCGGGTCTGGGCCAAGCCAGCGCGGAAGCCCTGGCGGCAGCCGGGGTTAAGGTCGCGATTTTCGACATGAACGAAGCGGCCGGCGAAGCGGTCGCCGCAGTGATCGGCGGCCTGTTCTGCAAGGTCGATATCACCTCGGAAGAGAGTGTCGAGGCCGGCTATGCCAAAGCCCGCGCCGCACACGGTCAGGAGCGCATTGTGGTTCACTGCGCGATGGTCACCGGCGGCGGCAAGACCATTTCGTTTAACAAGGAAACCGGCGGCTACAAACGCAACCCGACCGAGATGATCGCCCGCGCTGCGGACGGCATCTTTACCGCAAGCTACCGGATCGCCTCGATCGCCGCATTGGGCATGGCCAATTCCGATGCGCTGAACGACGATGGTGAGCGCGGCGTGATCATCATGACTTCGTCAGCCGCATCGCAGGACGGGCAGGTCGGCCAAGTTGCCTATGGGGGCGGCAAGGGTGCGGTCAATTCGATGGTGCTGCCGATGGCGCGCGATCTGATGGATGTCGGAATCAGGGTGAATGCAATTCTACCCGGTATATTCGCCACCCCGCCGATGCTGGGCGTGCAAGACAAGGCACCGGCGATCTTTGCCGGGCTTGAAGCTTCGGTGCCGTTTCCCAAGCGCCTGGGGAAGCCCGAAGAGTTTGGCAGCCTGGTTCTGGAACTGGCGCGCAACACCTACTTTAACGGCCAGTGCATTCGTCTCGATGGCGCAATTCGGATGCCGCCGAAGTAAGGAGCGAAGATCGTGGACCAGCCGCAGCAGTTTCCTTTCGCCCGGCAAAGCGCGGGTCATGCCCCGTTGCGCCGGCCGGGCTCGATCCGCCGCACCACCTCGATTGATTCGGACTGGCCAGACGGGTTCGGAGCGCCGTGGGAGATGGTCGGCCGCGCTCGCGATCTGCTGACCCCGGCTGACGGCGCTGAGCCGCAGGTTCTGGCCACTGCACAGTTCCGCATAATGGCCTCTCCGATCCGGGAGATCCTTTCGATCGAAGCTTCGCCCGATCATCCCCGGCTGCAGGAACTTGTCGGTGTTCGGGCCGGGGGCGCAAGCCGGATGGTTCTGGCAGAAAAATTGGGCGACGTACGCGGTTCTCCGCTGTTCCAGTTGCTTGACGACTATGCAGGCGCAAGCCTGGTTGCGGGCTGGATCTGGTCGCAATGGCGCGGCGACTGGGCCAGCGCGCCGCAGCGTTCGGCGCAGCAATCCACTGCGGGCCGCAAGGGCAAGATGGACAACATCTGCACCGGCTTCACGGTCGGCGGCAGTGCGTTCAAGGACGACGGCACACCGGACAATGTCAACCAGTCGTTCACCGATGTCGGGCCGCTCGAAAATCCTGACGACCCGGTTGGCTGGCATCCGATGCCATTTCAGCAAGGCCCGCAGAAGCGCCGCGCCCGGCGCATTGACCTGTGGCGCGAAGACGGCGTCATCAAGATCGATGCGGGCTTTCAGGACAGCGGCAGCAATCCCAACGGCGGACGCACCGCGATCCACGAGTACCGGGCCTACGCAGAGGTCGATGAAGCCAGCGGGCAGTTAGAGGCCTTGCAGGCTTTGCCCTTGATCCTGCCTTACCGCGAATGCCCGGGAGCGTCGGTCAAGGCGTCGCGGATGATTGGTCAACCGATGGCGGAATTCCGTAGCGCCGTGCTCGGCGCTCTGCCTGGCACCCTGGGCTGCACGCACCTCAACGACGTGCTGCGAGCTCTAGCTGACGTTCCGCGCCTGACTGCACTGTTGCCCTGAGGCCACATTTGGCAATTTAGTCGATCTCCCCACTTCTCCTCTTGTATCGCTTGGTAGACCTAGTTATACAAGTCGCGTACCGGCAATGGCGAACACCGCCCCGGGGGAGGAGAAAATCGATGAAGAGCATTGCTTCGCGTCGTGTCGCCAAGGTTTTGGCTGGCGTTTCGTTTGTTGCCATGATTTCGACTGCAACCCCCGCGCTTGCGCAGGCTGCGCCTGCGGATGACGATGCCGCTGCGGCAGACGGCGAAATTCTGGTTATCGGCAACACCAAGCAGCTTCAGAACACGATGGTCGTTCCGACCTCGATCACGGCATTCTCGGGCGAGCAGCTCGAGACGAAGAGCGTTTCCAAGGTTGCGGACATCGCCACGTTCACTCCAGGCTTCACGATCGTGCCTGCGCCGGGCAACAACACCGCCATTACGCTGGCGATTCGCGGGCAGGTTCAGAACGATATCCTTGCAACGCTCGAACCGTCGGTCGGCACCTACGTCGATGACGTGTATTGGGGCCGCGCATACGGGCTGAATGCCGGCCTGCTCGATATTTCCAACGTGCAGGTGCTCAAGGGTCCGCAGGGAACCCTGTTCGGCCGCAACACCACTGGTGGCGCGTTGGTGATTACCAGCAACGATCCCAACACGCGCGAGCTGTCGGGCCGGATCGCGATGACTTACGGGCGCTACAACGAACTGTCGGGTGAGGGCGCCGTCAACGTTCCGATCGGCAACAACATCGCGCTGCGCGGTGCGATCAAGATCGGCTCACGCGATGGCTGGGCTTATGGCACCCGGCTGGTCGATCCGGCAGGAAACATCAACAACACCGCGGCTGCAACCAATGTCGTGGTTCCCAACGGCCAGCGTTACAACGATAAGAACGAAGTCCAGGGCCGGGTCAAATTGCTCGTGGAGTTCAGCCCCTCGACCAAGCTTGTGTTGTCGGGTGAGTGGTACGACTACAATTCCGACGGTCCGGCGCGCCAGTTGATCTACAAGGTCCAGTCGAACGTGGCGGGCAGCGCCGGCGATCAGGTCATCCTGAACTCGGGTGTGAACAAATATGTCCCCTACTACGCTGCGAACCCAAATGCGGTCGGGGTCGACGCTTTCGATTGCAGCTATGCCACCAATCAGACGCTTAACTGCTCGGGCAGCATCGTCCGGCGCCGCGCGCCTTACACCTATGCCAATACATCGACTTACAGCGCAAAATTCACCACCGATCTGAGCTTCGGCACGTTCAAACTGATTGGTGCAACCCGTAAGGTCTACACCGACAACTTCATCGATCTTGACGGTTCGAGCTCGCTGATCCACGCGACCTCACTGACTCAGGATCTGAAGCAATGGTCGGTAGAAGCGCAGCTTGCCGGTGATGCAATGGGCGGTAACTTCAAGTACGTGATCGGGGCGACGTATTTCCACGAAGACGGCTACGATCTGTCCTATTCGCTGACCGGCGCGACCAACAATGCGCCGGGTCGCGCAACCCGCAACTTCGGGTTCATCGACAATGATTCAGTCGGTGTGTACGGCCAGATCAACTGGCACCTGAACGACGTGATCGCGTTCACCGGCGGCTTGCGCTATTCGGACGACAAGAAGGTTCTGGACCTTCGCAGTGCCAACGCCAACCTCAACGGACAGTTACAAGGCTTGGCCGGCAATCTTTACCCGACCGGTTACGTTGCAGGTGGCTTGTTCGATCCGTGCAACGCTGCGGGTGCGGGCATTATTACTGGCGCCAACCCAGCCACCGATTGTTCGGTGACCAAGTCGGCGAAGTTCAACGCCGTATCCTGGACAGGCGGGATCGACATCACCCCTACCGATCATACCTTGATCTATGCCAAGGTCAGCAAGGGCTATCGCTCCGGCGGTCATAACCTGCGCGCCTTCAACGATGCGCAGTTTACGCCGTTCCTGCCTGAAACCGTGATCGAAGAAGAAGTCGGCCTGAAGGCATCGCTGGCCGACAACCGGGTGCGCCTCACGCTTGCCGGTTATCACAATCAGATCAGCAACGCCCAACGCACCACGATTGTAACCACCGGCGCGGTCAGCAACACACTGGTCGGCAATGCGGCGACGGTTCGCAATTATGGCCTTGAAGGTGATCTCGTGATCCGGCCAGTCACCGGGTTCACCTTGACGGCTTCGGGTTCGGTCAACAAGGCCAAGTATCTCGCCTACAGCGACGCAACCGGCGACCGGACCGGCGAACGGTTCGTGCTGCTGCCCGAGAAAAAGTTCGCCCTCGGTGCCCAATACGAAGCCAATCTGAGCTCGGCGCTGTCAGCGACGTTCAACGTGGACTATTCGTGGACCTCGAGCTTCTCGGGCAACGAATGCACTTTGGCCAACTGCTGGACGGGTGCGGCGGATGCCAATGGCCTGACCGCAGCTCAGGTCAGTGCGCAGGTATTTGCAGCCACGGAATTGCCATCGGCAGGGATCCTCAATGCCCGCGTTACTTTCGCGCTGCACGACAAGTACAAGCTGGCCTTCTGGGGCCGTAACCTGACCGATGACCGCGGCTACGTCCAGGCGCTGCGGTTGATCGCTCCGAGCCGGAACTATGTGTCCGGGCTGCGCCGCGATCCGGCCACCTACGGGGTGACCGCCTCGGTCGAGTTCTGATCAAGACCTTGCCCGCGCAAGCGAGCTGATAAAATAGGGGGAGGGGCGAGCAATCGTCCTTCCCCTTTTTCATGGGAGAACTGCCGTGCCGGAGAATCACCCGCGTCTGCCGCTGCCGCGCTGGTACCACGGCTGGAACATTGTCGGGCTGTGCGTGCTGGTCCAGATTGCCGGGCTAGGTATCACACTGAACTGCTTCTCGTTGTTTCTGCATGACTGGACCCGCGAATTCGGCTTGCCGGTTAGCGACTTTGCCTTTGGCATAACCGTATTCAGCGTGGGTTGCGCGCTGTGTGCACCCTTCGCAGGCCGGGTCGCCGCGCGCTATTCGGCGAAGTGGTTGCTCGCCGTGATGCTGGTCTTGCTCGCGGCCTTTCACGTTATCCTTAGCTTCGTGGAAACGGGTTGGGCGATCGTGTGGCTTTATGCGCTGCTGCTTCCCGCCGCGATCACTTTCTCCTCGGGCATCCCCTCGCAGACTATCGTCTCGCGCTGGTTCATCCACCGGGTCGGTCTGGCGATGGGTCTGACCGCGTTTGGTCTGGCGTTGGCAGGCGTGCTGTTTCCGTCGCTCATCGTCTGGCTTCTGCCGACGTTGGGCTGGCGGGTCATCTGGCGCATCTTTGCCGGCCTGATCTTGTTCGCAATCCTGCCGTTGGTGCTTATCTTCATGCGCGACCGGCCTACCGCCGAGGAGGGCGCGGTCTATCTTGCCGGGCAGGGCAACCATGCTCTCAAATCCCAGCTCACCGTGAAGCAGGTTTTCAGCCGGCCTAATTTCTGGGTCACCGTGTTCGTGTTCGTACCGATCCAGGGCGCAGCTATTTCCATGACAGTGAACCTGGCTCCGATTGTGACCAGCTACGGCTTTTCAGCCAAAGTGGCCGGACTCATGATCGCGGTGCTGAGCATTTCCGCTTTAAGCGCCAAACTTGTGGCCGGGGTGGCAGCGGATCGTTTTGGCAACCGCGTCCCGATGATCGTGACCTCATTGCTTTGTGCCGGCGGCTTGGCGGCGCTGGTCAATTCATCGGGCAATCTGCCATTGCTGTTCGTTGCCTTCGTACTGATCGGCTTGTCGGCTGGAGTGTGGACCCTGCTTGCCTCGGCCACTGCAGCGGAATTCGGGCGAGAAGGGTTTGGCCGGGCTTTTGGACTTGTCTGCATGTTCCCGCCGGTTGCGTCGCTCGCGCCGCCAATGGTGGCGCGGCTCAAGGAAGTAAGCGGAAGCTATTCGCTGGGCCTGTCGGTCTTGTGCGGGCTCGCACTGCTGGGAGCCGGCGCGGCGTGCTTGCTTCGAGAAACCCGAGCGGCCAAACCAAAGACAATCGCAACATAGGGCACTGCAATGGAATTCATCACAGTCGAACGTACTGGCGGCACAACGACGGTCACGCTCAATCGGCCCGCAGTGCTCAATGCCATAAATCCCGACATGCATGACGAACTGGAAGCCGCTTTCAACCATTTCGCTGCCGACCCGGCGCAGGGGATTTGCGTCATCACCGGTGCCGGCGACCGCGCCTTCTGCGCCGGGTCCGATTTGAAGGCGGCGGTGGCCGACGGGGTGCACCGCGGCTATCCCGCTCATGGATATGCAGGTCTGATCGAGCGCTTCGATTGCCCCAAGCCGTTCATCGCCGCAGTGAATGGCGTGGCGATGGGCGGCGGGTTCGAACTGGCTTTGGCCTGCGATATTATCATCGCCGCTGAAAGCGCGGTGTTCGCTTTGCCAGAGCCACTGGTTGGAGCGGTCGCTCTGGGCGGCGGCCTGCACCGTTTGGCGCGGCAAATCGGGCTCAAACAAGCGATGGGCATGATCCTCGCCTCGCGCCGGGTCGATGCGCGCGAAGGCGAGCGGCTTGGCTTCGTCAACGAGGTCGTGGCCGTTGCCGATTTGGGTCAGGCCGTCACCCGCTGGTGCGATGCAATACTCAAGGCATCTCCGATGTCGATCCGCGCATCGAAAGAAGCCGTGATGCGCGGACTGGGTGAGCCGGATCTCGCCGCCGCAATGCATGCCCAGGTCAGTTACCCTGCATTCGATGCCTGGCGTAACAGCGAAGATGCGCGTGAGGGTCCGCGTGCCTTCGCCGAAAAGCGCGCGCCGGTGTGGAAAGGTTCCTGACCGACAAAAAATGGCCCCGCCGGGGAGTGATCCGGCGAGGCCAGGCTGGGAGATCGATACGCGAGCTAATCAGGCCATAGCCATCAGTTCCTCACGGCGGGCATCGACCTGGGGTTGCAGATTGGCGCGCTTGAACAGCTTGGCTGCGTTACCGCCGAGGACCGCGACAAGTTCGTCAGTGGTGACCTCGGGGTTATCGCTGATCATTTTGGCGACAACTTGCTTCGAAAACGGGAACGTCCCTTCGGCATGCGGATAGTCGGTGGCGAACAATAGCGCTTCGATGCCGACGCCTTTGCGGATCGCCATCGAAGAGTTGGCGTCATTCTGCAGCGCGCAGTGGACCTGATCGCGCACGATCTGGCTCGGCAGGCGTGACAGCTTGGGTTCGATCGACGGGGCATGGCCGTTGTAGACCTCATCCATCCGTTCAGCCAGGCCCCACAGCCAACCCGCGCTGTGCTCGGCAAACAGGATTTGCGACTTCGGGTTGCGATCGAGCACCCCGCCGGCGACGAGCTGGGTAATCACGTCGACCGCGTCATTCATCTGCCGGGTATAGTTGTACAGCGCGCCGCCCGGGCCCTTGAGCGCACGGATGTTGATGTCGCCGACCCCGGTGTGGAACACCAATGGAATGCCTTGCTCGCCGGCGAAAGCGAAGATCGCGTCCCAGCGCGGGTCGTTGTAGTTGCCCAGACCTCCCCACAAACAGAAGGCGGCAAAGCCCTTGTCGGCAGCGCGCTTGCACTCGGCCAGCGCATCGTCGAAATCGATGCACGGGATCATGGCCGCCGGCACCAAACGGTCACGGACCGGCGCACAGTAATCCCAGGCCCAGTCGTTCCAGATCTGGCAAGCTGTCCGTTGACCTTCGCGGTCTGCAATGCGCGGGAGCATCAGGCCGAGCGAGGGAAACACCAGCTCGGCATCTACGCCGTCGCGGTCCATGTCGGCGAGACGGAGTTGGAGATCGCGTGCACCGCGGCGCTGGGTATCGACCGCGCAATCGGACACGAAATTGTCCTTGGC
Source organism: Novosphingobium sp. (assembly GCF_024642085.1). GTDB lineage: Bacteria > Pseudomonadota > Alphaproteobacteria > Sphingomonadales > Sphingomonadaceae > Novosphingobium. The sequence goes on along the minus strand of NZ_JAHEBV010000003.1, from coordinate 5,389 downwards.
ATCAGTGCATGACCGATCGGCGGCCTGCTCGCTGAAGTCCTTGTCGGTCGCGCCGGTCTTGTGGCTATGGAAGTTGGTCCAAATCTTGAGGATCACCTGCTCACCGATCTTGGTAATGCGAATGTTGCCGTCGGCTTCGCTGTGAATCACGAACGGCTTGAGGTGATCGGGCATGTTCTTGCTGAACAGGTCGGGCGGTTCAGCCACATGCGCATCGCAGCTGAATACGAAAGGACGAAGAGTATCGGTCATGGCAATCCTCCAAAGCCCGGCTTGATCGCGAATCGGTTCGCTCCGGCTATTTCGAAAAGTGCCTAAAGAGGTACCTGTTATATTTGATATTCATCAAATCGGCGAACAGATCGCGAATTATAGATATTTCTAAATGCGTTTGTGGCGCGATCAAATCATTCACGGCACAGCGTTGCCACGGCGGAACGCAAGACTGGATCTGTCTGCATTCCATCGGAGTTTGTGATCGTGACTTAGCCCTCGCTTGAGAGAAAAGGACCGAGTTGCGACCCGACTGGTTTTGGTTGTCCTAGCGGGCAGCCTCGAGCCGGGCTGCGCTACCGACCTCGCTGGTGTGTACCTTCGGCTCGATGCGGAACAGCTTTGCCGCGTTGAGACCAAGGATATTGAGCCGCACATCTTCGGGCACTTCGAGATTTTCGAACAGTTCCTCCTGGATCGGGCGGCTGATCGGGAAGGTCCCCTCGGCGTGAGGGTAGTCTGATCCCCACATCACGTTCTTGGCGCCGCGCAGGCGCCCTGCGGCAGCAGTTATGCAGGCGCGGTCATGCTGGAAGCTGGCATAGACCTGATCGTCGACGATCTGGCTGGGATGGCGCGACAGCTTCGGGAAGACGAAGTTATGGTGCGCTTCGGCGACTTCATCCATCCGCTCGGCCAAGGCGCAAAGCCAACTCGCTCCAGCTTCGATGAACGCTACCTTGGCGCCCTGGTTGCGATCGAGCACACCGCCAGCGACGAGATATTGCACCGAGTTCTGGGCATCCATCGCCTGATTGGTGTAGTTGATGATCCCAGCGCCTGGCCCACGTTCGATCACCACGGTTTCGAGCCCGGTCCCGGTGTGCATGACGAACACGATCCCGAGCGCCGCTGCCTTGGCGAAGACCGGATCCCATTTTTCGTCATTGTATTTTGGCAAGTTAGGCGGAGTGACCGCCGGCAGCATCGCTGCAGTAAAGCCTTTACCGGCAAGATATTCGATCTCGGCAATGGTGTTCGAGAAATCTAGCACTGGCAGCATGCCGCAGCGCACGAAGCGTTCGGGATGCCCGCCGAGGAATTCGTTGTTCCAGTCGTTGTAAAGCCGCGCCGAGGCGGCCTCGGCATCGGGGCTGTCGAGGCAGTACAGCCACAAGCCAAGGCTGGGGAAGCAGATCTCTGAATCAATCCCTTCCAGCTCCATATCCTCGAGACGCCCGGGAATTTCGCGGATGCCTTTGCGCTCGTTGTCACCCAGGGCCTTTTCACGGTGTTGGCCGACGCGCAGGCGATAGATCGTCTTTTCGGCGGTCCCCGTAATCAGGAAGTCACCTTCCTTGCGGCTGTGAATCGCATGCTGCTTGAGACTGGCGGGCAAGCCATCGAGAAAGATCGACGGCGGCTCCATGATGTGGCTGTCGGCGCTGAACACGAAAGGTTTCACGGCACATTCTCCCGATTCGACTCTGTTTATTGCAAAAGAATACCTAGTTATACAGGTCAGCGCAAGCTTCGGGCTGGACGCAGCGCAAATATGCTCATAAAAAGGTATCTAATAGGGAGGGCAAGATGCAGCAAGCCGTTCAAACCGAGACCTTGGCAGTCCGCACCGCCCGTGAACTCGCCCGGCTGAGCTTGGCCAGCGACGACGGAGCCTTTATTGGCGCGGAAGACGAATTGCTGAGCCGCTTCAAGGTCAGCCGGCCGACCTTGCGCCAGGCCGCAAAGATCGCTGAGAACGACCGGCTCATTTCGGTCCGCCGCGGGATCAAGGGCGGGTTTTATGCCAGTCGTCCGGACGCCAGCGACGCCATCCGCACGCTCGCGCGCTATATTCGGCTCAAAGGCGGCACGCTGCAGCACATCATGGTGGTCAGCGGCCTGGTTTCGGAAGAAGCTGGTGCGCAGGCTTGCACTTGCAGTGATCCCGCAATGCTTGGGCAGCTCGAAGATTTGCTGACGCGGATTGACCACAACGACAGCGCTGGAAGCCTGATCAAAGCCGAAGGTGAACTCGTAGGGCTGATCTCGGCGATGAGCGGCAATCCAGCGATCGAACTGGTCATGGCGATCGGATTTTCATTCGGTATGGAAGAGCAAGGGATTGGGCTCTACCGACTGCCTGACCAACGCGCGACCGCGCGCAGATTGCAGCAACAACTGATCCAGGCAATCCTCGATCGCGATCCTGAAGTCGCGCGAGTGATGATGCGCCGCCGCTCGGCGACCATGCAGGAATGGATTGCCCAATTGTTGCCGGTGGCGGCATGACTGCTGCAAGTTTCAAGGGCTTCGGCGGGATCCGTCTTGAGGCCGACATCACCGGTGACGAAAACGATCCCGCGATCTTGCTGCTTCACGGCGCCGGGCAAACCCGCGCAGTTTGGTCAACCGTGGCTGAGGCCTTGGTCCAAGCCGGTCGCCGCGTCGTCAATATTGACTTGCGCGGCCATGGCGCGAGCGAGTGGCCGGCCGACGGGCGCTATGACATCGACGCCTTTGTTGAGGACCTTCGCGCCGTGCTGGCTCAGATGGGTTCGCGGCCGGTAGTGGTCGCGGCGACTTTGGGTGGGTGGATCGCGTCGTTGGCCTTGTCGACCGATGCCGCAAATCTGGCTGCCGGACTGGTGCTGGTCGACATGCCGGTCCGCAGCGATGCGGACACGGCGCGGAAGATCGGCGAGCGCTTGCGCAAGGTTGGGTCGGCACATGAGCCGCGGTGGGATCCGCTGGCGATCTCAGGGATCGACGTAGCGAAGGTAGCCGATCGCCTCATTGCCGCTGCGCCGGGCCTCAACCTTCCCACGCAAGTTATCCGGGGAGGGATCTCGTGGGTTCAGCGAGCCCAAGGCACGGCTGAGTTCGATGCTGCCTTGCCCAATGCCGAAGTGGTCGAGGTGGAAGATGCAGACCTGCTGGTGGTCACAGACCGGACCGAGGCTTTTCTCGCCAGCCTGCTCGACTTCCTCGAACGCAAGCAGCCCCGTGCTGCGAGTGAGTTTCGCAGCGGGTCCGATGCGCGCACCCTGCGTGATGCAATGGGCTGCTTTGCCACGGGGATCACGGTGATCACAGCGCTTGGCCCTGATGACAAGCCGGTCGGGTTGACCGCGAACAGCTTTACCTCGGTCTCGCTCGATCCGCCGCTGTTGCTGTTGTGCATCGCCAACAATGCCGGGACCGCGCCGATCCTGCGCGAAGCCGAGCATTTTGCGGTCAATCTGCTGCAGACCAGCCAGCAACCAGCCTCGAACCGGTTTGCCGGCAAAGGCGAAGACCGTTTCGCGGCAACTGCCTGGACGCCGGGCGAAACCGGAATGCCGCTGCTCGACGGATCCCTCGGTTCGTTCGAGTGCAAGCGCCACGCGGTGCACGATGGGGGCGATCATTTCGTGCTGGTGGGCGAAGTGGTTCGCGCCCAATTCGAGCCCCGCCGCGACCCGCTGCTCTACTTCCGCGGTAAATATCGCCGCCTGCATTTCGCCTGACAGGACCTCCAGCGCGATATAGCGCTTGACGGGATGATATCAAACCTAGTTATATAGGTTTCAAGACAAGAATCGTCAGAGAGGATGACCAATGGCCTGGGCAAATCAGGACAAGACCGCGGTCGTGGGGATCGGCGCCACGGACTACTACGTCCGCGGCAAGAGCTGGCCGCGCACGATCAACGACATGGCGGGTGAGGCAATCCTTAACGCCTGCGCTGACGCCGGGATCTCGATCAAGGACATCGACGGCATCGCCTATTATTCGAGCAACGGCGCAGGCTATCTCGACAAGTTCGACACGGCGAGCCTGATGGAAACGCTGGGCATGCCGCACATCTCGTTCTCCGCTTCGCTGACCAGCGGCGGCGGCGGCTGCCCTGGCGCAATCGGCTTGGCGACGGCCGGGCTGATGAATGAAGATGCCAAGTACATGGTTACCCTGATGGCACTGCAGCAGTTGCCTCAGCATCGGCTCGGCGTGGTATTTGGAGCGTCAGCCCCCAACCCGGAAAATAGCTTCCTCCAGCCCTCTGGGCTTGTCGGACCAGGTCACCTGATGAGTGTTCTCGCCCGGCGTCACATGCATCTCTACGGAACCACTCAAGACGCCTTTGGCGAGATTGTTATGGCCACCCGGGCCAACACGCACAATCGGCCCAAAGCGGTGCGCAAGGCGCCGTTGACCAAGGAGGAATACGACGCCTCGGTCATGCTCGCAGATCCACTGCGGCGGCTCGACTTCTGCCTTGAGACCGATGGCGCGGTGGCGGTGATCACCACCACGATGGACCGGGCCAAGGACTGCCGCCACAAGCCTGCCGTGGTGCACGCATGCGCTCACGGCGGCCAGCGTGAATGGGGCCGGGCGTTCGCCTGGATGGGTATGCCCGATCCCCATTTTGCCAGCTCGGGTCACAAATTCACCGCGGATCGTGTCTGGGCCCAATCGGATCTCGCCGCCAAGGACATGGATGTTGCGTTGATCTACGATCACTTCTCGCCAATGGTGCTTATGCAGCTGGAAGACTACGGTTTTTGTGAAAAAGGCGAGGGCAACGATTACGTCCTTGCCGGCAAGATCCGCTACGACGCGGCCACCGGCAAGGGGGTCAACGGCGGCGTGCCGGTCAACACTCACGGCGGCAACCTCAACGAAGCCTATATCATCGGCATGACACACATCGTCGAGGGGGTTGAGCAGGTTCGTGGCACTGCCATCAATCAGGTCAAGGATGCGGAATTCGCCCTCGTTTCTGGTGGCCCCGCATCGCTTCCCGTTTCCAGTCTGATCCTGAGGAGCGCCTGATCATGAGCGAGCCCATCAAGTACGGTCCGGCCAAGCTGCTGCCGGGTGACCAGATCCGCATAACCACCAACCCGAACACCGAGCCGTTCTGGCTGGCAGCAAAAGAGCATCGACTGACTGCGTGCCAGTGCGGCAAATGCGGCCATTTCCGGATGCCACCGTCACCCTATTGCCCAGAGTGTTCAAGCCAGGAAGTCGACTGGCCGACGTTGCCCGGCACCGCTACCGTATTCAGCTTTGCGGTGTGCAACAAGAACCCCAAGGACGGTGCAGACTACATCTACGTTCCCGTCGTGGTCGACATCGACGGTGCACCCGGTGCGCGGCTTAATGCCAATGTCACCGGATGCGATGCTGA
>NZ_JAHEBV010000042.1 GCF_024642085.1 Novosphingobium sp. | reverse complement strand
AGGCACGACTGCGCATGACCTGGTCGATCGCAGCACTGCTTTCTTCTCCAAGGCGGGCGGCAAGATCAGCAACGGCCTTTGCGCTCATATCTTCGATGCCAGCTACTGCGGCGCGGGCCGATGTGTTCAGCTGTTCTATCGACTGTTCCAGTTGATCTTGGGCCAGCGAAGCGACCGCGGTGCTCTCTGCGCGGACATTGTCCAGCGATTGGCGCAGTTCATTAAGGCTGGCGATATGCTTGGCGCTGTTGCTGGCAAAATCGCCATGGAAAACCTGCACTTCTTCCATCGAGACGAGCAGCGTATCGCGCGATTTGATGATGTAGTCGGACAAGTCAGCGCCGTGATTCTTCGCTTCCGCGACAGTTCCGCGCAATGCAATCGCGCGGGTTTCCAGGTCTAGCAGACGTGTTTCGCCAATCCTGATCGCCTCGGGCAGATCCTTGGAACTGTGATCGACGCTCGCGCGGATAAGCTCGAGCAATCGTACACTGCTGTCGGTCAGCTCCGTCACTGCGCCGCTTGTACCATCAAGTGCGTCGCGGCTTGCGATTAGCTTTTCGGCGAGCGTCGAGAGGGATCCTGCAAGTGCTGCTTCTGTAACGTTACCGTGTTCAGTGATTGCGTCCATTCGCGCCGCAAAAGCCTCAAGTTGGACGGCAACCGTTTGAGACTGCTCGACCAGGCGCTTTGCGTGATCTTCCTGCGTCTGCTGGCGCTGGGCAATCCCTTCATCAAGATCGGCAAGCCTAGTGGACAGGCGACCTGAAAACTCTTCATGGCGCTGATCGAATTCGGCGCTACGCTTACTGACCTCCTCCAGAAACAGCCGGTCGCGCTCGGCCATCCGAGCGTCAAGCTCGTCGGCTTCGTCAGCCAGGGCGGCAATCCGCGCACGGGCGCTGTCCATGGCCTTATCGTCAATCTCAGCAACCTTTACGATGGCCTTCCGCAAATCCTCTTCAAGTTGCGCAGTTGCTTTGCGCCACGCGTCCAATGCGGCTCCTTCGCCATCCCGCAGGGACCGGGCGATTGTGCCGCTTTCCTCTCGTACTGACCCCAGGCGTGATCGTAGTGAGGCAAGGCTGGCCTCTTCCTGATTATCCAGCGCGGTGCGTGCTTCAACCAATTCATCGACCAATGCTTTGGCGCGCGTGCGGATGGCCGCCAATGCCTCAACCTCGTCGGCGTCTAGCTGCGTGCGGAACTCCTCGCTGCGCCCAGTCAACGCGGCAAATCGCTCGGTTGCGATTACGTCAAGATGTTCGGTGCGCTTGGTGAACTCGCTAATCGTTGCATCGACAACCGCACGCAATGCGGCAACTTGCTGCTCGCTCGCCTGACCAAACTGATTCAGGCGATTAAAACCTTGGATCAGCTTCTCAAGCTGACTTTCGGCTGTGCGCCCTGCGGTCGCGATGTTGTTGGTCACATCCTTGGCAGAACTCGCAATTACTGGAAGCTGGCCGCGAAGACGCTCCATGTTTTCCAGCGCAGCAGCACTGACAGTGCCGATGGTATCCAATCGGGCACCGTTGTCGTGCAGCAGGCTCGACATTCGTTCTGCGTGCTGCGCCAGACGATCGGTGGCGAGCCGGCCCATCGCTTCCAGGTCGCGAGTTTGTGACGACAGAAACTCCCGCGCCAGGCTCAATTCACTATTCACCACGTTCAGGCGCCGCTCCAGATTAGTGGATTCGTCACCGAGCAGACGTGCGGCTTGTCCAAAGCGATAAGCTTCCCGGCGGCTGCTGCGCATGGCAATTAGCCACGCCACGCCGACCAGCAGGACCGGCATCGACCAATCGCGGATCCACCCGAGCCACTCGGCAGGACTGCCTCCAGCGAGCAGGGATGTTTGGTTGACCCAGAAAAACAGACCAGTCCATCCGGCCACGACCACACCGGCAAAAGCTGCCAAGGCAATGGCAAGTCTACTTCGACCGGGGAGGGGCGATGCGTCTTCCTCCCAGACCTGGTCAATCACCAGGACATCGTCATCCTGGTTGTCGATTTGCGGTTCGGCCTGCGCGCCTTCAGGCGCGCCGGCGTCAATGGCGACTATGTGAGATCCCCCGGTCATGGCTGCAGTTTACCATGATGCGCCGCGCTTTAAACCCCACTTTAAGGGTTTGCGATTAACCGTGTAAACCATGGCATATGAAGCAGGGGCTCTTGACGCGACATTGGCGGCGGCGGCGGGTGAGGACCCGGCGCTATTTTCCGAATTGCGTCAGGCATTTATAGAAAGTCTTTCCAGCCAGATTGATCTCTTGCGGCGATCACGGTGTGATGGAAATTGGCAAATAGCCGCTCTGCGACTCAAGGGCTTGGCGGCCAGTTTTCATGCTGATTCCCTGATAGACATGGCTGAAGAAGCGCTTGATGCAGCGCCAGGTGAGCCGGGTGTGGTGCGGCGGATGCAGGCCTTTCTGGATGACTTTTCGCAAGCCTGAGCCTGCTTTTTGCAGATGACCGGGGCAAAGCTTGGCTTCTCCACCCCTGTCCAGTAGAACCCGCGTTCGTTCAGGTTGGCGCGGAGAAATACGCTGCGGGTTGCACTTCTTACTTTTCTTGAAACAGCAGAGGCTGGTCTGCCGCGCGCGTTTTTGCGCGTAGGAGGAACATCTGTTGCGCGGCAACAATTGTCGCTCGTGCTCGAATTGGGATGCGAGCGGGTTATCTGCATTTCCCAAGCCATGAGGCCCGAAGTTATTGAGTTGCAACACTATGCTGAAGAACATGGAGCGCAATTCCATGTCGTGCCAAGGGCCCGTTCGTTACTAGGCTTGGTGACAGCCAATGACGAACTCATAGTGCTGGGTGATGGCCTGTTCGTGACGCCTTGCGCCGCTGCGGTCTTACTGGAACAGGGTCAGGCAGTTCTTGTTCAACCAATCGATCAAGGGCTTGCCGCCGGTTTTGAACGGATAGATCTGAACTGCGCCAGTGCGGCGGCAATGCGCATCCCTGGAAGCATGATAGAAGCGGTCGCTGATCTTCCCGAAGATTGCGATGCTGCGTCAGCGCTTCAACGTGTGGCCTTGCAGGGCGGTGTGCGCCAAAGAGCCATTCCAGCAGTCGATCAAGGTAAGGTTTTTTGGTCGCTGCTACGAACCGATACCGAAGCGCATCAGCTTGAGCCGCAATGGATACGGCTAAGGACGAGTGACGATGTTCCACCCAATCCGTCACGCTTTCTAGCACTGATCTTCGTTCGGCGCCTTGGCCCAAGTCTGCTTCATGCTGGCAGTGGGGCGGCGCACGTAGCTATCGGCGCGGCTATGCTCGCCGCCATTGCATTGGCTGCCGGATGGTTGGGGTTCTTTGCCACGGGACTGATCTTTTGTGCCCTTGGCTGGTTGTGCCGCGAAGCGTCCGGGCTTTTGGCCCGCGTTGAAACGGGAATTTCGCGCACGCGATTGCAGGTATTGGGCCAGGTTCACAGCTATGGCTGGACGATTGACGCCATTATTATTGTGTTGTTGGGCTGGGGCGCGCCTGCTCATCCCTGGCAGCATCTATCCGATAGATTCTTCCCTGCCTTTATGCTGATTGCGGTGCTGCGGCTGCTGCCACGCGTCATCGAAAAGCGGTGGACTGCTTGGCTCGACGATCGCGCTTTGCTAGCATTGACACTGTCTGCGGCGCTCGCCAGCGGGCTGGGTAGCATAGCCATACACAGCGCGGCAGTTATCGCGTCGCTCGCCGGAATCGTGCTTCCCGGCCTTACAAAGCGGCTAACGCGAACTTAACCCTGTCGCTATATGTGAGGGAGCATGATCGATACAGCTGTCTCTATTGCTTCTTGTCCCACCGCAGAGGAACTCCTCCGCGACGAGTTGTCCGTGGGCGATGCGCAGATCAGCACCTATGCGCCAATCCTGCGCCATCTCTTGGCAAGTGACGAACATTCGGTGTTCAGCGACGAAATCATCGCGCGGGTCAGAGGTATGACCAATGATATGGCGCACCAGTTGCTGGATGAAATATCGGCGCTGCCCGGGCAAGATGGTGACCGAAGCCACGATCCTGTGGCCGTTGCCGCCCTTATTTCCCGTTTTGTTGGTAACGAGCCTCTTCTGGCTCATTGCCATTCTCTGGCGCTTGAATGGCATCTGACCCAATCCTTGCAGGGCCGGCTAGCAGTGGATCCAGTTCTGTCACCTCTGTTGCAGGCTCTTGTTGCATCAACTGAAACGCCAACCGCAACCCAAGCGATGGCGTTACTCGCTGCGCAGGCTCGCTTCGCACAACACCAGCGGCGCATGCAATTGCCACTGACCGAATTGCCTGGAGACCTCCTTCACGCAGTTCTGGTCGCCCTGCGTGCCTATGGCGGCGAAGATCCCGCACGTGCAGAAATCTGCGCTCAGGCCGAAAGTGCAATTCGTGCCCGCTTCGATGAAGGGCGCAGCCGGTTGGGTCTGATTTCCCGGCTCATCAGCGCAATGGGTGGCGGGGCTACCGCAGCCTTGTCGGTCAGTCATGCTGGCGCAGCCATCTTTTTGTCTGCTTTGAGTATGGCGTGCGGGCAAGACCGAGATCTGACCATCTTAGCCACCAGTGAGGGGCAATTCGCCCGGCTCGCCTTGTCCTTGCGCGCTGCTGGCCTGAAACCGCAGGGTGTGGAAGAGCAGTTTGCCGCGCTTTACCCCGACGTAACGCTGCCTCCTAATTTCGACCAACTGGGCGCGGACCGGGCTGCGGCCATGCTGGCTGGCGCCGATCCATACGCCGGGTATTAAAATGCACGCTACCGCAACTTCGCTAGCGCAGGCGCGGTGCGACGCCTCCGATCACCTGGTGAGTGCTGATGAACCGCTTGCCGGGTTGCAACTGCGCTGCGGCGGAGAAATTCCAGGAGAGATCGCGATTCCGGCACTGCGCGATCTGGTGCGAAAGGTACGTAGCTACAATCTCAAGCTGGCCCGCACCGTACGCGCCACTGACGGCCGCGACAGTATCAGCGCATGGCTTGAAGGGGAGCCGGACGGTGATGGTTGCGCCATCACGATCCGTTCATGGCAAACCAGTCCGCTGCCCGCTGAAAATCCTGCTGAGGTGGCAGAACATCGCTCGGCGATCGATCGCACTCTAGCCGAATTGACCGCTCAGCTCGATGCGCATCAGAATGTCCTGACTGTCGCAAGCGAAGCGCCGGATCTGGAAAATCTTACCTCGGCAATGGCGCAAGGCTTTGGCAGCCCATGGACCGATTTTGTCGAGATTGCCGGTAGCAACCACCGTCAGCCCCTGCATTGGCGGCTGCTTGATGGAGCTACCGTCAAGATCGCCGGCTCGGATCGCAACTGGCGCGCGGCACTCCTGCCTCAATACGCGCCAGGACAAGAGCCCACAGGCTTTGAGCTTTGTCTCACAGCGGATCAACCGCCAATTACGACCCTCGCCATTCCTGAGCCGCCTGCAGCACCGGTCATGCCGCAGAACGGACCGGGCCTGGTTGGGCGCGATATTGCCCCGGTGCTGCGCCAGCCGATTGCGCGAATTATTGCTAATGCCGAAACTATCCGCACTCGCATGGCAGGGCCACTGGCCGAAGAATACAGCCAATATGCTGCCGATATAGCCGCGGCAGGGCAGCACCTGCTGTCGCTGGTTGAAGATCTGGCCGATCTGGAAGTCGTCGAAGCCGAAGATTTCAATACTGCCCCGGATCGTATCGATCTTGCTGACGTGGCGCGCCGTGCAGCGGGTATTCTTGCAGTTCGGGCGCAGGAACGGGGAATAACCATCGATCCGCCTCGCGTGGGAGAACACCTTCCCGCAATTGCCGAGTTTCGCCGCGTATTGCAGGTCCTGCTCAACCTTGTGGGCAATGCAATTCGCTATTCGCCGGACGATTCGCAGGTTTGGATCAGGCTTGAACCTGATGGCGCGCGAGCCAAGGTAATTGTTGCCGATCAAGGACCGGGTCTCAGCACCGAACAGCAGGTGCGAGTGTTCGAAAAGTTCGAGCGTCTGGGCCGAAGCGACGAGACCGGTTCTGGACTCGGTCTTTACATCTCGCGCAGACTGGCACGAGCGATGGGCGGTGAACTCACCGTCGAAAGCGCGCCGGGGCAGGGCGCTCGCTTTATCCTTGACGTGCCGGGCGACCTATTGGCTGCCGCCCCCATTACGCGCTCCCAACCAGACGAGTAGCGCGCCAACCGCTGCCGTGATCGAGCCATAGATCGCCCATTGCGGATCGCCCAGCATGAAGCTTGAGCTGGGCCACATGATCAGGCCGAGACCTTGACCTGTCCACAGCAGCCCCATCAGTACCATCAACGTACCGACGACCAGAAATACGCGTCTAAGAACAGCCATGATTTCTCCTCCCGCCCGGCGACCCATTCAGAGAGCCGGCGCAGGTGACCTTGGGCCAGGCCTCAACGCTTGTCGAGGGGAAGGTAATCGCGCTGGGTGGGACCGGTATATAGCTGGCGCGGCCGGCCTATTTTTTGGCCTGGATCACTGATCATCTCGTTCCATTGCGCCACCCAGCCGACGGTGCGGGCCAGTGCGAAGAGCGCAGTAAACATCGTGGTCGGGAATCCAATCGCCGACAGAATGACGCCGGAATAGAAGTCAACGTTGGGAAACAGCTTCTTTTCTACAAAATAATCGTCATTTAATGCCATTTCTTCAAGCCGAAGGGCAACTTCGAAAACAGGGTCCGTGACTTTGAGGGCGTCGAAAACCTCGCGCACCGTTTTCTGCATGACCGTCGCGCGAGGATCGTAGTTCTTGTAGACCCGATGGCCAAAACCCATGAGACGGAACGGATCGTTTTTGTCCTTAGCCCGTTCGATATAGTGCGGAATCTTGTCCGGCGTCCCAATTTCATGAAGCATATTCAGCGCCGCTTCGTTCGCCCCGCCGTGCGCCGGACCCCACAGGCAGGCAATTCCCGCCGCAATACAGGCAAACGGGTTGGCACCTGATGATCCGGCAAGGCGAACCGTGCTGGTAGAAGCGTTCTGCTCGTGATCGGCATGGAGGATAAAAATACGGTCCATCGCCTTTTCCACTGCCGGCACTACTTCATATTCCTCGGCCGGCACGCCGAAGGTCATACGCAGGAAATTGCCCGTGTAAGACAGGTTATTGTCGGGATACAGAAATGGCTGCCCGACCGAATATTTGTACGCCATTGCCGCGATCGTCGGCATCTTTGCGATCAGGCGGTGGCTGCTGATCTTGCGATGCACAGGGTCGGAGATATCGGTGCTGTCGTGGTAAAACGCGGAAAGGGCGCCAACAACACCGCACATGATCGCCATCGGGTGCGCATCCCGGCGAAAACCCCGATAAAAGGTTGCAAGCTGTTCGTGGAGCATGGTGTGGCGGGTGATCGTGCGAGAAAAGTCCGAAAGTTCGGCAGCATCCGGCAGCTCGCCATTAAGCAGCAGATAGCTGACTTCCATAAAGCTTGAGTGTTCTGCAAGCTGTCCGATCGGATAACCGCGGTGCAGCAATACGCCTTCATCCCCATCAATATAGGTCAGGGCGCTTTCACAGCTTGCGGTACTGGTGAAGCCGGGGTCAAAAGTGAACATGCCCGTCTGACCGTACATCTTGCGGATGTCGATCACGTCTGGTCCAACTGTGCCTGACATGACCGGATAGTCGAACTGGCCGCTTCCCGTGTTCAGTGATGCTGTCTTTGACACCGTATCTGCTCCTCAATCGTGCTGTGCCGCTGCGGGAAGCGCCTGCGCGCTGATGCGCGCCAAGCTTTCATCCCGCCCCAGCAATACCAAAACGTCGAAAATCCCCGGGGAAGTAGTTTGCCCTGTTAGCGCAGCGCGCAGCGGTTGGGCAAGCTTGCCGAGGCCGATGTTCATTTCCTCGGCCATCGCCTTCAACGTTGCCTCTAGTGCGTCGAGAGACCATTCGGAAGTTTCGCGAAGCCGGGTGAAAACAGTCCCCAATAGCGAGCGCGCCTCTTCTGTTAACAAGGCTGCGGCCTTGTCCTCGATCGTCAGCGGTCGTTGAGCGAAGAGAAAGGAGGCACCTGCGGCCAGTTCGTTCAGATCCTTGGCCCGTACTTTGAGCACAGGCATCGCGCGGCTTAGCAAAGCTAGGTCGATTTGGCCGGACAACCTTGGCGCCACCAGATCAGCAAGCCGTCCGTCGTTTGCTTCTCTCAGGTAATGACCATTAAGGTTGAGCAATTTGGCGAGATCGAAGCGCGACGCTCCCCTGCCAACCTGCGTAATGTCGAACCACTCGACAGCCTGTTCCCGACTGATGATTTCATCGTCGCCGTGACCCCAGCCAAGGCGGAGCAGGTAATTAAATAGCGCTTCGGGCAAAATGCCCATCTCATCGCGGTATGCATCGACACCGAGTGCACCGTGCCGCTTTGACAACTTGGCCCCGTCCGAACCGTGAATCAATGGAACGTGGCCGTATGCGGGATCTGGCCAGTTTCCTTCAACTGCGTGCATACCGCGAATAATCAGAAGTTGGCGGAACGCATTGTTGATGTGATCGTCGCCGCGGATAACATGGGTTACGTTCATGTCGTGATCGTCGACCACAACAGCCAGCATGTACGTTGGCGTGCCGTCAGATCGCAGCAAGATAAAATCGTCAAGTTCCGCATTTGCTACGGTAATTTGTCCCTGAACCAGGTCGTTTATCGTCGTGTCGCCTTCCCGCGGCGCCTTGATCCGGACGACAAAGGGCTGATCAACTGGCCAGTCAGCGGGCTTCGCGGCGCGCCATTCGCTGTCGATGCGGAATGGGTGGCGCTCCTCTTGGGCCTGTTGCCGGCGCTCCGTCAGTTCTTCCGAAGTCAGGTAGCATCGATAGGCATGTCCCGCGGCCATCAAAGTGTGAGCAACTTCGGCATGGCGATCCGATCGGGCAAACTGGAAGGTCGGCGGTTCATCGCCCATCAGGTCCAGCCAGTCGAGGCCGTCGAATATTGCTTCGATCGCCGGCTCAGTCGAGCGGGCGCGGTCTGTGTCTTCAATCCGTAGCAGGTATTTGCCCCCGGTGTGGCGGGCATAAAGCCAGTTAAACAGCGCTGTTCGTGCGCCGCCGATATGCAGGAAACCGGTGGGCGAGGGGGCAAAGCGCGTAACGATGGTACGCTCTGTTTTTGCCACAACGCCTCCGCCTCCGCTTGCCATTTCGTGTCCTTTCCTGTCACTTGCGCGACATGGTCAGCCGGGTAACGCCAACTGTGCCGATCGGCGATACAGAGCCGGCCGGCGCTGCAGTGCAACATAGCCATTGGCGCAACGGCGTGAACTTGTCCAGCGCACTTGCGCATGCTGAATCGTTCCTTTCCGGGGCGGGCTTTGACCGTGCGCCATGGGTTGTTGTGGGCCTGAGCAGCGGCATTGCAGCGTGGTTCGTGCTGCCAACCGCGTGGCAATGGCTGGGCTGGGTCAGCGCGCTGTCAGCGATGTGCCTGCTTGGCCTTGCCCTGTTGCGCAGGGACGGCCGGTTTCCCTATCTTCGTCAAGCAATCGTCGTCATGTCTGCTGTAGCCGGCGCTGGAACTTTGCTGGTCTGGGGCAAGTCAGCATTGGTTGGAATGCCGCCAATTTCGCGGCCAACAGTGACCTGGATCGAAGGGCGCGTTATTAGCCGACAAGAGCAGCCGGCCCAGCGGCGCGTTCGCCTGATCCTGGCTACCCGCGAGCCAGAGAGTGGACGGGCGATCAAAGTACGTCTCAACCTCGACATCGACAGCGACAGGATCGAACTGGCGCCCGGAGCTGTGCTGCGGCTGCGCGCACGCATGGTTCCTCCGGCTTCTCCGATGCTGCCTGGCGGGTACGACTTTGCGCGAACTGCTTGGTTTTCCGGACTTGCCGCGACGGGAAGCGTGCTGGGCGAGGTGACCGTGCTGTCCCGCGGAAATACCGGCAGCGCCTTGCAACGCATCCAGCAACAGCTGTCGAGGCACGTGCGAGCCAATCTTGGCGGATCACCGGGAACCATAGCGGCCGCCTTCGCCAGCGGTGATCGCGGAGCAATTGCCAAAGCGGACGAAGACGCGATGCGCGATGCCGGGCTCACGCATTTGCTTTCGATCAGCGGGCTGCATGTCAGTGCGGTAATCGCCGCCGCCTATCTGCTGACCCTGCGGCTTTTGGGCCTGCTACCTTGGCTGGTGCTGCGCGTCCGCCTGCCGCTCGTGGCAGCGGCTAGCGGCGCCTTGGCAGGGATTGGCTACACCTTGCTGACGGGCTCGGAAGTGCCGACAATCCGATCCTGCGTTGGCGCCGTGCTGGTTCTGATTGCCCTTGCATTGGGCCGCGAGGCACTAAGCATGCGCATGGTTGCAGTTGGCGCCGCGGCGATCCTGCTGGCCTGGCCTGAAGCGCTGGTCGGACCAAGCTTTCAGATGAGCTTTGCCGCAGTCACCGCCATCGTAGCCCTGCACGGAGCGGCGCGTATCCAGACCCTGTTTCAGGTGCGGGAGGAGCCATGGTACTTCAAGATGTCGCGGCACATCGGCTCATTGCTGTTGACGGGTGTGGTAATCGAGCTGGCCTTGCTGCCCATCGGGCTGTTTCATTTCCACCGCGCGGGTGTGTACGGCGCGCTTGCCAATGTTGTTGCCATTCCGCTGACTACCTTCGTATCAATGCCGATGATTGCGCTCGCGCTGCTGTTTGACAGCGTGGGCATTGGTGCCCCGTTCTGGTGGTTGGCAGGCAAGTCTCTTGAACTGCTGCTTGCCTTGGCGCACTGGACGGCGTCCTGGCCAGGAGCAGTAACCTTGCTTCCCGCGATGGGCAGGGGCGCCTTTGCCTTGTTCATGTTCGGGGCCCTGTGGCTTGCATTGTGGCGCGGGCGGGCGCGGCTGTGGGGCCTTGTCCCTGCTTTGGTCGGAACGATGCTGCTTGCCAATTCCGAAGCGCCGGACGTGCTCGTCTCCAGTGATGGCCGCCATGTCGGGATCACGGGTGAGGGGACCGAACTGCTTGTGCTGCGCGACAGCCGTAGCGATTTTGCCAAGGACAATCTGACCGAACTGGCCGGCATGAGCGGAGAGGTTCGTCTGCTGGCCGACTGGCCCGGCGCGTCATGCAACGCCGACTTCTGCAGCGTAAACTTGCGGCGGGGAGGCCGCACTTGGCAACTGCTGATCGGGCGCGGAAA
Organism: Novosphingobium sp.; assembly: GCF_024642085.1. Lineage (GTDB taxonomy): Bacteria > Pseudomonadota > Alphaproteobacteria > Sphingomonadales > Sphingomonadaceae > Novosphingobium. The sequence continues at coordinate 2,435 of NZ_JAHEBV010000042.1, read as the reverse complement.
GGACATGGTCGACGAGCGCGCCCTGGCGGCGGCCTGCGACCGTGTCGACATAGTCATCGCCGGCCGTTACTTGCCACGGTCCTGCGCTCCGCGCTGGGTCAAGGTCGATCGCCGCATGCTGGATCAGACCGGCGGCCTCGCACTCAGCCTCAGGGATGGTACCGTAAGCACGGTGGCACAGGATCAGGGACAGCACGGTTGGTGGAACCCGGCGGCGCGATCATTCGTAACCCGGTTCAAGCCATCGGACCAAGACCTGGCGCCGCTACCTTCCGGCGCGGCGACCCGGTACTGATTTCGGCGCAATAAGATCAGTGGTAGCGGCGCAGCAGGCCGGCCAGCTTGCCCTGAACTTCGACTTCCCGCGGATCGTAGACCTGCGGTTCGTAAGCTGCATTGGCCGGATCAAGCCGAACACGTCCGGCTTCGCGGCGCAGGTACTTGAGCGTGGCTTCTTCACCCCGCACCAGCGCGACCACTATTTCGCCATCGCGGGCCGTATCAGTGCGGCGGATCAGAGCATAATCACCGTCGAGAATTCCCGCCTCGATCATCGAATCGCCCGACACTTCGAGCGCGTAGTGTTCACCCGCACCCAGGAGCGCTGCCGGCACCGGCAGCATGGCGGTCGTTTCCATTGCCTCGATCGGGACGCCGGCTGCGATGCGCCCGTGGAGCGGTATTTCAATCACGTCATTGGCCGGGGCAGGGCGCATTTCAGGCGGGCGGACGATAGCCGCCGCCGGGTTGGCGTTGGCAGCGCGCGGCGCAGATGGCTTAGCTCCGACGTCATCAGGCTGACGCAGCACTTCCAGGGCGCGGGCACGGTTAGGTAGCCGGCGAATGAAACCGCGTTCCTCAAGCGCCGAAATCAGCCTGTGAACGCCAGACTTTGACTTAAGGTCGAGCGCTTCCTTCATTTCCTCAAACGAAGGGGAAACGCCGGTCTCTTCCAGCCGGACCTGGATAAAGCGGATCAGTTCGTGCTGCTTGCGGGTCAGCATGCGCCTGTACCTCCCATGGAACGGCAGGAACATCAGGGCGATGTAACCGCACCGTTCAGTGAACGAATGCGGAACAAGTAAGCAACAGAAACGCGGACGTCAAGCAATTCCGCCGTTTTGGTTCAATCAGTCCGCTGCACGCCACACGCCGGACTTGCCGCCCCGCTTTTCCAGCAGTCGGACGCCGCAAATCACCATCGCCTTGTCGATTGCCTTGGCCATGTCATAGATCGTGAGCAAGGCGACGGAAACCGCGGTCAGTGCCTCCATCTCTACCCCGGTGCGCCCTGTAAGCGAGGCAGTGGCGACAGCCTTTACGGCATCGTCACCGAAATCAAAGTCCACCGTCACGCTGTCCAGCGCTAGCGGATGACACAGCGGGATCAGGTCGGCTGTTTTCTTGGCGGCCATGATCCCGGCAATGCGTGCCGCTGCCAAAACATCGCCTTTTGGGCCGTTACCATCACGAATCGCGGAGAGCGCCTGGGGCCCCATCGCAATCCGGCCTTCTGCGATTGCCACGCGCCGGGTTTCAGCCTTGCCGCCTACATCGACCATGCGGGCTTGTCCGCGTTCATCAAGATGGGTGAGTTTGTTCATGTAGGCATCTTTTCTGGTGAACAACCTGACAACTTACACAGTGTTATAGCGCGCAAAACATACCGGCCCCCGATGCATTCATTTCCTGCGAAAAATGGGAGAAAACATTCATCCGTTCGTTTTGCCAAATTAATCTGGTGTAGGACAGTTCTACCCTGCCAGCAGGCTGCGCGTTGCCCGGTCAAGATCCATTTGGCGCATCAGGCTTTCGCCCACCAGAAATGTCCGCACGCCGTACTGTTCCAGCCTAAGCAGGTCCGTATGGCGGTTGATACCGCTTTCGCTGACCAACAGGGTGTTTTCCGGCGCTAGTGAAGCAAGCCGCTCTGTCGTGGCAAGATCGGTCGAGAAGTGTTTGAGATCGCGGTTATTTACGCCAATCAAGCGCGACTTCAGCCGCGCTGCACGCTCCATCTCGGCTTCGTCGTGAACTTCGACCAGCACGTCCATGCCGCGTTCCGTTGCAGCCGCTTCGATTTCGGCCATCATGGTATCGTCAAGCGCGGCAACGATGATCAGGATTGCATCCGCTCCGATTGCGCGCGCTTCGGCAACTTGCCAGGGATCGACCATGAAATCCTTGCGCAAGACAGGCAAGCCGCAAGCCTCTCGCGCGGCAATCAGGTAATCCTCGTGCCCCTGAAAATAAGGGGCATCGGTTAGCACTGAAAGGCACGTCGCGCCGCCTTGTGCATATTCGCGGGCATGGCTAGCAGGATTAAAATCTTGGCGGATCAGTCCCTTGGACGGTGATGCTTTCTTGATTTCTGCGATCAAGGCAAAACCGTTCGCGGCCCTGCTGCGAAGTGCACTTTCAAACCCGCGCGGCGC
>NZ_JAHEBV010000041.1 GCF_024642085.1 Novosphingobium sp. | reverse complement strand
ACAAAGGGATCGACTTTGCTGCTGCCGTAAGACCGCTTGACCGGTTGAGACGACCGACAGATAGTAGTGCGCGGATACGAAAAGAGGCACGCGTCATGAAAACGGTTCTTGTGATCTTCGCGGCGCTTTACGGGCTCGCCCTGGCCTTGCTGGCGGTTTCCACCTTTGGACTCTTCGGTCAGGAAAAAGACCCGCTTGGTGCGGTATTCCTGATGCCGCTGGGCCTGCCCTGGAACATCATCGCCGACAAGCTGGGGCTGACCGGCGTCCTGACGGCGATACTGGCCCCGGCCATCAACCTTGCCGCACTGTACGCGATTATGCGCGCACGGCGCAGGGTCATGCCGAAAGCAGGCTGATTATCAGGCCAACGTAAAACGTTCCTTTGAGAAACGTCGCCAGGCTGACCAGGATCGCGCGGGTACGCGATATCGTCAGATGCAGGTGGAGCCATACGGTCTGCAAAGCCAGATACCAGACGATTCCGATCACAAGTACGCCGGCTCCCGCGGCGAAGGCCTGGACCGTTCCCGTCCGCATCAGAATGCCTGCGCCCGACACCAAAATGGCAAACAGCGCCCCCAGGTAGCACTGGCTGAAAAACGGCTCGCGCAGGGTCTTGCGGTCCAGCGGCGCTTCGCTGCGCTTGACCATGCCGACGGCGTAAACCATCGGATATATGCTGAACACCAACAGGCGGAAAGCCAGCAATGTCTCTTCCGAATTGGCGAACAGCTTGCTGAACACCCCGTTGGCGGAACCCGATTTCTGCCCCAGAGCCAGTTCGACGCCGTGGCAGATCAGAATGCTGAGGATCAGGAAGACAGGCGGGCTTAGAGTGTCGGTATACTGTTCTTCAACCGCATCATCCTGTTCGCGGTCGGAATAATCGATCATTTCCTGCGGGTGGCGCAAAACGCGAAGCAGTGTGCGGGGATAGAATACCAGCCAGGTCATGACTTCATACAGCAGGTCTTCAATTGACCGGATCAGTCCGAAAAAGCCCATCGCATCCTCCCCATGGGACAAAATGACCGCAAAACGAAAGGGTTTACGTCCGCGCGAACCATATGACGTGGCGCGGGCCCTTGCCCTTGCCGTCCTTGCCCACGCGGGCCCGGACTTCAACTTCTTCGACCTCGAAACCGACATCGCCCAGACGGCGGGTGAAGCGGGGATCGGGAAAGGCCGACCAGACCGCAAGCACGCCGCCCGGTGTAAGGGCCCGGCGCGCATTGTGCAGTCCGCTTTTGGAATAAATGCGGTTGTTGTCGGCGCGAACCAGCCCATCTGGACCGTTGTCGACATCAAGCAGGATTGCGTCGAACGGATCGGGCGCAAGCAACATGGCATCGGCAACGTCGTCCATCACCAGCCGCACGCGCGGATCGTCAAGGCAGCCGGCGGCAACACCCGCCATCGGTCCGCGCGCCCACTGGATGATTTCGGGTACCAGTTCGGCCACAGTAACATGGCTGTGCTTGTCCAGCCGGGCCAGCGCCGCCCGCAGGGTAAAGCCCATGCCATATCCGCCAATGAGCAGGTGGGGGCTGCGCACCCCGGTCAAGCGGTCAAGGGTAAGATTGGCCAGCGCTTCTTCCGAACCGCGCATCCGCGTGCTCATCAGCTCGTTATGGCCCATCACGACCATGAAATCGCGGTCATGGGCAAACAGCTTCAGCTCTTCACCGCCTGGAACCTGCGCCGTGCCGAGCAGTTGCCGGGTTATCACGCTGCGCGCTGGGCGCGGTCAACCGCCTCGGCGTTGAGCATGTCGGCCAGCAGGAACGCCAGCTCGATCGACTGCGCCGCGTTGAGCCGGGGATCGCAATGGGTGTGATAACGGTCAGCCAGTGCGGCATCCGAAATCGCCACGGCTCCGCCCACGCACTCGGTCACGTCCTGGCCGGTCATCTCGATATGGATCCCGCCGGCATGGGTGCCTTCGGCGCGATGGACGGAAAAGAACCCGCGCACTTCGCGCAGGATCCGGTCAAACGGACGGGTCTTGTAGCCGCTGTCCGCCTTGATCACGTTGCCGTGCATCGGATCGCACGACCACACCACCGGATGCCCTTCGCGCTTTACCGCGCGGACCAGCGGGGCAAGTCCGGCCTCAACCTTTTCATCACCGAAGCGCGCGATCAGCGTAATGCGTCCTGCTTCCCGTCCCGGATTGAGCACATCAAGCTGGCGTAACAGTTCGTCCGGAGCGAGCGACGGTCCGCACTTGAAGCCCAGCGGATTGCCCACGCCGCGCAGAAACTCGACATGCGCCGATCCTTCAAACCGGGTCCGGTCACCGATCCACAACATGTGCGCGCTGGTATCGTACCAGTCACCGGTCAGAGAATCCTGCCGCGTCATTGCCTGTTCGTAGGCCAGGTGGAGAGCTTCGTGGCTGGTGTAGAAACTGGTGCCCTGCAATTGCGGCACGGTGCGCGGATCAATCCCGCAGGCTTCCATGAAGTCCAGCGCCTCGCCAATCCGGTTCGACACTTCCTCAAACCGGGTCGCCCAAGGGCTGCGGTCCATGAAATCAAGTGTCCACTGATGGACCTGGCGCAGGTTGGCATAACCGCCGGTCGAAAAGGCACGCAGCAGATTAAGCGTCGCGGCCGACTGCGAATAGCCTTGCAGAAGACGCTGCGGATCGGGAATCCGCGCCTCGGGCGTGAAATCGATGCCGTTGATATTGTCACCCAGATAACTGGGCAGTTCGACCCCGTCGATCACCTCCACCGGGGAGGAACGGGGTTTTGAAAACTGGCCGGCCATGCGGCCAACCTTGATTACCGGCTGCTTGCTGGCAAAGGTCAGGACCACAGCCATCTGCAGCAGCACGCGAAATGTGTCGCGGATATTGTTGGGATGAAACTCGGCAAAACTTTCGGCGCAGTCTCCGCCCTGCAGCAAAAACCCCTTGCCGGCCGCCACTTCTGCAAGATCGGCTTTCAGCGCGCGGGCCTCGCCCGCAAAAACCAGCGGAGGAAAGCTTGTCAGGGTGTCCGTCACCTTGGCCAGGGCCGCAGCATCAGGGTACGACGGCAGATGCCGCGCCTCTTTCGCCGTCCAGGTTTCAGGATTCCAGCTACTGTTCACGTCACGCGCTCCATCAGATTGGCCGCGCGCCATAGCCCGCAGGCGGCCCGAATGCAAAGAGTGAAAAGCCGATCACTGTTACCGCGCAACATTCTTACAGACGGCACTATTGCATGAATTAACGTCCGGCGCCGCTTTCAAATCCCTTGGGCAATTCGGTCGCCAGCTTTTGTCCCGCCGGGATCACCGCGACCCGCCAGCTGTTGCTGCGTGTCAGGTATTTGGCGGCCAGCGCCTGCATTGCAGCCGGGGTGGTCTGGGTCATGTCGGGCAGCAGGGTCCCCAGCGCGGCAAAACGGCGCGGATCGTCCGTCGCCCCTTCCAGCTGGTTCATGAAAAACGCACTGGCAGTGGCGGCGCGCGACAATTGCTGCTTCAGCGGTTCGGTCACGCGGGCCAGCTCGTCCGCCGTGGGCGGCGCCGTGATCAGTTCATGCGCGATTTCATCTGCAGTGGCGAAGAAAATTGGCACGGCCTTGGGCTGCAATTGTGCCAGGGCGATGATCGCCCCGCCGTTCTCACGGTCACGCGGCCATGAATTATAGACCTGCGGCGAATAGCTTTCGCCCAGCTTTTCGCGCAGCCTTTCAAGCAACCGGTTGGAAAACAGCTGCGAGAGGATTTCCAGCTGGCGCCCTTCGGACAGCTTGATCATTCCGCCTGCGGTTGGCCACTGCACGACCGCAGCTGCCTGGGTGGGATCGCCGCGGTGCTCAAGCACGACCGGCTGCACCGTTGGGGTCAATTCAGGGAAAGCCGCATTGGCTACTTCGCGGGGCAATTCAGTCCGCCGCGGCAAGGCACCAAACGTTTTTTCCAGCGCAGTCACGGCAGCATTACGGTCAAAATCGCCATAGAGCTGCACTTCGATTGGGCCCTGGCTCAGGATCGGTTCCCACACCTGCCTGAAACCGGCCGGGGTCGCTGCGTCCATTTCCTGCGGGGTCGGGGTGCGGAAGCGTGCATCGCGCCCGTGCTGCAGGAATGTCAGATCGCGCTGGATCACGCCCTGCGGTGACGTGGCCATGCTTTCATACTGCAACTTGGCCGCCGCCTTGGCGCGCAGCACCGGATTGACGTCCCATTTGGGCATCGCCAGCTTGGCAGCGAACAGATAGAGCTGGTCGGCCAGATCGGCATTGCGGGTATCGGCGGAAAACTTGAACACGGTGTCGTCGATTTCGAAATCGAAACCCATCTTGCGCCCGGTCGAAATCCGGTCGAGCTCTTCCTGGCCCAGCGTGCCGACGCCCGATCCCACGAGCGCCATTTCGCCCAGCGAGATATAGGCCGCGTCACCCGGCTGAAACGCGCGGTAGCCGGCGCCAAAGCGCACTTTGACCGACAGGCGGCCTGGTTCGTTGGCAGAAGGGAAAAGCAGCGCGCGCACGCCGTTCGACAGCTCGATCTGCTCGATCTCGGGCACAATGGTCGGCGTGGAAACAGCCAGTTTGCCAGGCGTGCCGATTGGCGGGAGCGTGGAAAAGGAAATGGGCTTGGCATCCAGACGTGCATTGCCATCCGCCTTGACCGGGGCGGCAAGGGCCAGCCTTACTGCCGCAGCCTCCGCCTCACCCGCCTTGGGCGTGACATAGACGCCGCGCGTCACCACGCCTTTGAACAGGGCGCGGGTGTGATCCAGCACGGCGGCCGGCGTGAACAGCGGTCGCGACGAATTGAAGATCGACAGCACGGTTTCAGGCGATGCGACGGTTTCACGAATATCAAGCGCCGCAACAATATCGTCAGCAAGGCGCGATCCCGGCTGCAGACGGCTCTGCTCGACGCTGCTTTCGAAAGCGACGTTCATTTCGGCAACTTCGCGGTCGATTTCTTCCTGGGTAGGAGCACTGGCCATCGCGTCGGCCAGAACGGCGCGCACATCCGCCGCGGCGGTTTTCCAGTCTTCGCTCAGCGGGGTGACGGAAACGAAGGTCGCATTGGCGCTGCGGCTGATCTTCTCCTGCTGGACCTGCGCCGTCAGGAACGATCCGCCACTGCGCGCGCGCGCTTCCAAGCGGCGGTTGATGATCGCCTGGGATAACGAATCGATCATGATCCCCTGGTTGTAGGCAATTGTATCGTTGACCTTGCGCCATGGCCGCAGCACCGCATAGGTCAGATTGCGGGGCACGTCTGGTTCAACCACAACGCGCGTTTCGCCAATCGCCGCGGCGCCGCTACCAGCGGGCGCTGCAGGGTCCCCGAAAGATGGTGCCGGTGCCGGGGCACCGGTGCCCTTCCAACTGCCGAACCACGTTTTAACCAAAGCTGCAAGCTGCGCCGGTTCGGCATCGCCAACCACGATGATGACGGCGTTTTCCGGCCGGTACCAGCGCGCATGAAAGGCCCGGACTGATGCCTGGTTGGCAGCCCGAAGCGTCTCTGTCGTGCCGATGACCGGGCGCGCGCCCAATCGCTGACCGGCAAACAGCGTTTGCTGGGTTGCCTCGGATATCCGTTCGGCAGGTCCTGAATTATCACGCTTTTCCGCCAACACGATCGGCACGTCCGTGCGAACACCTGTCTCGCTCAGTGTCGGGGCGATCATCATTCCCGATAGCAGGCGAAAACTTTCGGTCAGCGATTGCGGGGTGGCGCTGGGCAGGTCGAGCTTGAAGGTGGTTGATACCGGGCTAGTCTGCGCATTGGTGTCACTGCCAAAAGTTGCGCCCAGACGCTGGAACGCGGCGATCGCCTGGCCATCGCCGAGATATTTCGACTGGCGGAAAACCATGTGCTCAAGAAGATGGGCATAGCCTTTTTCGTTATCGCTTTCGTAAAGCGATCCGGCATCGATCCGTACCCGGATCGAAACCTGGCCCGGCGGCACACCGTTGTTGCGCACGGCATAGCGCAGTCCGTTGGGCAGTTCGCCGAACGTCCATTCCTTGTCGCGGGGCACATCGCTGCCGCGGTACAGCCAGGCTTCGTCCCTGGCCGAGGCTGCGGGGGGCGTTGCAGGCTTTGCCAGGACCGGCTGGGAAACCAGCACGGCGGCACAGACAAACGAGGCGATGGAGCACGCAGTGCGAAACGTCAGACGCATTTCGCTGCTATAGGAAGGCCTTTGCTGACTGGCCAGTGAATAGACGCGGTTAGCTGGCCGCCTTGGCCGCCACAAGCTGGACCTGGAACACCAGATCGGCATTGGCAGGTATCGGGCCGGTGCCCTTGGCGCCGTAGCCCAGCCTGGCGGGAATGCAGAACCTGTAGATCGATCCCTCGTTCATTAGTGCGAGGCCTTCCGAAAAGCCGGGGATCACGCCCTTCATCGGAAAGGATGCATCCATCCCCTGATCAAACACCTCGCCCGTCAGGGCAAGGTACCCGATATAATGCACCGTCACGGTTGCATCGCCCACAGGCAGAGGTCCGGACGTGGGGCGCAGCGCGCGATAACCAAGCCCCGACGCGGTGCGTGCCGTGCACAGCCGCTGCGCCGGCGGGATGATCTGCTTTAGCGGCAGAGCAATCACCTGGGGCTGGATCGCCGGGCGCGCGGTTTTGGCCAACACCGGCGAAACGGCCACAGCGGCAAGCAGGGTAGAGCACAAGGCGAAACGGGCGGAAGGGGCAATCGTGCGTGTCATGGTGCGCTCTATACGGCGCTGAACCGGCGCTGACCAGCGGGCTTAGCCCTTGACCCGCACCCTTCTCCTCCTACATGCCGAAGATCATGTTTATAGAAACCGAAACCACGCCAAATCCTGCCACGCTCAAGTTCCTCCCCGGCGAGGAGGTTATGTATGCCGGCACGCGCGAGTTTCGTGACGAGGTTGAAGCGGCCACATCGCCGCTTGCGGCCACGCTGTTCGACCTTGGCGATGTGACCGGCGTGTTCTTCGGCCGCGATTTCATTTCGGTAACGGCTGCCCCAGGGGTCGACTGGTCGGCGCTCAAACCGCAGGTAGTAGCCCTGCTGCTTGATCATTTTGTGACCGGCACCCCGCTATTCACCCCGGGAAATGCAGCCGGCATCGCCGTCCCGCCCGAGGACGAGGATTTTGGCGATGATCCCGCTGACGCCGATGTGGTCGCCCAAATCCGCGAACTTATCGAAACCCGGGTCCGTCCGGCAGTGGCCAACGATGGCGGAGACATCGTCTATCGCGGATTTCGCGAAGGTGTGGTCTTCCTGACCATGCAAGGCGCCTGTGCCGGCTGCCCGTCTTCGTCCGCGACGCTGAAACATGGGATAGAAAGCCTGCTCAAGCACTACGTGCCTGAAGTCACCGAAGTCCGCGCTGCCTGAGGCAGGCACCCGTCCCCCCACCTCGACCAAGGATTGCCATGCCCCAGCCGCTTGACGACGCCGCGCTTGACCAGCTGTTCCGCAGCGCACGGACTTACAACGGCTATCTTGATCAGCCGGTAGGCAACGACCAGTTGGTGGCGATCTGGGATCTGATGAAAATGGGCCCGACCAGCGCCAACATGCTGCCGGCCCGAATTGTCTGGTGCACCAGCCCGGATGCAAAGCAGAAGCTGGGCGAGCTTTGCGCCCCGGCCAACAAGGACAAGGTTCTGGCCGCACCGGTAACCGCGATCATCGGCATGGACATCGATTACCACGAGAATCTGCCGTGGCTGTTCCCGCACGCCGATGCCAAATCATGGTTCGATGGCAACGTGCCGCTGCGCGAAGTCAGCGCGATGCGCAATTCATCCCTTCAAGGCGCCTATTTCATTTTGGCGGCGCGCGCGCTGGGCCTGGATACCGGACCAATGTCAGGCTTCAACAACGACGCAGTAGATCAAGCGTTCTTCGCCGAAACCCCGGCGGTCAAATCGAACTTTATCTCGACGCTTGGTTACGGCGATCCGTCCACCATTTTCGAGCGCAGCCCCCGCCCCGATTTCGATGTCTTCAATCGCATCGCCTGACGCGCTAAACCGGCGCCGATGCGCACCCTGGTAATCGACTGCGCGACCGAGGCCTGTTCGGTCGCCTTGTTTGAAGGCGAAATCCTCATCGCCGGGGAATGCCGTCGGCTGGGGCGCGGTCATGCCGAGGCATTGGTCCCGATGATCGGCGCCCTTCCGGGCGGGGGACGGGCAGACCGGATCGCTGCAGCGCTGGGTCCGGGCAGTTTTACCGGAGTGCGGGTCGGACTGGCAGCAGCGCGCGCGCTTGCGTTTGCCTGGCAGGCAGAGCTGGTCGGCTACCCCACCCTGGCCCTGATTGCTGCGATGGCCCGCGCTGAAGCCGGCAACCAAGCTGTAACAGCAGTAACCACCGGCGGTCACGGTGAATGGTTTGTCGAACTGTTCGATGCAGCCGGTACGACCATAACACCGCTGGCTTCGCTCAGTCCCCGGGACGCAGCGCAGCGTGAAGGCGGGTCTGTTGCAGCAGGTAGCCAGGCAGAAGCACTGGTCGCGCTGCGCGGATCGGGCACGGCGCTACCGATCTGGCCCGATGCGCGGGCTTTTGGCGCATTGCCCGCAGCAAGCCTGATGACCGATACCGCGCCGCTCTATGGCCGCGCGCCCGACGCGCGGCTCCCAGGCGCATCTGCATGACGACCAGGGGCGATGACCTGGATCGGATCATGGCCATAATGGATGCTGCCTTTGATCCGGCGTTTGGCGAGGCGTGGAACCGCCGGCAAGTGGAAGATGCCCTCCTGATGGGCAATTGCTACTATGGCTTACTTGACGGTTTCTGCTCGAAACCTGCCGACGATGCCGAGGCGGCTGGCTTCTTCCTGTCGCGGCATGGTTTTGACGAGGAGGAGCTGCTGCTTCTCGCGGTCGACCCGCGATTTCGCCGCCGCGGCATAGGTCGGGCTTTAATGAACCAATTTGCTGCATATGCGAAGTCGCGTGGAGCAAATCGCCTTCTGTTGGAAATGCGCAGCGGAAACCCGGCTGAATTACTTTATCGTGACTTGGGTTTTCGCCCAATAGGTAAAAGAATCAATTATTACCGCAGTGCCGACGGCACACGCATCGACGCACTGACATTCGCTTGCGATTGACCGCTGCATGCCGATTGCATGATAGCTTCAAATTATTTTCTACCTGATAGTGTCATTGCACTTGTGGCGCTTAGTTAAAATGCTTATCGCAAGTTAGCTCCAAGGATTGCGACCCAACGGGCCAAAAAAATATAGAACCGGTAGAAACTTTAGGAAGGGATTTGGTCATGGAAGAAAGCCAGGCCGATACAAAGGAAATGCTGATCACGCTGACGTCGGACATTGTAGCCGCACATGTCAGCAACAACAGCGTCGGTGTCGATGAACTCGCCAATCTGATCAGCAACGTTTACGGTGCATTGGCTAGCTTGGGCGGTTCTGCTGCAGTTGAGGAAAAGATGCCTGAACCAGCGGTTTCGATCCGCGCGTCGATCAAACCTGATTACATTGTCTGCCTTGAAGATGGCAAGAAGCTCAAGATGCTGAAACGGCACTTGATGACTCACTATAACCTGACTCCTGATCAGTATCGCGCGCGCTGGAACCTGCCCGCAGACTATCCGATGGTTGCTCCCAACTATGCCGAAAAGCGTCGTGATCTGGCGATGAAGATCGGACTGGGCCGCAAGCCTGGTCAAAAGCGCGGGCGCAAACCAAAGGCTGCCTAAGCGCGGCGGGCAATATCCTGCCCCGCCATTGAAGAATCGTCCCGCGGCTCTATGCTTTGCGGGACGTTTCTTTTTTTTCGGCGATCCCACCGGAGTTTCACTTGCATCAGGCCATCGATATCGAAGCCCTCTGCGCTCAGCGCGGCCTGCGGATTACCGAACAGCGCCGCGTAATCGCAAAGGTGTTGTCGGAAGCGACCGACCATCCGGACGTCGAGGCGCTTCACGAACGCGCCTCCGCGATTGATCCAAAAATCTCTATCGCCACAGTCTATCGTACTGTGCGGCTGTTCGAAGAGGCGGGAATTCTTGATCGCCATGATTTCGGCGATGGCCGCTCGCGCTACGAAGCCGCGCCCGAGGCACACCATGATCACCTGATCGACGTGGAAAGCGGCAAGGTGATCGAATTCGTCGATCCCGAACTGGAAGCGCTGCAGCGTCAGATAGCCGAAAAGCTGGGCTACCGACTGGTCGATCACCGAATGGAGCTGTACGGTGTGCGTTTGGGCCGTGAGGATTAAGGCAGGCCGATGACAACTGCCCTGGCCATGCCGCGGCAATTATCGCTCAGGGCGTGGGCACGGGTCACCCTGCGCCTGGCTGGAATGATCGGCCTGCTGCTGGCTTGCATTCCGCTTTATTATGCGTGGAAGCTGCTGCGTTTTGCCAATCCCTGGCCGCGCATTTTTCTGGGCGGGATAACCCGTATTGCCGGCGTGCGCACGACTGTCACCGGGCCGCGCCCGCGCGGGCCGGTGTTCATGCTGGCAAACCACGTCAGCTGGATTGACGTGCCCGCGCTCAGTCAGGTTACCGGAACCGCTTTTGTCGGTCATGACGGACTGGCATCCATGCCTGTGCTCGAATGGCTTTGCCGGATGAACGATACAGTGTTCATCGCCCGCCACGACCGCGCCAGCGTGGCCGAACAGGTCAACCAGGTGCGCCACGCCTTGGCCGATATGCACGCGCTGACAATTTTCCCTGAAGGTACGACCAGCGATGGGACCGGGCTGCTGCCGTTCAAAAGCTCGCTGCTTTCAGCGTTCGAACCATTTCCTGCGGGAATAGCAGTACAGCCGGTAATGCTCGACTATGGTGCTGAAGCTGCACAGATCGCCTGGGTCGGCGAAGAACATGGGCTCGACAACTTCCTGCGTATCCTCGCGCGGCGCCGCCCGGTTCGCTTGACCGTGGCCTTTCAGCCGGCGCTGACCGGAGAACAACTGTCCAGCCGCAAGACCATTGCGGCCGCCGGCCGTGACGCCATTATGAAAGCCTTGGCGGGTTAACGCTTCAATTCTGCGCAATTTTGTCCTATCGGGCGCGTCCCATGCCCCCTGCATCGCCCCCCAAGACCTACCGCGTCAAAAGCTTCGGCTGCCAGATGAACGTCTATGATGGCGAGCGCATGGCAGAATTGTTGGACGCGCAGGGTATAAGTCCTGCCGCTGACGGCGAACAGGCCGACCTGGTAGTGCTCAACACCTGCCACATTCGGGAAAAAGCATCGGAAAAAGTCTATTCCGACATCGGACGCATTGGCAAGGACTGGTCTCGCAAAGACGGCAGCGCACCGCTGATCGCGGTCGCCGGGTGCGTCGCCCAGGCCGAGGGTGAAGAAATCATGGCACGAGCGCCCGCCGTTTCCATGGTGGTCGGTCCGCAAGCCTATCACCGTTTGCCCGGCATGATTGCCGATGCAGTAGATGGCCGCCGCTCAGTCGATACCGACATGCCAGCCCAGACCAAGTTTGCTGCCCTTCCGGCGCGGCGCAAGGTTGCTCCAGGCGCGTTTCTGACCGTGCAGGAAGGCTGCGACAAGTTCTGCACCTATTGCGTGGTCCCCTATACGCGAGGAGCGGAAATATCGCGTCCGTTCAGCGATTTGACTGACGAAGCGCGGCGGTTGGTCGATGCCGGTGCGCGCGAAATCACGCTGCTGGGCCAGAACGTCAACGCCTGGCGCGATGCTGATGGGCGCGGCCTTGAAATGCTGATCGAAGTGCTGGCCGCAATGCCTGAACTGGCGCGGATCCGCTATACCACCAGTCATCCCAACGACATGACCGACGGACTGATCGCCGCGCACCGTGACATCGACAAGTTGATGCCGTTCCTGCACCTGCCGGTCCAGGCAGGCAATGACCGCGTGCTGAAGGCGATGAACCGGAGCCACACGGCGGACAGTTACTTGCGCGTGCTGGATAAGGTCCGGGCCGCGCGGCCCGACATTGCCCTGTCAGGCGATTTCATCGTCGGCTTCCCCGGCGAAACCGATGCCGAGTTCGAAGATACGATAAAGCTGGTTGATCGGGTCGGCTATGCCCAATGCTTCAGCTTCAAGTATTCTCCCCGGCCCGGCACGCCGGCGGCGGCGATGGACAACCAGATCGCAGCGGCAGTCATGGATAAACGCCTCCAGCGCCTGCAAGCGGCGATAAATGCAGGCCAGCTGGCCTTCAACACAGCATCGGTAGGGAAGCGCTGCGAAGTGCTGGTCGAACGCCGGGGCAAGTTGGAAGGTCAGTGGCTGGGCAAGTCGCCGTGGTTGCAATCGGTCCACTTTGCCGGCGACGCGGCGATCGGCGACCTGGTCGAAGTGGAACTGATTGAAGCGGGCGGCAACTCGCTGTCGGGCCGGCTGATCGGCAAGACGCCCCGGCCGGATCATCCGGGCCAGGGCGCACTAGCAGTTCAGCAAAATCAGTAGAACAAACGGTCGTAAACCCGCAGCACCCGTCCGGTGCGGGCGTTGATCAGCAGCACGTCATTACCGTAACGAACATAACGGGTGCCGACGGCCGCGCGCGGCAAGCGGTAGGTATAAGGATCGTTTATCGTGTAGCGCCCGGCATAGAACGCCGGGTTCAGACCGACTCCAACGCGTACCGGGCTGTAACGATAGCCATGCGGCGCTGACCATGCGCCCTTGCGAAATGCGGACTGGTGCTTGCTGCGATATTCGCGCCAGTCCTCGTTGTATTCGCGGCGATCTTCACGCACTTCCTGACGATCTTCGCGGGCTTCGCGGTAATCGCCGCGGCGCAGGTCCTGGCGGACTTCGCGCTGGCCCTGGCGCACTTCGTGGCGGTCCCTGCGCAGTTCGGCGGTCTGGGCCGAAGCGGTGACTGGGACAAGGACGGTAGCCGCAATGGCGGCAGCGATGAACTTGCGCATGAGGGTACTCCTGAAACGATCGCCGGTTGGTGGCGACAGGGCATTTCTGGCGCCCTGAGACTGAACCGGCCTGATATGTCCGCGTCAGATTCGAGACATATTAGTCGCACTTTGTCGCAGTCCGTCGCGCCAGCGGGTGGCCGGGCGCGTTTTCCACTGCCCGCATGCCCTGCCTCGCTTGCAAGGCGGCAGCACAGGCCTATCTTTCGAATCAGGGCCGCGTCCGGCCCGGCACGAAAGGAGCGCCACAAAAGCGCCTATGGCTCGAAAACCTGCCCGCGCCTGGCATGAGGCGCCGACCCGTTCCGCCCCCTCCAAGGCCCGCGCGGAACTCGAGTTCGAAGAAGCGACCGTGCTCGGCGCCTTGTTCGGGCAATTCGACGCCAATCTGGTCCTGATCGAAAACCGGCTGGGCGTGTTCATTTCCGCCCGCGGCAACCGTGCGGTGATCGAAGGGCCCGAAGACAATGTCGCCCGCGCCCGCGACGTGCTGCGCACCATGCACCAGCGCCTGATGCGGGGCGAGGAACTGGACCCAGGCGCGGTTGAATCGATCATCCTGATGTCGGCCGAACCGACACTGGAAGGGATCGTTTCGGGCGACGACGGCGCTCCGCCGATCATGATCCGCACGCGCAAGAAAACCATCGTGCCGCGCAGCGCGATGCAGATCGAATACATGCGTGCGCTGGCCAGCAAGGATGTGATCTTCGCCCTGGGCCCGGCCGGCACCGGCAAGACCTATGTCGCTGTGGCGCAAGCGGTTGCGCAGCTGATCACCGGCAGCGTTCAACGTCTGATCCTGTCGCGCCCGGCGGTCGAGGCCGGTGAACGGCTTGGATTCCTGCCCGGCGACATGAAGGAAAAGGTCGATCCATACCTCCGCCCGCTCTATGACGCGCTGTATGATTGCATGCCGCCCGAACAGGTCGAACGGCGCATCGCCAGCGGCGAGATCGAGATTGCCCCGATCGCCTTTATGCGCGGGCGGACCCTGGCCGATGCCTTTGTCATCCTGGACGAGGCGCAGAACACCACGCGCGAACAGATGAAGATGTTCCTGACCCGTTTCGGCATGAACAGCCGCATGGTCGTGTGCGGCGATCCCAAGCAGGTCGATATCCCCGGCGGTCCGGCGATGAGCGGGCTTAACGATGCGGTTGGCCGGCTTGAAGGCGTTGACGGCATCGCGATCACGCGCTTTTCGGTTGCCGATGTGGTCCGTCACCCCAT
>NZ_JAHEBV010000061.1 GCF_024642085.1 Novosphingobium sp. | reverse complement strand
GTTCGTATCGCCGACGGTCCGGACGAGGTTCACATGAGCCAGCTGGGCAAGGCCAAGATCAAGGAATATGTTGCGATGAACGAGCGCTGATGCCGGTAGCTTCGCTGTTCGATTTGTCCGTTAAGGTCGCGCTGGTTGCCGGCGGCAAAAATGGGATCGGGCTCGGCAAGGCCGAAGGGCTGGACCAGCATACCGCCGCCTTCATCATCCGGGGCACCAAAAAAGAGAATAACGAGCCGGCAGCAGCGCAACCGCGCAACCATAGCGGTAACATGGTTGTGATCGGCGGCGGCGTTACCTTTTACTGACGGAGCCACGGCCAAGCGGGTACGGCAAAAACGGCGTCCTGCGCAGCGGCAAGCCTATCGACTGATCAGCCTTCGCTTGCCCCATTTGCGGCGCTGAGCACGGCGCGGACAGAGGCGGTAGCGACGTCCTCATCGATGCCGACACCCCAGATCGTCTTGCCTGCGGCGGTCACGCATTCGACATAAGCGGCGGCGCGCGCGTCAGACCCGGCGGTCATGGCGTGTTCGGTGTAGTCCTTCACCTCCAGCGACACTCCAAACGCATCGTTCAGCGTGCCGACGACCGAACTGATCAGCCCGTTGCCGCGGCCCGATACCGACTGTTCCTTGCCATCGAGTTCGATCTTGCCGGCGAACAGGCGGGTCCCGTCGGCGGCCTTCGATTCCTCGTAATCGACCAGCTGGAAATGCTGCGGCGTGTTGAGCTTGTAAGTCTGCTGAAACACAGCCCAGATATCGTCAGCAAAAAGTTCGCGGCCCAGTTCATCGGCCAGGGCCTGAACACGGGTGGAAAAATGCGCCTGCATCTTTTTGGGCAGTTTCAGCCCCTGATCTTGTTCAAGAACCCAGGCGAAGCCGCCCTTGCCGGACTGTGAATTGACCCGGATCACAGCTTCGTAACTGCGCCCCAGATCAGCGGGGTCGATTGGCAGATAGGGCATTTCCCACAGCAGGTCGTTCTTTGCCTCCATCGCGGCAAAGCCCTTTTTGATAGCGTCCTGGTGGCTGCCCGAAAACGAGGTATAGACCAATTCGCCGACATAGGGGTGGCGCGGGTGGATCGGCAACTGGTTGCAGTATTCAACCGTCTTGGCGATGCCGTCGATATCCGACAGATCAAGCCCAGGATGGACTCCTTGCGTGTACATGTTGAGCGCGACCGTCACGATATCGCAATTGCCGGTGCGCTCCCCATTGCCGAACAGGCAGCCTTCGACCCGGTCAGCGCCCGCCATCAGCCCCAGCTCGCAAGCTGCGATCCCCGTGCCGCGATCATTGTGGGTGTGTAGGCTGATGACAACGCTGTCGCGGTTGGGAATCAAGCGTCCGAACAGCTCAATCTGATCGGCATAGATGTTGGGCGTTGCACATTCGACCGTAGCGGGCAGATTGAAGATGATCGGTTTGTCTGGCGTGGGACGAAGCACATCCATAACCGCCGCGCACACCTCAACCGAATATTCGACCTCGGCGGTGGAGAAGGTTTCGGGGCTGTATTCAAAGCGCCAGTCGGTGCCGATATACTTTGCTGCCTGGTCCCGCAGCACCTTGGCGCCATCTATCGCGATTGCCTTGATTTCGTCCTTGCCCATGCCGAACACGACTTTGCGCCACACCGGCGACACCGCGTTGTAAAGGTGAACAATTGCGGTATGCGCGCCTTCCAGGCTGGCAAAGCTTGTTTCGATCAGATCGCGGCGCGACTGCGTCAAAACCTGGACAGTAACGTCTTCTGGAATGCGGTCCGCCTTCACCAAGCCTGAAATGAAATCGAAATCGGTCGCGCCCGAAGCGGGAAAGCCAACCTCTATTTCCTTGACGCCAACTTTCAGCAGCAGGTCGAAGAAGCGGCTTTTTTTCTCCGCCCCCATTGGATCGATCAGCGCCTGGTTGCCGTCGCGCAGATCAGTAGAAAGCCAGCGCGGCGCCTGCGTGATGACGCGGCCGGGCCACTGCCGATCGGGCAGGTTTATGGGCGGGAAGGGGCGGTACTTGTCCCCGGGGGTCTTCAGCATGGTCATGTCGGTGTCTCGGCTCTGGCAGGTGCGACTGGAGGCGTGCGGTTCGCTTCATCCCTTGAGCGGCGCTGCGTGCCGATCAAGTCGCACGCCAGCTTACGCCCAAGGGCGGATAAGTCGCAGGGTAAGGCCAAGCGCAAGGATCATGCCCGTGGCTATGCCGAGGTGAACAGCCCGTGTAAAGGGGGGTTTGGCCGCTTGCGCAGGCGCTTCAGCGCAATTGCCGGATCAGGTTTTCAAAGACTGCGTCGTGCAGGTCGCGCTCGAACTCTATCCCGACCAGCCCGTTTTCAACCCACAGCACCTTTGATGGCATGTATTCCAGGCCTGGCAGCCGGACCAGCACGCGACCGTCCACTTCGAACGAGATCGCCTGTTTTTCAACCATGCAGCCGGCAATGGAAAGGTCACGCACGCTGATTTCGGCGACCATGCCTGATTTCATCCGGCATTTGGCGCGGATCGAGCGGACGGCTTCGACAACTTCCTCGATTTCCATGGGCGCCAACCTGATGCAGGAACAAACGTGCTGGATTTCCTATTGCAGAACGACCTTGGGAAAGCCCTGCCATGTCTGGACAATGCGCGGCAAACGGACGTGGTAAACACAGCCGCAACGATTTTACCGCGGGCCGGAATGTCGCTTGTGCAGGCGCTGTGCAGCGGCAATACAGGTTTGCAAGTGCAACCGATCGGTGCGGAGGAGCAGGGGTTTGAACAGCAAGGCAGCAGGTTTTGATGGTGATCGCCTGGCGCGGATCGATCACTTTTTGAAAGACCGCTACATTGACAGCGGCAAGCTGGCCAATGCCCAGCTGCTGATCGCCCGTGACGGGCACGTCGCGCATTTTTCATCGCAAGGGCTGGCGCGCGAAAGCGGGGAGCCGCTGCGCGACGATGCTCTGTTCCGCATCGCCAGCATGACCAAGCCGGTCACATCAATCGCGTTCATGATGCTGGTCGAAGATGGCAAAGTGGCTCTCGACACGCCCGTCCATCATGTGCTGCCCGAGTTCAAGAACCTGGGCGTTTACAATGCCGGTGGCGGTGGAGTCGGCTTTCTGACCCGGCCGCTCAACCGGCCGATGCTGATGATCGATCTGCTGCGGCACACTTCAGGACTGACCTACGGCTTTCAGAACCGCAGCAATGTCGATGCCGCCTACCGCGAAGGTAAGATTGAAAATTGGCACGGCAACCTGACGCTGGATGAGTTTATCGCGGCTCTGGGCGCTATTCCGCTGGAGTTCTCACCCGGCGAAAGCTGGAACTATTCGGTGTCGACCGATGTCCTTGGCGCGGTGGTTCAGCGGGTATCGGGACTGGCCCTGGACGATTTCTTTGCGGCCCGTATTTTTGCGCCGCTTCAAATGAATGACACGTTTTTTACAGTCCCCGCCGACAAGATTGGCCGGCTGACCGATTGCTACACACTGCTTCCGGGCAAGGGCCGGGTGCTGACCGACCGCGGCGCCGACAGCGCTTGGTCCAGGCCGCCTCGTCTGGTTTCGGGCGGCGGGGGGCTGGTTTCGACGGCGTCGGACTACAACCGATTCGCCCAGATGCTGCTCAACGGGGGCGAACTTGACGGCGCGCGCATTGTCGGGCGCAAGACGCTGGGTCTGATGACGCTGAACCACCTGCCCGATGGCGGGGATCTGGCGTCGTGGTCGAAGTCATTGTTCAGCGAGGCGTCGAACGCCGGGGTCGGGTTCGGCC
>NZ_JAHEBV010000040.1 GCF_024642085.1 Novosphingobium sp. | reverse complement strand
ATCTGGGGCAAGTGCGAGTTTGCCAACCCCGGCGCTTCGGTCAAGGACCGCGCCGCGCTGTGGATCGTGCGCGATGCGGAAAACCGGGGCACGCTGAAGCCCGGGGGAACCATTGTCGAAGGCACGGCCGGAAATACCGGGATCGGGCTGGCGCTGGTCGCCAATGCGCTGGGATACAAGACGGTGATCGTCATGCCCGAGACGCAAAGCCGCGAGAAAATGGACACGCTTCGCGCGCTGGGCGCAGAATTGGTGCTGGTTCCGGCTGCGCCGTTTTCCAATCCGGGCCATTTCGTCCACACCTCGCGCCGGCTGGCAGAAGAGACGGCTGGCGCGGTCTGGGCCAACCAGTTTGACAACATCGCCAACCGCAAGGCGCATATCGAAAGCACCGCGCCCGAAATCTGGGACCAGCTGAGCGGCCGAATTGACGGGTTTACCTGTGCTGCCGGGACGGGCGGGACAATCGCCGGGGTGGGGCTTGGCCTCAAGGCGTTTGACGACAATATTCGCATTGCGCTGACCGATCCGCACGGGGCGGCGCTTTATAACTATTACGCGTGCGGAGAGCTCAAGTCCGAAGGCAGTTCAGTGGCCGAAGGGATCGGGCAGGGACGGATCACTGCCAATCTGGAAGGCGCGCCGATCGACACGCAGTTTCGCATTTCGGATGAGGAAGGCCTGGCATGGGTTGCCCGCCTGCTGCGCGAGGAAGGTCTGTGCCTTGGCCTGTCGTCCGGGATCAACGTGGCAGGAGCGGTTGCACTGGGCCGCCAACTGGTCGCCGAAGGGCGGCGCGAAGCGCGCGTGGCGACCATCCTGTGCGATACAGGTTTCCGCTACCTTTCCAGCCTCTACAACGCAGATTGGCTGAAATCCAAGGGTTTGCCGGTCTTCCCTTGGCTCACCTGATCGGCTAAAACCGGCAGTGATGGCTACACAACCGCCACACCGGGTCATGGAGTCAATGGCTCCTCAGCATTACCTTCCGCCTTCAACGCGGGAACTGCGCGCGCACGCGGTGCAGCGCCTGCAGGCTGGTCTGTTCGGCCTGTCGGCGATTGTCCTGATTGTCGGACTGGCCAACATTATCAAGGACCGTGCCCGGCTGAACGAAGATGCAGTGCGTCCGGTCGCCAGCGCTTCGGCCGTTGCGTCACCGGGCGCCAACGATCCGCTGGCCGATATCGGCGTGGTCCCCTCGGCCATGCCCAACGATACGGCAGAGCCTGCGCCGCTGCAGACCAACGGCAACCCCAATTAGACGCAAAGCGATATTGCTGGCGTTGGCAGCGGGCGCCCTGCTGATCGGCGCAGCATTGCTTGTGCAGGGCCGCGCGGCAAGGAACGGCGATGCCATCGGGCTGTTCACGACCCTGCCGATCCTGTGGAACGAAGAACCAGACGTGGCAAGCATGCTCAAATCAGCGCAGCCGCCGCATTGGGCGCGCAAGCTGCTGGCCGATCGGGGCCGAATTATTCCGCTGGATACGTTATCTGTTCCCGGCGCAAGGGGGCCGCTGGACGGAATGCAGCGCATGGTCATGGCGCAGCCGCGCGCGCTTGGCGGGGCCGAAAACGTCGCGCTTGATCGCTGGGTTCACAGCGGGGGGCGGCTGTTGCTGCTGGCCGATCCCGCGCTGACCGAGGAATCGAACTTTTCGGTGGGTGATCCGCGCCGTCCGCAAGCGGTCGTGCTGCTTTCGCCGATCCTCAAGCGCTGGGGACTTGAACTGCAGTTCGATGATGCCCAGACATTCGGTGATCGTTCCGTCATGCTGGGCCGAACGCAATTGCCGGTTAACTTGCCCGGCCGCTTCGCCGTACTCGACAAGCGCAATTGTGGCGCGCTTGGTGGCGGCATCGCCGCGCTGTGCCGGCTTGGTAAAGGCAGGGTGCTGGTGGTGGCAGACGCCGCGGTGCTTGAGCGTGACGATCCGGATCAGGTCCGCGCGCCAGCCTTTGCGGCGCTGCTTGATCAGGCGTTTAATGACTGAATCAAATCCCGATGGGGAAAGTGCGGGACAGCCTGTAGCCGTTTGGCAGAGTCGCAGCCTAAATCGCTGAAAATCATGGGGAACAAACCGCAAACGCAGAGCGTTTGGTCATCTCCGCTTGCGATTCAAAATGTTATAAATCATATAGTTACCAAGTTTTCCCGTGAAATCCCGCAATTTTCCCTTTCTTCCCCGCCGGTGCGGGGTTAAGAATCGGCTTCATCGACAGCAATGTTCACCGCCGAACCTCAGTTGAGGTGAATCTGGCTGCGCGGGCGCGTGGGCAGGCGGGGGAGAGTTTTTTCGGGGACCGGGCTTTTTCCGGTAATAGGGCGGGACGACGTGGAGGCTGCACGGCCGATCAGTTATAGCGGTCAGGGCTTTTCGCTGCTTGGCGAGAAGGGCCGCTTCGTGCTGCCCCCCGATTTCCGCAAGGCCGTGCGCGATTCCGGCAACGGTGAGCGCGTGCTGTGCCTGACCAAGCATCCCCGGTGGAAGTGCCTGACCGGCTTTGGTTTGGGCCGGGTCGAACAATTCGAGGTCGAACTTGACCGGGAAGAGCGTATTGCGCTGGATCGCAATGCCGACTTCGACCGCGAACTGCGCGCCGCGCAGCTTTATGGTTTTGCCCAGGTGCCGTTCGACGATAGCGGTCGCTTCATTCTCCCTGACCGCTTCTTCAAGCTGGGCGCAATCGCCGAGGCGATCTATTTTCAGGGCGGCGGCCTGCAGTTCACCATCTGGAATCCGCAAGAACTTGCGCAGATGGGCCCGGGCTGGGAAGACGCGCAGGAAGCCTGCCTTGATCTTGCTGCCAAGGCCGCTGCCGGAAAGGCCCGCAAATGAGCGGCGCCCCGCATGTCCCTGTGCTGCTGGATGAAGTGATCGCGGCGCTCGCGCCTCATCCAGGCGCGGTGATCGTCGATGCCACTTTTGGTGCCGGCGGTTACAGCCGCCGCATCATGGACGCCGGCGCCGTGGTCCACGCCTTCGACCGCGATCCTGATGCCATCGCGGCAGCCAACGATTGGCCGGAAACCCGCGAAGAGCCTCCCCGCCTGGTGCTTCACCCCCGCCGCTTCAGTGAAATGGTCGCCAGTCTGGCCGAAGCCGGGGTCGCCCGGGTCGACGGGGTGGTGATGGACATTGGTGTATCATCAATGCAGCTTGACCAGGCCAAGCGCGGCTTTGCCTTTTCCAGCGACGGGCCCCTTGACATGCGAATGGGTCAGGACGGCGAAAGCGCAGCCGATTTCCTCAATACAGCAGCAGAACAGCAGATTGCCGATGTGCTGTTCCACTATGGCGAAGAGCGCCAGTCGCGCCGGGTCGCCCGCGCGATCGTGGCCGCGCGGCCGCTCGAAACCACCGGCCAGCTCGCCCAAGTGGTGCGCAAGGCGCTGGGTCATCGGCCCGGCGCGCCAAAGGATCCTGCGACCCGCAGCTTTCAGGCGATCCGCATCCACGTGAATGCCGAACTGGACGAGCTGCGCGCCGCGCTGGACGCGGCCGAAACCCTGCTGCGTCCTGGCGGACGGCTGGCCGTCGTCAGTTTCCACAGTCTGGAAGATCGCATCGTCAAGCAGTTCCTGCGCGACGCCAGCGGCCAGATCGCCAACGCATCGCGCCATTTGCCCGTCACTGCATCGGTTGCCCAACCCACTTTCTCTCCGGTCGCCAAGGCGCTGCGACCGTCCGACGCGGAGCTGGCCCGCAATCCCCGTGCCCGGTCCGCAACCCTGCGGTCTGCAATCCGCACGTCAGCTCCCGCCCGGGAAAGGAGGGCTGCATGAACCTTACCCGTGATCGCCTGCACCAGGTTGGCTGGGTCGCCATTCTGATCGTCTGTGCTGCACTGACACTGGCGCTGACTTTCAAGGTCAACGCAGTGAAAAGCCAGGTCCGCCTGACGGAACGCAAGATCGTTGCGATCAAGCAGGACGCGATGTTCCTGGAGACCGAGTTCGAAACCCGGGCAAACCAGCAGCAGCTGTCCAACCTCAACACGGTCGAGTTCGGCTATCAGGCGCCCACCGCCGCACAGTATCTTGAAGGGGAACGCCAGCTGGCCGCACTGGGCAAGCCGCGCGGGCCGGGCGCGCCCAGCCCGATCCGGGTCGCAAGCGCTGCCGAAGTTGCCCAAGACAGTGCGTTTCCGGCGCTGGTATCTCCGCTGACCGGCAAGGCGATGGCCGCCGAATTGCCCAAGGGTGAGCCGAAGAAAAAAGTCACCGCTGCCACTCTGCGCGACAAACTCAGCACTGTTGAAAAGCAGGATACCCGCAGCGAATGACCTCGATCACCGTCTCGACTGCCATATCATCGGGCCGGGGCGAACTGGTCAACGTGCGTCAGCGCACGCTGCTGATGGCCAAATGGCGCATTCTGTGGGTGGTCGCGGGCTTTGCCTTTATCGCAATGGTGGCCTTCGCGCGGATCACCTGGCTTGGCCTGTTCGAGGGTGAGACCCGCCGGGTCGACGGGCTTGCGGCCCTGTTGCCGGCGCGCGGCGATATCGTCGATCGTAACGGCGTGCCGCTGGCACGCGCGTTTCCGGCCTATGCGCTCTGGTATAATCCGGCGGCGCTGGGCGATGATGGATCGCCGCTGGTCCACGGATCACGCCAGGTTGCCGAGCAACTGGTCCGGATTTTTCCCGACATGGATGTCAATGTGCTGGCCAGGCGGCTGGCTGATGGCAAGCCCGGCTATCTGCGCCGGCGCATCCTGCCCGAAGACGCCAACCGGATCCACGCGCTGGGCGAACCCGCGCTGGAGTTCCCGCGCGAGGTTGAGCGGTTTTACCCGCAAGGTTCGATGGCCGCTCACGTGCTTGGCTTTGTTGGTGCCGACGGCAAGGGCCGGGTGGGGATGGAGCAGATATTCGACAAGCAGCTGACCGATCCGGCCACGCGGGGCACGCCGGCAGTCCTGTCGATCGACACCCGCGTCCAGGGCGCGCTGGAAGATGAACTGCACAAGGGCATGGTCGATTCAGCGGCAAAGGGTGCAGCCGGCATCGTGCTGGATGTCGATACCGGCGAAGTGGTGGCCCTGGCTTCGCTCCCCTCGTTCAATCCCAACCTGATCGACCAGGCCAGTACGCCTAACATCTTCAATCGCGTGACCAACCAGGTTTACGAACTGGGATCGACTTTCAAGCCGATCACCGTCGCCGCTGCAATTGATGCAGGGGTCGTGACCAACCTGGGTCGCCGCTATCAAACGAGCCGGCCGCTGCAGATCGGCGGCTTTCAGATCCGTGACAGCCACAATTTTGGCGGATCGCTCAACGTGCCCGAAGCACTGATCCATTCCTCCAACATCGTCACCGCGCAGGTTGCTGATGAACTGGGCGCGGTCCGCCTCAACCAGACAATGCGCGCGCTGGATTTCAACCAGCGTCCCGGGATCGAACTGCCGGCACGCGGCTTTCCGCTGTGGCCGGGCGGCGAATGGTCGCGCATCACGACCATGACAGTATCTTACGGCCACGGCATTGCGGTGACCCCGCTGCACCTGGCCAGCGCTTATGCCACCCTGGTGAACGGCGGTGTCTGGCGTCCAGCGACCTTGCTCAAAGCCGATCCCGCCAAGCCCGTAGCTGGCCGCCGGGTGTGGAAGGCATCGACCAGCGCCCGGATGCGGCAGCTGCTGCGAATGATCGTTGACCTGGGAACCGGCCGAAAAGCGAACGCCCCTGGCTACCGCGTTGGCGGCAAGACCGGGTCGGCGGAAAAACCCGGTATCGGCGGCTATCGCCGCACTTCGCTGGTGGCGACTTTTGCTGCCGCATTCCCGATGGACCGCCCGCGCTATGTCGTGATTGCGATGCTGGACGAGCCGCAAGGCACTGTCGCAACGTCTGGCCAGCGTACTGCCGCATTCAATGCCGCCCCTGTGGTTGGCCGGGTCGTGCCGCGGATCGGTCCGCTGCTGGGCGTCATGCCTGACGCCACCCGCGATGTGGATATCTCCGATCTTGCCCCGCTGGTGCCGAACGGTAACGGCGAATGAAGCTTTCGGCGCTCGCCCAGGCTGCCGGAATAGCGCTGCCGGGCGGTACCGAAGCGCAGGTCACCGGTTTTGCGATCGACAACCGCAAGGTCGCACCCGGCACCGTGTTCGGCGCGTTCCAGGGCGCGGCGGCCAACGGCGAGGATTTTATTCCCGCGGCCATCACCGCTGGCGCAGTCGCCGTGGTGGCCCGGCCCGAAGCGCGGGTTGACGGCGCGGTCCATATTGCCAACGACAACCCGCGCCGCGCCTTTGCGCATCTTGCCGCCGGTTTCTTTCAGCCGGTCCCCGAAACCCTGGTAGCGGTGACCGGAACCAACGGCAAAACCTCGACTGTCGAAATGACTCGCCAGATCTGGCGGATGCTGGGCGAACGTGCGGCATCGATCGGCACATTGGGTGTCACGACCAGCGATGAGAGCGTGTCGACCGGGCTGACCACGCCCGACATCGTCACGTTCCTGGCCAATATGCATGGCCTCGCGCGCGAGGGTGTGACTCACGTTGCCTACGAAGCGTCGAGCCACGGGCTGTCGCAGTACCGAAACGAAGGGCTGCGGGTAAAGGCGGGGGCTTTCACCAATCTCAGCCGCGATCACCTCGACTATCACACGGACATGGAAGACTACTTCGCAGCCAAGATGCGGCTCTTTGGCGAAGTGGTCGGCCGCGAAGGGACAGCCGTAATCTGGGCGGATGACGAATGGTCGCCCCGCGCCGTCGAACAGGCTCGCACCGGGGGGTTGCGCCTGTTCACCGTGGGAACGGGCGGGGAGGCGATCCGCCTCCTCGCCCGTACACCGACCCAGCTGGGCCAGGTGCTGGAGCTGGAATGGCAGGGCGCGTCGCGCCAGCTGACGCTGCCTCTGATTGGCGCTTACCAGGCAGCGAATGCGCTGGTCGCCGCGGGATTGGTGATTGCAACCGGAAGCGATGCCGACCGTACTTTCGATGCGCTGACCCGCCTCCAACCTGTGCGCGGACGGCTTGAGCGGGCGGCGATCA
This sequence comes from Novosphingobium sp., assembly GCF_024642085.1. Classification (GTDB taxonomy): domain Bacteria; phylum Pseudomonadota; class Alphaproteobacteria; order Sphingomonadales; family Sphingomonadaceae; genus Novosphingobium. The sequence goes on along the minus strand of NZ_JAHEBV010000040.1, from coordinate 8,125 downwards.
CCCAGACCGGGGCGCCGATCTATGTTGACTATGCCCATACGTCCGATGCGCTGGAAGCCGCGATTGCGGCGCTGCGGCCCCATTGCGCGGCACGTCTGCTGGTCGTATTCGGAGCCGGCGGTGACCGCGATCAGGGCAAGCGCCCGGAGATGGGCAAAGTTGCAGCGAGCCAGGCCGACCTTGGCATCGTCACCGACGACAACCCGCGCGGTGAAGATCCCGCAGCGATCCGCGCAATGGTAATGGCCGGGGGTGGCGGCGCTCTGCGCGAGGTGGGCGACCGGCGCAGCGCCATTGCCGCCGCAATTGCCGAGGCCGGACCGCAGGATATCGTCCTGATTGCCGGCAAAGGGCACGAACAGGGGCAGATAATCGGCGGGGGCGCAGACATGCGCGTCCTGCCCTTCGACGATGTAACCGTGGCCCGCGAATGCGCCGGCCGCAGCGGGAGTGTGACCAGATGAATGCCTTTGCCCGTATCCTGGAATGGCCCATCCAGCCGGACGATTCTGCCGGGCTGGCGCTGTGGACCGCGGGCGAGATCGCAGCGGCAACGGGGGGAACGCCCTCGGCTGATTTTCAGGCGGCGGGCGCCGATATCGACAGCCGCGACGTAGCCGAAGGCGATCTTTTCTTTGCCCTGAAGGGCGAGGCTATGGACGGGCATGTGTTTGTCGACGCGGCCTTTGCCAAGGGCGCGGCGGCAGCCATCGTCGAACAGCCGATAGCCGCCCCGCACGTACTGGTCAGCAATACCTCAAGCGCACTTGAGGATATGGCAAAAGTTGCGCGCAACCGTGCTGATGCGCGGATAATCGGGGTGACGGGGTCGGTCGGCAAGACCGGGGTCAAGGAAGCGATCTTTGCCGCGCTCGACCGGTCCAGTCGGGGCCGCGCGCACCGTTCGGTCAAGAGTTACAACAACCATGTCGGCGTCCCGCTCAGCCTGACGCGGATGTCGGCGCGGGCGAAGTTTGGCGTGTTCGAAATGGGCATGAACCATGCCGGTGAAATCCGTGCGTTGGCGGCACTGGTCCGTCCGCACGTGGCGGTAATCACCACGATCGCGCCCGCCCACATCGAAATGCTCGGCAGCGAAGAAGCCATTGCCGATGCCAAAGCGGAAATATTCGAGGGGCTGGAGCCCGGCGGGGTCGCGATAATCCCGGCAGACAGTCCCCACCATGCCCGGCTGAAGGAAGCGGCAGAAAAAAATGCGGGCGCCGTCGTTTCCTTCGGCCGGGCAGCACATGCCGATGTCCGATTGCTTGATGCGGTGCCTGCGCCGGGCGGCGGATCGCTGGTCACTGCCGACATGGGCGACCGGCGGATTTGCTATACCGTGGCCGCGCCGGGTGATCACTGGATCATCAATTCGCTGGCAGTAATCGCGGCAGTGCGCGCCGCCGGCGGAGATCTGGGCGCAGCCGGCCTGGCACTTGCCGAACTGGAAGGCCTGAAGGGCCGGGGTGAACGAAGCACCATTGCTGCCCAAGGCGGGGATGGATCAGGCAGCGCCCTGATCATCGATGAAAGCTACAACGCCAATCCCGCGTCAATGCGCGCGACCCTGGCCCAGCTTGGATCGACGCCAGCACGCCGGCGCATCGCGGTGCTGGGCGCGATGAAGGAACTGGGCGGCCACGCCGCGGCATTCCATGCGCAATTGATCGAGCCGGTTGCTGCCGCCGGTATCGACCAGTTGATCCTGGTTGGTGACGAGATGCAGGCGCTGGCGGACGAACTGGGGAAAGAGCCGCCTGCTGCGCTTGGCAAGGCGATCCCCTTCGCCCATTGCAAAACGGCGTCCGAAGCGCTTGCGGCGCTGACGCGGTTTGGGGTGCAGGGCGGTGATGCCGTGCTCATCAAGGGATCGAATTCGGTCGGGCTGGGCACCATGGTCGCCGCGCTCACCCAGCAGGAAGGTTAGATCAGGCAATGCTGTACCTGATCGCGGAATATTTTCACTTCGAAGGGCTGGCGAACCTTATCCGCTATCAGACCTTTCGTGCCGGTGCGGCGCTGATGACCGCGCTGATCATCGGGCTGTGGATCGGGCCGCGTTTTATCAACATGCTGCGCGTACGCCAGGGCAAGGGTCAGCCGATCCGCGAGGATGGGCCGCAGACCCACCTGGCCAAACGCGGCACGCCGACCATGGGCGGGCTGATGATCCTGATCGCGCTGGTGCTGTCGATGCTGGTCTGGATGGATCTGACGAACCCGTTTGTCTGGGCTTGCCTGGCAGTGACCACAGGGTTTGGCGTGATCGGTTTCCTTGACGATTACGACAAGGTCAAGAAGCGCAGCACCGCGGGCATTTCCAGCCGTGCCCGGCTTCTGGCCGAGTTTACCGTGGCGGGTATCGCCGCCTGGCTGATCGTCAGCCAGATCAACACCAACCTTTATGTTCCGTTCCTTAGCGGACGCTACATTCCGATGGGGCCGCTGTATTACGTGTTTGCCGCCATCGTCATGGTCGGTGCGGGAAATGCCGTGAACCTGACCGACGGGCTGGACGGGCTGGCGACCATGCCGGTCGTCATCGCGGCGGGAACCTTTGCGATCATCGCCTATCTGGCTGGCCGCGCAGACTTTGCGCATTACCTGGGCATCCCCCACGTGCCGGGCGCGGGCGAACTGGCGATCCTGTGCGCCGGCATCATGGGTGCATGTCTGGCCTTCCTGTGGTTCAACGCGCCGCCTGCTGCTGTCTTCATGGGTGATACCGGCAGTCTTGCCTTGGGCGGCGCACTTGGCGCGATTGCCGTTGCCGCGCATCACGAAATTGTTCTGGCCATCGTTGGCGGGTTGTTCGTGATGGAAGCCGTGTCGGTCATCGTCCAGGTATTCTGGTATAAGCGCACCGGCCGCCGGATTTTCCGCATGGCCCCGATCCACCACCATTTCGAGCAGCTCGGCTGGAAGGAATCGACCGTGGTGATCCGCTTCTGGATCGTGTCGATCGTTCTTGCCCTCATCGGATTGTCGACCCTCAAGATCAGATGATCAACTCGCCCGTCTTTACCGGCAAACGTTATGCCGTCCTGGGCCTGGCCCGGTCAGGCATGACCGCGGCGGAAAGCCTTTTGGCGAGCGGGGCGCAGATCACCGCCTGGGATACCCGCGAAGAACCGCGCCGCGTGCTGGAAGGGCGTGCTGAACTGGCCGATCCGGCGACTATCGATCTGACCGGCTACGCTGGTGTGGTGGTATCGCCTGGGGTGCCGCTCAATACCCATCCCATCGCCGCCCATGCCGCCCGTTATGACGTGCCGGTGATCGGGGATATCGAACTGTTCGCGCTGGCGCGGCCGCACTTGCCCGCGCACCGTGTGGTGGCAATCACCGGGACCAACGGCAAGTCGACCACTACAGCGCTGGTTCATCACTTGCTGCAGTCAGCCGCCTTGCCTGTGCGGATGGGCGGCAACATAGGCTTGCCGGTGCTGGGCCAGAACCCGCTGGGACCGGGCGGAATATATGTGCTTGAACTGTCCAGCTACCAGATCGACCTGACCTTCAGCCTGGAAGCTGAAGTGGCGGCACTGCTGAACCTGACACCTGATCACCTGGACCGCTATGACGGTTTTGCTGGCTATGCTGCTTCAAAGGCGCGCCTGTTCGCCATGCAGCGGCCCGACCAGTTTGCCGTGTTCGGAACAAGCGACACCAAGACCATCGCGCTGGCCCAGCGCGAGGCGCAGCTGCGCAGCCGCGACAAGGTGCGCATTGTTGATGGCAAGGATCTGGCGCGCCTCCAACCCCAATGGCCATCGCTGCAAGGGCCACATAACCTGCAGAACGCCGCCGTGGCGGTCGCGATTGCCGAATCCCTGGGATTGAGCGAGGGGCAATGGCGCCCCGCTTTGGCCAGCTTCCGCGGTTTGCCCCACCGGATGGAACGCGTCGCCGAAGCGGGTGGCGTGACTTACATCAACGACAGCAAGGCCACCAACCCGGCCTCTGCCGCCCCGGCGCTGGCTGCGTTTCCGCCCAATCCGGATCGGCGCCTGCACTGGATCGTCGGTGGTCTGCCCAAGGGCGAAAGCCTGGACGAATGCGCACCGTTCTTCGGCAATCTTGCCGCTGCCTATACCATTGGCGATGCCGGCCCGCTGTTTGCCGATCTCCTGGCACCCTATACCCGGGTCACCCGCAGCGAAATGATGTGCGACGCGATCCGGCAAGCGCGCGAGGCAGCGCAGCCCGGAGATGTGGTGCTGCTGTCACCGGCCTGCGCCAGTTTCGACCAGTTCCGCGACTATGAAGCGCGGGGCGACAGTTTTCGTCAGATCGTCCTGGCGCTCAACGAAGAAGACCGGGTGGCTGCTGCCAATGCTGCCCGGGCCGGAGATCCCCGCTGATGGCGTCGTACCCGCCCTTTGTTCCCAGCGCCGGACGTACTTCGCCCGAGGCGGCGCAGGCCGCACGCCGGGCCCGTAACCACCGCAGCGAGTTTGCGATCTGGTGGCGTGAGATTGACCGCGTCCTGTTGGTTCTGGTCCTGACACTGATGGCGATCGGGGCGGTTGCGGTCGCTGCCAGTTCGCCAGCATCGGCGCGGCGCCTGTCGACCAGCGCGGTGCGGCTGGATGACCTGCATTTCTTCTACATCCACCTGCGCTGGCAGGTCCTGGGTCTGATCGCGATGTTCGGCGCATCGATGCTGCCGCGCGAACGGGCACGCCAGGCAGGGATCCTGCTGGGCGCCGCGATGCTGATTGCGCTGATGCTGGTTCCCGTGATCGGTTATTCGGTCAACGGGGCAAAGAGGTGGATCAATCTGGGCTTTTCGCTTCAGCCGTCCGAAGCGCTCAAACCGTGCTTTGCCATCGGCATTGCCTGGATCCTGTCATGGCGCGCGCGCGACCCCAAGATCCCGGTAATCGCGATATCCAGTGGACTGATGGGCATGGTTGGCCTGTTTTTGATGATGCAGCCTGATTTTGGATCCAGCGTGCTGTTTGCTGGCGTATGGTTCGTCATGGTGCTGATGTGCGGCATTCCGGTCAAACGGATCGCGGCCCTGGCCGGAGCCGGGATGGCTGCGGTCGTGCTGGCCTATATGTTCTATGAAAACGGCCGCCACCGCATCGACGCCTTCCTGGGCGGCGGTACGGCGTTCGATCAGGTCGACCTGGCGCAAAAGACGATCCTGGCGGGCGGCTGGACCGGTACCGGATTGTGGCTGGGCACGCGCAAACTGGGACTGCCCGAGGCGCACACCGACTATATCTTTTCGGTGATCGGTGAAGAGTTCGGGCTGCTGGCCTGCGCGGTCATTGTCGCGCTCTACCTGGCACTGGTGCTGCGTGTGATGTTGCGTCTGCTGGAAGAAGAAGACCTGTTTACTACTCTGGCTGCGGCAGGGCTGACCGCGCAGCTTGGCGGGCAGGCGTTCATCAACATTCTGGTCAACCTGCAGCTGTTCCCGTCCAAGGGCATGACCCTGCCGCTGATTTCCTATGGCGGGTCTTCCACTATTGCCCTGTGCCTGGGCGTGGGCTTCCTCATTGCGATAACCCGGCGTAATCCGTTCCTGAAGCGCGAAGGGTTCAGCCTTCGCCAGGTCGGCTTGCAAAAGCCCGGAGCAGGAAAATGAGCAGTGTCAGCCGTCATTATGTGCTCGCCGCCGGGGGGACCGGGGGGCATCTTATTCCGGCCTTCGCGCTGGCGACAGAACTGGAGAAGCGCGGGCACCACGTCGCCTTGATCACGGATGAGCGCGGCGCCAAGCTGCCGGGCAAGCCAGCGTCGCTGACAAGCCATGTCCTTCCCGCAGGACGCATCGGCAAGAACCCGTTGCACTGGGGTAAGGGCATTGCGGCAATTCTTGAAGGACGCCGCATGGCGCTGCGCCTGTTTGACAGCTTTCAGCCTTCGGCCGTGGTCGGTTTTGGCGGTTATCCTGCTCTGCCCGCATTGTGGGCGGCGACAGGGGCCAAAGTGCCCAGCGTGATCCACGAACAGAACGCCGTGCTGGGCCGCGTCAATCGCTTCCTGGCAGGGCGGGTCGATGCCATCGCCACGTCCTATCGCGACGTCCACCGCCTGGACGGCAAGCATGTCGGCAAAGTCCATCTGGTCGGCAATCCGGTGCGGGCCGAAGTGCTCGATCTGCGCGAGCGGCCCTTTCCCCCGTTCAGCGAGGATGGCCTGCTGCGCGTGCTGGTTACCGGCGGCAGCCAAGGCGCCAGCGTGCTGTCGCATGTCGTGCCCGATGGACTTGCCATGTTGCCGCCTTCGCTGCGCAGCCGCCTGCAGGTCACCCAGCAATGCCGTGCCGAGGATATCGAGGCAGTTCGTGACCGTTATGCCAGCCATGACATTCCCGCCGAACTGGGCACCTATTTTGAGGACATGGCCAGCCGCCTGGCCGACGCACATCTGTTTATTGGCCGGGCCGGGGCTTCGACCATTGCCGAGCTGACCGCGGTTGGCCGTCCGGCGATCCTGGTCCCGCTGCCGATCGCAACCGACGATCACCAAGCCTACAACACCGCCGAAATGACCGCACTGGGCGGAGCCCGGATGATCCGCCAGGACCGGTTCACCCCGGTTGAACTGGCCAAGCAGATCCAGGCGATCGCAATGAATCCGGAAACGCTGGCGACTGCAGCCCATGCTGCGTGGAACTGCGGCTATCCATCGGCAGCAACCGATCTGGCCGATCTGGTCGAAAGCTTCGGTTCCCCCCCGCTGATGGACGTGATCCAGGTGGCGCGCAGCGTGTCTGCCCAAGGGCAGGAGCAGACAGCGTGAAAAAGGCCCTGCGCCAGACCGGCGGCGGGCGGATGCCCACTGACATCGGCACGATCCACTTCGTCGGGATCGGCGGGATCGGCATGTCCGGCATAGCCGAGGTGATGAGCAATCTTGGCTACAGCGTGCAAGGCAGCGACATTGCCGAAGGCTATGTAGTCGAAGGTCTACGCAAACGCGGGATCAAGGTGATGATCGGCCATGGTGCGCAAAACCTTGGCGATGCAGCAGTGGTCGTCACGTCCACTGCGGTAAAGCGCAATAATCCCGAAGTGGCCGCAGCGCTGGAACACCGCGTGCCGGTGGTGCGCCGGGCTGAAATGCTGGCCGAACTGATGCGTCTGAAACGTACGGTTGCCGTGGCCGGAACCCACGGCAAGACCACCACAACTTCACTTGTCGCCGCGCTGCTTGATGCCGGCGGGGTTGATCCCACGGTGATTAACGGCGGGATTATCAATTCCTACGGCTCCAACGCCCGGCTGGGTGAAAGCGAATGGATGGTGGTCGAAGCGGACGAAAGCGACGGCTCGTTCCTGCGGCTAGACGGCACCATCGCCATCGTCACCAACATCGATCCCGAACACCTTGAACACTACGGCACCTTCGATGCGATCAAGGACGCTTTTGTCGAGTTTATCGAGAACGTGCCGTTCTATGGCTGCGCGGTCCTGTGTATCGACCATGCCGAAGTACAGGCGATCATACCCAAAATCCGCGATCGCCGCGTTGTTACCTATGGCTTTTCCGCCCAGGCCGACGTGCGGGGCGAAAACGTCACGCCTTATCCCGGCGGCAACCGTTTTGACGTGGCAATCCGCGAACGGGATGGCAGCTTCCGCCGGATCGAGGGGATCGACCTGCCAATGCCTGGCCGCCACAATGTCCAGAATGCGCTCGCCGCCGTGGCCGTGGCGGTCGAAATGGGCGTTTCGGACGATCTGATCTGCACCGGATTTGCCACGTTCACCGGGGTCAAACGGCGTTTTACCAAGGTCGGTGAGGTTGCAGGCGCAAGTGTGATCGATGATTACGGTCATCACCCGGTCGAAATCCGCGCCGTGCTTGCTGCAGCGCGCGAAGGGGTGGGCACGGGCCGGGTCATCGCCGTGGTCCAGCCCCACCGTTTTACGCGGCTGCGCGATCATCTGGATGATTTTTCCGCCGCATTCAACGATGCTGATATGGTCTTTGCCGCGCCGGTCTATGCCGCCGGCGAAGCGCCAATCGACGGGATCGACAGCGCAGCGATGGTTGCAGGGATGAAAGCGCGCGGCCACCGCTCGGCCCAGACCATCGAAGGCCCCGAAGCGCTGGCCCAGGCTTTGGCCGGGATCGTCCAGCCTGGCGACATGGTTGT
>NZ_JAHEBV010000017.1 GCF_024642085.1 Novosphingobium sp. | reverse complement strand
GCGATGCGGGCGATTACCCAGGCGGTGGCGCTGGCGAACAGCCAGGCGGGGATCTGGTAGGCCAGGACATTGTCCGAAATGCCGGCGAACAGGTAATAGAGCAGGAACAGGCCGACCGGCTTCCTGTCCCAGATCGTCACATAGGGTATTGCGCCGTGGTGCATTTCCTGGCCGACCAGGAAATACCATGCTTCATCCACGTGCAGGTTGGGATCGCCAAAGGTCGCGATGCGCAGGGCAAGGCCCAGTGCCAGCAAGACAAGTGCCTGCGCCCACCGTGCTGCAAGATGCCGTTCGAACCACGCCGGACTGTCGGGAAACGCTTCAAGTCGGCGCGCGGCAAGCGACAGTAAAGACATGAACAGCACGGCCCCCGTTATTTCCAGATAAGCGACCGTTTTGCATTGCTTACACGGGGGGCGGGGGCAGGATCAAGGGTCTGCTTCTGGCGCGTAGGTAATCCCGCCAAGGGACGGGGTATCATCGCCGCAGTCGTCATCCTCGTTCCAGCTGCAGCGGCCGGCGGCCCGGTCTTCGGCCAGGGCGGCGCAGTAGGCATCATACAGGGCGCGGGTGCGGCGGGTCATGCCGGCCAGGTGTCCGGCGCGCATGGCATCCAGCTTGGCGTCGATCTCGGCATAGACATCGGCGTCCTGCTGCGCGTCCTCGGCGCGGCGCTCCTCGTCCCATTCCTGGCGCCACTGTTTCTTGAGGCGCGAGAGGCGGTTGGCCTCGGCCGGGTCGTTCAGCGCCGAGCGCCGGGCCGTGACCCGGCCATCGGCGGCAAAGCGGGTGGGGGCGCGGTTGCGCAGCAGGAACATCAGCAGCCGGTCGTTGTGGACCATACGGCTGCCGACCAGCTTGCCATAGGAATAGACCGGCACTTCGGTGCCGCGGAGCGCGCGTTCCATCGCGATATCCTCCAGCTGCTGGACGCCAAGGGCCAGCGCGGCCTCCCACGCGGCGCGAAAGCTGGCGCCATGGGGATGGCGGCGCAAGTGATACGCGCCTTCGGGCGTCATGTTGACGCGGTGGGCGGCGGCCTTGACACTGCCGGTATCGGCCAGTGCCTCGATGAACTGGCGCTGGCGCTGCGCGGTCCAGCCGTCATGGCGCTGGCACTGGCGGGGGACGGGGGTGAAGGCGGGAAGCTGGCCGGGGCGCGGGGCCGCGCGGCGTTTGTCGATGGTCATGGGCAGGCGGATCCGTGGGGAAGTGGGTGGGGGAATAAGGTTATGCCACGGGGCCGGGTCTGTAGGACAGCGCGGCGCGGGGGCAGCCAGGCTGCGACAATTGGGACACAGCGGCGACACAATTCGACCAACGGCATGGGCAGGGCGCCGGAAGGGACTTTACACAAGCCGTGTTACCTAGGCAAAACACGCGCAGCTTCAGCGCCGCACCCTGGGGAAGGGACCGCCCGCGTTCGATGCACCAGGAGGGCTTTTTCCAGATGAACACGATTCAATTCGCAGCCGCGATGCGGCGCGGCGCCGCCTGCACGGTTCTTGCGCTGGCCAGCATGGCCACGCCGGCTCTGGCGCAAACTGCCGGATCGGCGACGACCAGCACAAGCACCGACGACACCGCCACCGAGAGTGAGCAGCAGATCGTGGTGACCGGATCGCTGCTGCGCCGGACCGATACCGAAACCCCTTCGCCGGTCAGCGTGCTGACGGCAGAGAGCCTGCAGAAGGCCGGGATTTCGACCGTGGCCGATGCGATCCGCTCGGTCTCGGCCGACAGTGCCGGGTCGATCGGCACGGGCTTCCAGACGGGCTTTTCGGCCGGCGGCTCGGCCGTGTCGCTGCGCGGGCTGGGCGTGTCCTCGACCCTGGTGCTGGTCGACGGGCTGCGGTCGACCAACTTTCCGATCAACGATGACGGGCACAACGCCTATGTCGACCTGAACTCGCTGCCCTTCAGCCTGGTTGAGCGGGTCGAAGTGCTGAAGGACGGCGCCTCGTCGACCTATGGTGCCGATGCGATCGGCGGCGTGGTCAACCTGATCCTCAAGAAGCAGTTCACCGGGGTTGCCGGCACGGTTGAGGGCGGCGTTGCCGGCCGCGGCGATGCGGGCCACCGCCGCGCCGATCTGACCGTGGGCCTGGGCGACTATGCGGAAAAAGGCTTCAACTTCTACCTTAACGGCGAATACCAGTGGGACGGCCGTGTCTCCAGCAACAGCCGCGGGTTCCCGTACAACACCCAGGACCTGAGCTCGATAGGCGGAAACGACAACAATTCGGCCGACAGCTCGCTGACCACCAACGTGCCGACCGCCTATGTCGGACGGGTTCGCCAGAACGACCTCAACAACCCGCTCAGCGGAGCGACCGGCGCCCCGCAAACGGCGCAGTACACCGCGCTGGGCCTGGCCAACTGCACCCGCGGCACTTTTACGGTCAGCACCGGCACGGGCTGCAAGTACGACCTCACCGACATGTACCGCCAGCTGCAGCCGCTGCAGGAGCGCTATGCGCTCAACGGCCGGCTCAGCGTGCGGGTCAGCGATGATATCGAAGGCTATCTGACGGGCAGCTACAGCCGCAGCTATGTCAGCATCAAGGGTATCCCTGCCGCGATCCGCCAGACCCAGCCGTTCGGCGCCAACCCGCTGCTCGCATCGAGCAACCCGGGCATCGTCCTGCCGGTCTACATCTGCGCCGCCGGCATAAACTGCGCGACCGATCCCAACCGCCGGCTTAATCCGAACAACCCCTATGCTGCGGCTTATGCGGCCGATCCGGCCAACGGCGCGGCGCGCATCTACTACCTGTTTTCCGACATTCCGGCCGGCAGCGATCGCACCAACGAGGTGTACCGCTTCTCTGCCGGGCTTAACGGCAAGCTGAGCGACAACTGGAACTGGCGCGTCGAAGGCGTCTGGGCGCGCGACAACCTGACGCTGGTCCAGCACGGCCTGCTGAACATTGCGGCGCTGAGCCGGACGATCAACACCGGCGCCTACAATTTCGTCAACCCGCAGCTGAACAGCCGGGCAACGCTTGATGCGCTTGCACCGGACAAGCGCACGCCATCGCATTCGCTGATGTACGGCGCGGACGCTTCGGTTGCCGGAACCCTGGCGCAATTGCCAGGCGGCCCGTTGCAGCTCGCCTTTGGCGGTCAGATCCGTCACGAGATGCTGGAAAACAACAACCAGAACGCCGCGCTCGACACCTACGGCCTGACCACGGCATCGGCGTTTGGCAGCCACACCGTATCGGCCGCCTTCGCCGAGCTTGATGCACCGATCCTCGAAAGCCTCGATGTCAACGTATCGGGCCGCTACGATCACTATTCGGAAGGGTTCAGCCACTTCTCGCCCAAGGTCGGGGTCAAGTTCACCCCGGTCCGCGAACTGGCCTTGCGCGGCACTTATTCGCAAGGCTTCCGTGCGCCGACCTTTGCCGAAAGCGGTCCGCGCAGCCAGTACGCCGGCTTTGTCACCACCACGCCTCCCGGCGCATTCTGTGCGCTGCATGGCGGATCGGCCAATGGAACCGGGGCCTGCGTCAGCGGCGGCAACCCATACAACCTCCAGTATTCGCTGGGCCGCGGCGTGGCGGGCAACCCCGATCTCAAGCCGGAAAAGTCACGCAGCTTCACGGCCGGCATGATCTTTCAGCCGACCCGGTGGTTCAGCCTCACGGCGGACTATTACAACGTCAAGAAGTCGGACTTGATCGTGGCAGGTCCGCTGGTCAGCCAGGCGGTTGCGGCATACTATTCGCAAACCAACCTGGTTGCGGCGCAGTCTGCGGTTGCGGCAGTTGGCCCCGGCTATTCGGTCAACCTGGTTGACGGTGCCGATCCGCTGTTCCCCAACGCGCTGCCGCGCGTGCTGATCATCAACGTGCCCTATGTGAATGCCAACTACGCGCTCACTTCAGGCATCGATGTTTCGGCCACGGCCAAGCTGGATCTGTCGGACAGTGTCCGCTTCACCAGCAAGATCGAAGTCACCCACGTCATCCAGTACGACCTTCACGTCTCCAATGGCGTGCAGAAGTATGCCGGTACGCTTGGGCCTTACGATCTTTCATCGGGCAACGGCACGCCCAACTGGCGCGGCAACTGGCAGAACACGCTGGACGTGGGCAAAGTGGCGGTCAGCCTGACCACCTATTACGTCGGCCGCATCAAGGAAGTTTCGACCGATCAGCAGGGAGGACCTCCGGGTGCGCCGTACACGACCGATTGCACTGCGAACCTTTACAAGGTGCCTTCGTCCGCTCCCGGATACGAAGCGTTCTGTTATGTGCGTCCGTTCATCAACAACGACATGAACATCACCATCAGCCCGAACGAAAACTTCCAGTTCTGGCTCAACGTCAAGAACCTGTTCGATGTTCGGGCCCCGATCGCTCCGGCGGCTTATGCCAGCGCACCGAACTTCCTGACCACCTGGCACTATGCCGGGCTGATCGGGCGTCAGTTCCGCGCCGGCGCCAGCTTCAAGTTCTGATCTTCCTGCCACCGCTGACAAGCGAAGGGGCGGCGCCGCAAGGTGCCGCCCCTTTACTGTGCGCATCTGCCGCGGTTCGTGCCGGGATCAGGCCGCGACTTCGATCGCGGCGGGATCGGGCACGGATTGCACCATCCGGTTTCGGCCCGATTGCTTGGCCTTGTAAAGCGCAGCGTCGGCAAGGTTGAACAAGGTTCGCCAATCCGCCTCGCTGGTGCAAGGGCCATCGGCCAGGCCCAGACTGACCGTGACCTGTCTGGCGTGGGGCATATCAGCTGTCCGGATATCGTTGAGCAGACCCAGGGCAAGGGCTGCAGGAAGTTCCGCGCAGCTGCCCAAAATGGCAAACTCTTCCCCGCCGATCCGGGCAACGCTGGCACGTATTTCAGCGCGACGGGCCAAAAGCTCGGCCACCATGACCAGCACCGCATCACCGGTATCATGGCCATGGCCGTCGTTGATCGCCTTGAAGTGGTCGATATCGATCAGCATGAGCCGCAGCCGCGTTTCCGATCCCAGCGCCAGGGCATGGTCAAGCAATGCGCGCCGGTTGAGCAGGCCGGTCAAGGGATCGATCCGGGCCAGTTCCCGCGACTGGTTTTGCAGCGTCAGAAGGCGAACGATGTCGCGTTGATGTTCGCCGATCATGTGCAACTGAAACAGCGCGGCAAGGCCCAGGCTGACGGCCGCTGCCAGGTCGAGCCGGCTTCCGGAGCCGACCATCAGCACTATCATCGGCACGATGTTGATCAGGATCGCTGCGCGGGCTCCCGATTTGATCGCTGACAGGCAGAAGGCCGTTGAAAATGCGCCCATGGCGACGATCAACGGATAATATATCCGTTCGCCGGAATCGGCGCCAAACCAGCTGTACACGCACCAAGAACTGCACATCACGGCAATCAGGCTGGATGCACAGGTGGCGTTGCGGAGCAGGTGCAGCGACCGGCGACTGCTTGATTGGCGGCGGATTTCGCGGCTCGTGCTGATGAACCCGGCCAGACACGTCAGCGCCATCACCGCAGGTGCGCCGATCCGGGTGAAGATGGACGCACCGGGACTCGCCACAAGGGCAGCGGTCGGCGTGGTAAGGAACAGGGCTGCAAACAGCAGCCGCGAGCGAAGTTGTACCTGATGAGCCGCCGAAATGACGTATTCGTCATGGACCGCCGGATCGACAACAGGATCGATAAACCGCCACAGACGCTGCAGATATTTCCCCGCCATGGCCGCCTTGTGGCAGCATCGGCTGAAACTTTGGTTAAGTGGGGCGCGGCCGTGCGTGCTTCCCACTTGCCCACAGTCTTTCACTTGGCGTTCAGCAAGCCTCTGGCTATAGGCTTGGCCCATGATCGCCCGTAACACCGCCCGTTCGCCCCTGAAACTTGTCCTGCTTGCCGCCGCAGGAGCGGCCGTGGTGCTGACGGCGGGCTGTGCCGGGCGGGGCGGCAAGGCGCGTGATACCGCCTTTGTCGCGCGCGACGTGGACACACTTTACACGGCCGCCAAGAACAAGCTGGACGCCGGCGATACCAAGACCGCCGCCGCCCTGTTCGACGAGGTTGAGCGCCAGCATCCCTATTCGCCCTGGGCCCGCCGTGCCCAGTTGATGAGCGCGTTTTCCTATTACGCGGCGCGCGATTACACCAAGTCGATCCAGGCATCGCAGCGCTTCCTGTCGATCCATCCCGGCAACCGCGATGCGCCCTATGCCTATTACCTGATCGCGCTCAGCTATTACGAACAGATCAGCGACGTTGCGCGCGACCAGAAGAACACCCTGCTGGCCAAGGATGCGCTGACCGAATTGGTCCGCCGCTATCCCGCCACGCGCTATGCCGATGATGCCCGGATCAAGCTGGACCTGGTCAACGATCACCTGGCGGGCAAGGAAATGGATATTGGCCGCTATTACGAGCGGGCCGGCCGGTGGCTGGCTGCGAATGCGCGGTTCCGCAACGTGATCGAAGGTTACCAGACCACCAGCCACACGCCCGAGGCGCTGTTCCGGCTGGTAGAAACCAACCTTGCGCTGGGCATTCCGGAAGAAGCGCAGAAATCGGCTGCGGTGCTGGGCAGCAACTATCCAGGTAGCGAATGGTACAAGAAAGCCTTTGCCCTGATGAACAAGCACGCGCCCGATACCAAGGCGATCTGATCAGCCGCACCGTGGTAAAAGGCGTTTTCTACTCACCCGGTTGACATTCGGTTCAGGCAGGCGCTGATACTGCGCGTCCATGCTTTCCCAGAAGACCCGCTATACCATTCGCGCCCTGCAGCATCTTGCCGATACCTGGCGGCAAGGGCCGGTCAGGCTGGATGCGATCGCCGAGGCGCAGAATATTCCGCGCAAGTTCCTGACCGTTATCCTGTCGGAAATGGTCCGCGAAGGGCTGGTCGTTTCGCATCGGGGGCGCGATGGCGGCTATGAACTGGCGCTGGCGCCGGTTGACGTTCGCTATGGCGACATCATCCGCCTGACCCGCGGCAGCCTTGCCCTGGTGCCCTGCGCCGCGCGAAATGCCCATGAAAAATGCGCCAACTGCCTGCCCGAGGCGGAATGCCGCCTGCGCGGACTGATGCTGACCCTGCGTGACGAGATGGCGGCCATGCTCGACCGCACGACGCTCGCCGATCCGATTACGCCGGAACCGCCGTTCGAGGAACACGAGGCTGTCTGACCACGCGGCGCCCCGACGATAGCCGGGTGACTCGCAGCGCGCGCTTCGCTAGAACAGCGCGCGAACATGCTGATCCGATATGCTCACTAGACTGGCCATCCGCAACATCGTGCTGATCGAAGCGCTTGACCTCGATTTCGTGTCGGGGCTGGGCGTGCTGACGGGTGAGACCGGGGCAGGGAAATCGATCCTGCTCGATGCGCTGGGCCTGGTGCTGGGCAACCGGGCTGACAGCGGGCTGGTTCGCGCCGGTGAAGACCAGGCCAGCGTCACTGCCAGTTTTGAGTTTGACCGCCTGCCGCCGCCGATCCGCGGCGTTCTGACCGAGGCTGAGGTTGACGTTGAGCCGGGCGAACCGCTGCTGATCAAGCGCCGACTGCGGGCCGATGGCGGGTCCAAGGCCTTTATCAACGATCAGCCGGTGGGTGCTGCGCTGCTGCGCGAACTGGCACCGCATCTGGTTGAACTGCACGGCCAGCACGATGATCGCGGGCTGGTCAATCCGCGCGGCCACCGCCTGCTGCTTGATCGTTATGCCGGGGCAGACAGCGCCGGGGTTGAGGCCGCCTGGCGCTGCTGGCGGGCGGCAGAAGATGCGCTGGATACGGCGCGGGCCGCCGTGGCTCAGGCCGGTGCGGACCGCGACCTTCTGCTTGCCCACCTGGCTGAACTGACCGCGCTGGAGCCGGTGCAGGGCGAGGAAGAGGACTTGGCCGAGGCCCGCGCCACAATGCAAAAGGGTGAACGCCTGTCCGGCGATCTGGCCGAGCTGCAGCACCTGTGGGCGGGCTCCGATTCGGCGCTGGCATCCTTGCGCAGCGCGGCGCGCAGGCTGGACCGGATTGCCGCGGAACATCCCCTGCTGGCCGAAGCGCTGGCCGCGCTCGACCGGGCAGTGATCGAGGCGGGTGAGGCCGAGGACAAGCTGGTGCGCGCCGGCGATGCGCTCAGCCACGATCCCGCTGCGCTCGACCGGATCGAAACGCGCCTGTTCGAACTGCGCGCCGCTGCCCGCAAGCACCAGTGCCAGGTTGACGACTTGCCGCACGCCATGCGCGAAATGCGCAGCGCGCTTGACCTGATCGAAGGCGGAGAGGCGGAACTGGACGCACTGGAAGTGGCAGCGCGCGAGGCTGGCGATGCGTACCGCGCCGGGGCCGAGGCGCTGTCTGTGCAGCGCAGCGAGGCCGCCGCCCGGCTGGACGTGGCCGTGGCGGCAGAGCTGGCTCCGCTCAAGCTGGACGCCGCGCGCTTTCAGACCGCGGTGCGCCGCCTGCCCGAAGAGCGCTGGGGCGCCAGCGGAATCGATGCGGTCGAGTTTCTGATCAGCACCAACCCCGGCGCGGATTTTGCCCCGCTCAACAAGATCGCATCGGGCGGCGAATTGTCGCGTTTCATCCTGGCGCTAAAAGTCGCGCTGGCTGAACAGGGCGGCGCAGCAACGGTGATCTTCGATGAAATCGATCGCGGGGTCGGCGGCGCGGTTGCCAGCGCGATCGGTGAACGGCTGGCCCGGCTGGCAGATGGCGGGCAGCTGCTCGCCGTCACGCACAGCCCGCAGGTGGCAGCGCGCGGCGGGCAGCACTACTTGATCGCCAAGTCGAGCGAAGGCACCGTTACCCGCACCTCGGTCCACCTGCTCGACGCGGGCGGGCGGCAGGAAGAGATCGCCCGGATGCTGTCCGGCGCTGAAGTGACGCCCGAAGCGCGGGCGCAGGCCGACCGGTTGCTTGAGCGGGTATGATCTGGGCGCGGCGTGACATCATTGGTGGTGGGGCAGCCTTGCTGCTGTTGTCAGGATGCGGAGTACACATGGATAAACCTTCTGCGGGCGCCGACCTCTATGACCTGATCGGGCAGCTGAAAGCTTGGGCAATCAGGTGCAGATCCCACTTGAAGCGCAACCGGATCACTGGTTGAAGCGGGTTGACCACCACCCCCCGGCCCCTTCCACTGAACCGGAGGGGGAGTGAGAGCGATGACCGAGCCTGACACCCCTTCCCAAGCCGCCGTCGCCAATGAACTGATGCGGCTGGCGCGGCAGATCGCGCATCACAACCGGCTGTACCACGGCGAAGATGCGCCCGAGGTTTCGGACGCCGAATACGATGCGCTGGTGCGCCGCAACGCAGAGCTTGAAGCCGCATTTCCGCATCTTGTTCGTGCCGATTCGCCCAGCCGCATGGTGGGCCATTCTGCCGATGCCTCGCCGCTGCAAAAGGTGCAGCACGCGGTACGGATGATGAGCCTCGACAACGCTTTTGCGGATGACGAGGTCGAGGACTTCGTCGTTCGGGTCCGGCGCTACCTCAACCTTGCTGCAGATTGCGATATCGCAATGACTGCCGAGGACAAGATCGATGGTCTGTCCTGCTCTCTGCGTTACGAGAACGGGGTTCTGATCCGCGCCGCCACGCGCGGCGACGGGCAGGTGGGCGAGGACGTGACCGCCAATGTGGCGCACATTGCCGACATCCCGCAGAAGCTTTCCGGCGAAGTCCCCGCCGTGTTCGAAGTGCGCGGCGAGGTCTATATGAGCAAGGCCGACTTTGCCGACCTTAACGCCCGGCAGGAAGCGAGCGGGGGCAAGATATTTGCCAACCCGCGCAATGCCGCAGCGGGGTCTTTGCGGCAAAAGGATGCCCGTGTAACCGCAGCGCGGCCGTTGCGCTTTTTTGCTCATGGCTGGGGAGCGGCCAGCGCCATCCCCGAAGAGACTCAGTTTGCCATGATGCAGCGCCTCGGCGCCTGGGGCATTCCTGTTTCGTCGCTGCTGGTGCGGTGCGGCAATGCTGCGGCAATGTTGCAGCATTACCGCAGCATCGAACAGGCCCGGGCAGAGCTGCCCTATGACATAGACGGTGTGGTCTACAAGGTTGACCGGCTCGACTGGCAAGGTCGATTGGGCTTTGTTGCCAAGGCGCCGCGTTGGGCGCTGGCGCACAAGTTTCCCGCGGAACGCGCCGAAACGACAATTGAGGCGATCGACATCCAGGTTGGCCGCACCGGCAAGCTGACCCCGGTCGGGCGGCTCCACCCGGTGACCGTGGGCGGGGTGGTGGTTTCCAACGTCACGCTGCACAACCGGGACGAGATTGCCCGTCTGGGTGTGCGGCCTGGCGACCGCGTGGTGATCCAGCGCGCGGGTGACGTCATCCCCCAGGTCGTCGAAAACCTGACCCGCGATGCGCCGCGGTCAGCCTATGTATTCCCCGCCCACTGCCCCGAATGCCGCAGCGAAGCCGTGGCCGAAGAGGGCGAAGTTGATGTTCGCTGCACCGGCGGACTGATCTGCCCGGCGCAGCGGACCGAACGGCTCAAGCATTTCGTCAGCCGCGCCGCGCTCGACATAGAGGGGCTGGGCGAAAAGACGATTGACGAGTTTTTCGCCTTGGGCTGGCTGGAAAGCCCGGCCGATATCTTCCGGCTCAAGGACCGTCGCAGCGCGCTGCTTGAGCGCGAGGGGTGGAAGGACAAGTCGGTCGACAATCTCCTTGCCGCGATTGAGGCGAAGCGCGCGCCAGATGCCGCCCGATTGCTGTTCGGCCTTGGGATCCGCCATGTCGGAGCGGTGACGGCCCGCGATTTACTGAAGCGGCTGGTTACTTTGCCTGCGCTGCGTGCTGCTGCACAGCAAGCGCATGACGGCGATGCAGATGCGCTGGCCGAACTGACCGGAATTGACGGCATCGGTCCCGCTGTGGTCGAGGCACTGGGCGACTTTTTCCACGAGCCGCACAATCTGGCCGTGTGGGATGACCTGCTGTCGCAAGTCAGCCCGCCGCCTTATGTGATCGAAACCAAGGACAGCGCTGTTGCCGGCAAGACTGTGGTCTTCACCGGTAAACTTGAAACTATGAGCCGTGACGAGGCCAAGACTCAGGCCGAACGGCTTGGCGCCAAGGCCGCCGGATCGGTCAGCGCCAAGACCGATCTGGTCGTGGCCGGGCCGGGGGCGGGCAGCAAGCTGAAGCAGGCCGCGGCGCTTGGCATCGCGGTGATCGATGAGGCGGCCTGGGCAGAGATCGTCAAGTCGGCCGGCTAAGCGGCAGCATGGCGCAAACTGCGACGTAACTTATTGCTTCACTTAAGATTAGTTTGACGAGTTTTGTTTCAAACAAATAGTATTGCACAAGTCAAATAGCAGGCGCATGTTTCGCGCCGTTCCGTGTTCGAGTCGAATTGGCAGACCATAACTACAAGGGTCGCTGTTGGCTCTTCCGACGCTTCACGCAACATA
Source organism: Novosphingobium sp. (assembly GCF_024642085.1). Lineage (GTDB taxonomy): Bacteria > Pseudomonadota > Alphaproteobacteria > Sphingomonadales > Sphingomonadaceae > Novosphingobium. The sequence goes on along the minus strand of NZ_JAHEBV010000017.1, from coordinate 45,319 downwards.
CTGAGCACAGCAACAAGACCTGCCCGTTACGGGTGCGCCGCGCTGCGCTTTCTTAAGGAGTCGGACGATGGCAATTTCTTACACATTCCCTGTTCGTCATCTGGTCAAAGCCGCCCTGCTGGCGGCAGCAGGTTTAACCGGCACGGCATCGCTGATCGGCGTGCCGGCACTGGCCACGCCGGGTTCGGGCTTTGCGCCTGCTCCGCTGGCGGTAGGCAGTCTGCCCGAAACACTGGCCAAGGCAGACAAAGCGGGTCACTGGGACGTGACTTTGAAGACCAAGGACGTGACGACGGTGGGGGTCGATAATCTGACGGTCCAGCCCGGCGGTTACAGCGGCTGGCACACCCATACCGGGCTGACCGTGGTGACGGTAACCGGGGGCCAGATCAATTGGGTCGACGCCGCGTGCCAGTCCAAAACCTATCAAGTCGGGGATACGTTCATCGAACCGGCTAACAGCGTGCATTACGTGCGCAACCCCTATGGCAACACCGCCACGCTGGTTGCCGTTCAGTTGCGGCCTCTGGGCACCGGCGGCCGGATCGATGCCGCGGCGCCGGCGGGCTGTTCGGTATAAGGGGTGGCAGGCGGGCGGCCAGGCGCGCCGCCCGCAGGCTGATTTCAGTCGCCGATCCCCTCAGCCCAGTCCATCGCGTGGCCGGCTTCGCACATGCGTTGGTACAGTGCGCGGTTTTCGGTGATCCATAGCATACCCTGCATGTCTTCAAGATCGAGCGGGCGATCGAACCGCAGGCCGCATTCCCCGCCGTGGGTCCAGCGCACTGCGGCGAACAGGCGCAGTTCGTGGAACGACAGCATTGCGGTCTGTCCCACTTGCAGCGCGCGTTCGCTGCGCAGGCGGACACCGGTACACGAAATGTCGTCGATCAGGCAGGCTTGCGTGCCGTGGGTCAAGACCAAAGCCGCTGGCACACTTAGCCGAAGACGGTTAAAATGGCGGTTGCCGGTCGCTTTGATTGGTCGGTGAAGGCCCATCGGCTGGTACTAGCAGGCAGCGGTTAAAACTTGCCTAGGTATGCTCCTGCGCCTGGACCAGCGGCGCAGAACGGCTGCGCAGCGCGATGATCAGCACGCCTGTCAGCGCAATAGCCGATCCGGCGATCATTCTGCCATCGATGTGATCGCCGGTAATCCACACGCCCAGTCCGATGGTAATCAGCGGGGTCAGCAGGGTAAGCGGTGCAACCAGGTTTGCCTCGTATCGTGCGATCAGGAAGTAATAGGCGGTGTGGGCAAAGACCGACGTGACCAGCGCGGCATAGAGCACGCAGGCGATGATTGGCCAGCCCACCGCCACGGCCTGAGCGAACGCACCGGGTTCGGCAATCAGTGAAATCGGGCCGATCACGATAAGCCCGACCAGCCCGACCCAGGCCTGAAAACGCAAGGGAGCGATCGCGTCCATCTGCTTCATCATGACCGCGCCCAGCGATCCGCAGATTGCCGATGCAATCAGGAAGACCATTCCCTCGGACAGTCGGAAGCCTGGCTCGTAAACCACCAGCAGCACCCCGGCGAGCGCCAGGGCGATGCCCAGGCCGCGCCTCCAGCGGATCGTTTCGCCCAGCATGACGATAGAAAGAAGCGCGGTGATCGGCACGCTGGCCTGGACCACGATTGCCGCTTCGCTGGGTGAAACCCAGTACAGCGCGACGAACATCAGTCCGAAGCTGCCCCCGCCCATGAACAGCCCGATCAGAAGGATGCGCCAAACGGGTCGCGGGACGGGTAGCAGCCAAGGCAATGTTACCGCGGCAACCACAGCAAAGCGCAGCACGGTGAAGAACAGCGGCGGTACATGCAGCGTCCCGACGATGATTTTGCTCATGACATTGTTCGATGCCCAGATCAGGCAGATCAGCACCAGCAGGGCCAAATGGCGGGATTTCATCGCAAGGCGCGCTTGCGCAGCCACAGGATCGACCAGTCGCCATTGACCATGCGGCGGGCCAGCCGCAGCCCGGCGCGGCGGCAATAGCGGCGCACACGGGCCTCCTGCGTTTCGAGCAGGCCGGCAAGAAGGAGATGACCACCCGGGACCAGCGCCCTGGCAAAGTGGGGCGCCAGATCAATCAGCGGACCGGCGAGGATGTTGGCGACGATAAGGTCATAAGGCCCGCGCGCGCCCAGCAGCGGGTGTTCCATCCCGTCGGCAACCAGCATGGTCAGTTCGCCCGGCCGCGCGCCCATGGCAATCCCGTTTGCCTGCGCATTGTCATCAACCACGTCCAGGCACACCGCGTCTATGTCGCTCGCGGTGGCCAGCGCGCGCGGCCACAGGTGCAGCGCGGCAAACGCAAGCAGTCCGGTACCGGTGCCGATGTCGGCCAGATTGCGGACCACTACCCCTTCGCGCTTCATCCGGTCCAGCATTGCCAGGCATCCCGCGGTAGTGGCGTGCTGGCCGGTGCCAAAGGCCTGGCTGGCGGGAATGACAAAATCGCGCAGGCCCTGTTCGGCCAGCGGCGGGTGCTGGGCCGTATGGACATGAAAGCGTCCGGCACGGATCGGCTCCAGTCCGTACTGGCTTTGCGTCAGCCAGTCGGTATCGGGCAGCTGTTCTGCGTGCAGCGGCGGCGCCCTGCCGGGGAAGAGCGCGGTAATCGCGGCCTTGTCCGCCTTGCCCGGTTTACGCCCCAGCCAGGCTTCCAGCTGCCAGTCCTCGGGTTTGTCCTCGGCCACTTCGCTACCCGACAGGACAATTCCCGGATCCCAGTCAAACGCATCCTCGTGCGCCAGCAAGGCCGCCTCGATCACCCCGCGCGGGGCCAGCAGGGTGATCTTCCAGCTGGTCACCGGTTCTTTTTGGCCTTTTCGGCGGCACCGATTGCTTCAAAGATCGTCTGTTGCGTTGCGGCCTTGAGTTTCTCGTCCTTGGCCAGGCGTTCGGCAAATCGTTGTGACGCGGCCTGTGCGTAGGCGGCACAGGCCGTGGGCGCAGGTGCCAAACCCGCGCTCATCCGCGCAAACAGGTCGCTTGCCGATGGATGCGGGGTGAGCAGAATGCCGCAGTCCAGTTTGGCCACGCGGTCCAAGCCTACGCGAACAGCAGCGACCCGATCCTGATGCAGTGAGAACCAGTAATTCTCTGATGAAATTGTCGAGATACTGTCGGCATAGGTAATCGTCCGGCATTCCTGACCTTCGCAGGTTTTCCACGTCCAGCTTGTCGACCCGGGCGAATGCGCCGGAGTGGCCGTGGCTGTCAGTAATGTGCCGCCCAGTGCAATCTTGGCCCCGGACGCCAGGATGCGGTCGGTCTTCACCCGCTCCATCGGGTGTTTGACAAGATCGTCATACTGCGGATCGCTGTCATCAGGCAGGCCGGTGGCCATGACTTTTGCCCAGGGCGCAATGCCGGCGACCCTGGCACCGGTCAGGCGCTGCATTTCGCCGATCCCGCCAGCGTGGTCAAAATGCTCATGCCCGCCCACGATCCAGCGCACGTCACGCAGCGCAAAGCCCAGCTTTTCGACATTGGCGGCGACCAGCGGTGCAGCTTCGGGAACACCGGCGTCAACCAGCACATGACCTTGCGGGCCTGTCACCAGCAGTGCGGTAATCCCGCAGGTACCGACATACCAGGTGTTGCCGTAGATGTGCGCGGGCGGGGCGGGATCGGCCCACCCGTCCTTGCCCTGGCATGCGGCTGCCAGGGCGGCCGGGGTGTAGTGGGCATTGGCCTGCGGGCCGGGCAGCACGGCGGCGGGTCCTGCATCCACCGGGCCGGTGATCGCTGAGCAGGCGGCAACCGTCAGCGCGAGCGCGGCAAGAATTGGCTTAGCGGACATAGCTGGCTCCGTTGGCGTCGATAACTGTGCCGGTCATGCTTTCGGGCGCGTCGAGCGCGCAAAACTCGGCAATGGCGCCGATTTCATCGGGCGCGGCAACCCGTCCCAGCGGGATATCGGCGAGCAAGCCCGGCCCGCCGCGGCTGGCAAGGTAATCGCCGGCCATCGCGGTATCGGTGAAACCGGGACAGATCGCATAGCTCATCACGCCCCTGGCGGCATATTGCCGGGCGATGGTCTTGTGCATCGCGATCATCCCGCCCTTGGCAGCGGCATAGTGCCAGTGATCAGGCGAATCGCCGCGATAGCCGGCGCGGCTGGCGACGTGGACGATGCGCCCCTTGCGGCCTTCGTCCAGCCATGCCTTTACCGCGTAGCGCGACAGTTCGGCCGCCGCGGTCAGGTTGATCCGCAGGGTGTCTTCCCAGTTATCAAGCCAGGCGATGTCCGAAAGCGCCAGCGGATTGGCCTCGAAAAGCCCGGCATTGTTGATCAGGATGTCGATCTGCCCGCCGCTGCGTTCCAGCGCATTTTCCCACAGCTGGGCCGGGGCTGTCGGATCGGCCAGGTCGGCGGCGATCGTATCGGCGTCGACCGCGCTGCGGGCATGGCCGATCACCGTCGCTCCGCGCGCGCGAAGCCGCGCCGCAATTGCCGCGCCGATCCCGCGTGATGATCCGGTGACAAGGGCGGTTATTGGGCTCATGTCATCGCTCAATAAGGCAAGGCGGTCAGATGTCTATTCAGGGAATGCACCCTTTCGTGCGCTTGCACCGCCCCGCGTTTTGATTAAGGGGAGGCGTGAACGGCGCATCCGTCGCCGACAGGTTTCGCCAAAGGGAACATCTGCATGGCCGCCGCCAACAATCGCCCGCTTTCACCGCACTTGCAGATCTGGCGCTGGGGACCGGCCATGGCCGTGTCGATCCTGCACCGGGTAACGGGCAATGGCCTTGCCTTTGCCGGGCTGGGGGTGCTGCTGTACTGGCTTGGATCGCTGGCCAGCGGGCAGGCTGCCTATGATGCGTTTCTGACCCATGCCGGGGCGTGGTACGGCCGGGTGGTGCTGATCGGGCTGACCTGGGCATTTTTCAACCACATGGCATCGGGTCTGCGCCACTTCGTGCTGGATATAGGCGCGGGCTATGAACTTAAATCCAACGCGTTCTGGTCGGTGGCCACGCCGATCATTGCCATTGTCCTGACGCTGGCCGTCTGGGCCACGATCCTGCTGCGCTGAAGGGCTGACACGACATGGGTAACGGAACCGAAATCGGCCGCGTGCGGGGCCTTGGCTCGGCACATTCGGGCACGCATCACTGGCTGGTCCAGCGCTTTACCGCGATCGGCAACCTGGTGCTGGGGCTGTGGCTGCTGCTGACGCTGATCACCATGGGCGATCATTCCTATGGTGCGATGAAAGAGTTTTTTGCAGCCCCGCTGCCCGCCACGGCGCTGGGCCTGTTCGTGATCACCACGTTCTGGCACGCCCGGCTGGGGGTGCAGGTGATGCTGGAAGACTATGTCCACGAACCCGCCAACAAGTTTGCCGCCATGGCGGCGCTGAACCTGTCCGCTGTCGCCGGGGCCGCTTTTGGCCTGCTGTGCGTCGTCCGCCTCGCGCTCGGAGCCTGAGCATGACTGCCCCTGCCTACAAGATTATCGACCACACCTATGATACCGTCGTCGTCGGCGCCGGAGGATCGGGCCTGCGCGCCACGATGGGCAGCGCCGAGGCCGGTTTGCGCACCGCCTGCATCACCAAGGTGTTTCCCACCCGCAGCCACACCGTGGCCGCGCAGGGCGGCATCGCTGCATCCTTGCAAAACAATTCGCCCGATCACTGGACCTGGCACATGTTCGATACCGTCAAGGGATCGGACTGGCTGGGAGATCAGGACGCGATCGAATACATGGTCCGCGAAGCCCCGCAGGCGGTGTACGAACTGGAACACGCCGGGGTTCCGTTCAGCCGCAACCCCGATGGCACGATATACCAGCGGCCGTTCGGCGGGCACATGCAGAACATGGGCGAAGGTCCGCCGGTGCAGCGCACCTGCGCCGCGGCTGACCGCACCGGCCACGCCATGCTCCACGCGCTTTATCAGCAAAGCCTGAAGTACGCGGCTGACTTCTTCATCGAATACTTCGCGATCGATCTGATCATGGACGGTGGCAAGTGCGTCGGCGTGATCGCGCTGTGCATGGATGATGGCTCGATCCACCGGTTCCGCAGCCACGCGGTCGTGCTGGCGACGGGCGGCTATGGCCGGTCGTACTACACTGCCACATCGGCGCACACCTGCACCGGCGATGGCGGCGGCATGGTGCTGCGTGCAGGGCTTCCGCTCCAGGATATGGAGTTTGTCCAGTTCCACCCGACCGGGATTTACGGCGCGGGCGTTCTGATTACCGAAGGCGCGCGCGGCGAGGGCGGGTACCTCACCAATTCCGAAGGCGAGCGGTTCATGGAACGCTATGCCCCTTCGGCCAAGGATCTGGCCAGCCGTGACGTGGTGTCCCGTTCGATGGCGCTGGAAATCCGCGAAGGGCGCGGCGTTGGCCCGCACAAGGACCACATCTTCCTGCACCTTGATCACATCGATCCCGGTGTGCTGTCCGAACGGCTTCCGGGGATCACCGAAAGCGGAAAAATCTTTGCCGGGGTCGATCTGACCCGCCAGCCGCTTCCCGTGGTGCCGACAGTCCACTACAACATGGGCGGCATTCCCTGCAATTACCACGGCGAGGTTGTGACCATCGGCGCCGACGGCAATCCCGAAACGGTCATTCCCGGCCTGTTTGCAGTGGGCGAAGCGGCCTGTGTTTCGGTCCACGGGGCCAACCGCCTTGGCTCCAACAGCCTGATCGATCTGGTCGTGTTCGGCCGCGCCACCGGCCACCGCCTCAAGGAAATAATCAAGCCCGGCTCTGCCCACAACGAACTGCCCAAGGACAGCGCAGACATGGCGCTGGGCCGGCTCGACCATTTCCGCAACGCCAATGGCGCTGTGCCAACCGCGGCAATCCGCACCGACATGCAGCGTGCAATGTCAGCCCATGCCGCGGTGTTCCGCAATGACGATCTGATGGCCGAAGGCAAGGCCAAGCTGGCCGCGACTTACCAGCAGATGCAGGACATCCATGTGTCGGACCGCGGGCTGATCTGGAACTCGGATCTGGTTGAAACGATGGAGCTCGACAATCTGATCAGCCAGGCCAGCGTCACCCTCCACGGCGCCCACGCTCGCAAGGAAAGCCGCGGCGCCCACGCGCACGAGGATTTCCCTGACCGCGACGATGCCAACTGGATGAAGCACACCGCCGCCTGGTTTGACGGCTGGGGCGGCAAGGGCGGCGACGTGCGGCTCGATTACCGCCCGGTCCACGAATATACGCTGACCGACGATGTGGAATACATCAAGCCGAAGAAGCGGGTTTATTAAGGCGTGGTTGCCGCGCGGCCCATAGTGGTCGCGCACGATGTGGTCGCGCACGATTGCTTCTGCGGTCTAAAAATTGGGTGTCGCTATCCGATCGGCCGTGCCGCGCCGCGATGTGCCGGCCGGCGCTGCAATCAGGCGTGTGACTGCTTGCAGTCCATACGGTGGATTGGCGATACAGTTCGACGGACAACACTTTCCATCCGCGAAAAATCTGCTTTATTGTGAACTACAAACAGGTTTCTTGGGGTCGCTATATGTCCATTGGTAAAAAGCTCGCATTTGTTCCGCTTGCTGTCTCTGCGTTGGCGTTCGCCGCGCCTGCCCATGCCGAATGGCATGAGGCAAAATCACGCCATTTCACGGTCTTTGCCGATTTGCCGGAAAATGATCTGCGCGAACGTACCGTAAAGCTCGAAAAGTTCGACGCGGTGCTGCGCGGGCTGTTCAAGGTCGAAACCGACGACCAGGCGACGATTTACTACGTTCCGTCGATGGACGATGTTTCGCGCTTGGCGGGCCGCGCCAATGTTGGCGGCTTTTACCGGCCTGACGCCCAAGGCTCGCTTGCCATCATCCCTGAGCGGCTACCCAAGATGCGAGACATGGAGGGCGTGAAACCGACACCCGAGCGGATCATGTACCATGAATATACGCACCACATGCTGCTTTCGAACATGGGCAAGTTTTTTCCATCGTGGGCTACCGAGGGACTGGCCGAACTGTTCATGTCTGCCCAATTCGACGCTGCAGGCAATGTCATCATCGGGGCCCCCAATGCCGATAGAAGTTGGGCAATGGGCGGCATGAACCGGTGGACGGTGCGCCGTCTTCTGGAAAGCGACACCAACCCGCCCAAAGGCGAAGAGAGGATAGAGCTGTACAGCCGGGGCTGGCTATTGTGCCATTACCTGTTGATCAGCGGCAACCGTCCAGGCCAGTTCTTCAAGTATATCAATGCAATAAATGCCGGTGCCCCGCCACTGAAGGCTGGCGAAGCGGCGTTTGGCGATCTTGACGCCTTCGACCGGGAACTGGAACGCTATGTGCGCCGGTCCAGCTTCCCCAGCTCGAAACTGTCTTCCGACAAGGTCAAAACTCCGACCGAAGTTTCTGTGCGCACGCTGGGGCCGGGAGAGGCGGCGATCATCGAGTACCGCATGATCTCCGCCAATGGTGTCACGGCCAAAACGGCCGGCCCGCTGGCCGAGAGGGCGCGGCCGGTCGCGGCGCGCTATCCGGACGATGTCTTTGTCCAGCGCGCAATTACGGAAATGGAATACGACGCGAAGAATTATGCCGCTGCCGATGCAGCAGCCAATCGCCTGCTGGCCCTCGATCCCAAAAACATCATGGGATTGGTCTACAAGGGGCGGATTGCCGCACAGCGGGCAATTGAAAGCAAGGATGCAAACGGCTGGCGCGAGGCGCGCCGCTGGTTCCTGCAAGCAAACAAACTGGATCCCAACTACGCACTGCCGTTTGCCCTTTACTACGACAGCTTCGTGGCTGCCGGACAAACGCCGCCGGATGCTGCGATCACCGGCATTAACCGGGCGGTCGTACTGGTCCCGGCCGATCAATCGCTGCGCATTCGGGCCGGAATTGCAGCGCTGCGGGCGGGTGACCTGAAATTGTCCCGGATGGTGCTGGCGCCGATCGCTTTTACGGCCCACGGCGGCGACAAGAACCCCTATGCGACCCTGATCAAGGAAATGGATGCGGGCGCTGACAAGGCGGCGCTGCTGGCCAAGGCGGCTGAACTCAAGATCGACAAGATAAATGAGTTTACGGGAATTGCCGATGACGCGGCCAAGAAGGACAGCTGATACGCGGTCAGATCGATTGCAGCGCCTGCACGTTCATTCATCTGCCATTCACGTTTACGCCTGTAGTCGATTACAGGTGTAAACGTGAGGTAAGCAATGCCCGAACAAGTGCAGTCCGGAGAGCGGATCAGCGAAGCTGAACATGCGGTGATGGAGGCGCTATGGGCGGCCTCGCCGCTTACTGCGAACGAAGTGGCTGATGCAGTCGCCCCGGCGCGTGACTGGACGCTGGCTACGGTCAAGACGCTGCTATCCCGTCTGGTCGCCAAACAGGCGGTGCTGACCCAGCCCGATGGCAAACGCTTCCTCTATTCCCCGGCACTGGCGCGTGACGCCTATGTCGGCGGCGAATCGAAACGGCTGGTCGAACGGCTGTTCGGCGGCCGTGCTGCTCCGTTGTTCGCGCATCTGGCCGAAACCGAATCGCTGAGCGCCGCCGATATCGCCGAGATCGAGGCGCTGCTGCAGGAGCTCAAGAAGTGAGCTGGCTGGTCGATACGCTCGTCACCACTGGGGCGTTGATCGCGGCGGTGCTGATACTGCGCCGTCCGGTTGCGCGTCACTTTGGCCCGTCCATGGCCTATGCCTTGTGGCTGCTGCCGGTTCTGCGATTGCTGCTGCCGCCGCTGACGGTGACCGTCCCGGCGCCGCCAGCGGCCGAGGCGATCCGCTTTCCGGCCGGGTCGATCTCCCAAGTCGCCATATCTGCCGATCCGGCATTCGATCCGCGGCCGCTCATCGCGGCCTTCTGGCTGGCGGGAGCCGCTATATTTCTGGCGTGGCGGCTGACCGGCTATTTTCTGCTGCGCCGCCGCGCGCTGCGCGGTGCCACGCTGATCGAACAGCGCGGCGCCGTGCGGGTCATCGAAACCGATGCGGTGCCGGTGCCGGTCGCTTTCGGTGTGATCGACAAGGTCGTGGCCCTGCCGCGCGCCTTTGCCGGATCGGCGGATGCACAGGTCCGCAATCTGGCGATAGCGCACGAGCTGGAACACCACGCGGGGCGCGATATCGCGGTCAACTTTGCGATGCAGCCGTTGCTGGCGTTGCACTGGTTCAATCCGCTGGCCTGGGCCGGATGGCGCGCGCTGCGCCGCGATCAGGAAGCGGCCTGCGATGCCCGTGTGCTGGCCGGAAGCGATAGTGCCACGCGCGAAGCCTATGCCCGCCTGATCACCGCCTTTGCCCGCGGCCCGGGCCTTGCATCAACCAACCCGCTGGCCTGCGCCGTCTTGTCCGAAAAAAGCATCGTCTACCGTTTGAGGAGCCTGACCATGACCCAACCAACTCCCCGCCGCCGTCTGGCCGGACGCGTACTGATCGCTGCCGGCGTCCTGGCCCTGCCGCTGACCGCGTCGATCACCTATGCCGCGCAGGATGCACCGCCCGCCGCTCCTGCCGCGCCGATGAAGATCGAGAAGAAAATGGTCATCGTCGAAAAAGAAGGCCCGGGTAAGGACGAAAACAAGCTTAAAACCCGCGTCGTCACCAAGGATGGCAAGACCATCGTTTTCAAGACTGACAAGAACCTGACCGACGCCGAAATCGACCGGAAGGTAGAACAGGCCATGGCCGATATGCCCGAGCCGCCTGCCGTTCCGGGCGGCCCCGGCCAGCACCGCATCATCATCCGCAGGATAGGTGCCGAAGGCATGAACCACACGATGATGCACGACGGCGAAACAACCGATCTGGCCGGCTGCGCCAAGGGTGAGCCGACCCAAGTCAACGAAACCAGCGATGCCGACGGAAAGGTCCACCAGATCCGCATCAAGATCTGCGCTGCCGATCAGGCGCGGGCTTCGGCCGCCGATGCAATCCGCAAGGCACGCGATGAAGTGGCCCGCGACAAGGGCATTCCAGACGATGTCCGGGCCAAGGTGCTCAAACAGCTTGACGAGGAAATCAAGCGCAACGCCGAAAAGGGCTAAAGGCGGCCCGACCAGTCCCTGGGCCACCGACAGGCGGCGAGGATAGCCCAATCCTCGCCGTTTGGCGTTTCAGCGGCGGCGCAGACGCTCCGCCGTCAGCTGATCGATGCGGGTGACACCCATCAGCTTCATCCCGCGCGCGATCTCGTCCTTCAAAATGGTCAAGGCGCGCTCGACCCCGTCCTGCCCGGCAGCAGCAAGGGCATAGAGGTAAAGCCGGCCGCCGGACGCTGCCGCGGCCCCGCTGCACAGCGCCTTGAGCACGTGCGTGCCGCGCCGCACCCCGCCATCGCAGATGATCTCAATTCGCCCGCCGACCGCCTCGACAATTTCGGGCAGCTGATCAAACGGCGCCCGGCTGCCGTCCAATTGCCGACCGCCGTGGTTAGATACCATGATCGCATCAATCCCCATATCGGCGGCACGGCGTGCATCGGCGCTGCTCATCACACCCTTGAGGCAGAAGGTTCCGCCCCAGTCGGCGCGGATCTGTTCAACCATCTTCCAGTCCATCGACTGGTCTAGCATCTCGGAGAAATAGCGCTGGATCGAAACCGGCTCGCTGGTGCCCTGACGCACGTGCGTATCAAGGTTGGGCAGCGAAAACTTTTCCCGCAAGACATAATCCAGCCCCCAACGCGGCTTCAACGCATAGCTTAACAAGGAGGACGGTGTGAACTTGGGAGGCGAGGAAAACCCGCTGCGCAGGCACCGCTCGCGCTTGCCACCAACAATGGTATCGACCGTCAGCGCGATGGCATCAAACTTCGCCGCCTTGCACCGCTCGATCATCGAGGCGTTGAGGCCGCGGTCCTTGTGGATATAGAGCTGAAACATCTTGGGGCTTGAAATCAGTGCGCCGATCTCTTCGATGCTGACAGTGGCAAGGCTGGAAATGCCGCACCACAGCCCGAACTTCTCCGCCGCCCGCGCCACCGCACGTTCGCCCTGCCAGTGAAACACGCGCTGCAAAGCCGTGGGTGACATGATCAGGGGAAGGGCACTTTTGCGGCCCAGCAGGGTGCACGAAGTGTCGATAGTTTCGACGCCGGCCAGTACGTCCGGCACCAGGTCAACGTCATCATAGGCGGCAGTGTTGCGCGCCTTGGTCACTTCATCATCCGCCGCGCCGTCGATATAATCGAACACCGGCCAGGGCAGGCGCTGCCGGGCCAGCAGGCGGAAATCATCGATGTTGTGACAGTCGTTCAGCCGCATGACGAAGGGCCTACCCGATCAGGGTGAGCCGGCCAAGGCCGCCGTCACTTGGTTTCCTGGACTACCGGTTTCTGGGTCATGGCAGTGCCAGCAGCCGCGGATTTGGTCTTTGCCGGATCAGCAGCGGCGACGAGGCCATTCGTGGCCGGGCGGGCGATGCCCTTGCACCCCCGCTGCTGGGCAATTCCCTTCAGAAAGCCACGCCGCGTGCTGCCGGCTATAATGGCGGATTGCAGCTTGCGTTCCTGCGAGTTCGCGCCTGACAGTTCGCGGATCAGGCCGCGGAACGGAATAAGCGATCCTACCACCGATTGGGCCACGCGCCCTGCGTCCGGTCCGCCTTCGCCATCATCGGCAACGTCGATATCCTCGCCCAGCAGGGTGTTCAGATCTGTCACTGCAGCGTTGAGCTGTGCGCACGTGCGCATTCCGTCGATCGAATAGGGGCGGTCCTGCGCAGCGATCAAAAGCGGCGGAATACCGGTCTTTTTGATGTTGAGGTCGGATAACGGCGTCAGCGCAACATCGCCCGCATCAACTTTCTGGTCAGTGACGGGGACCGGTTTCTTGTCGGGGTCCTGCTTGTCGCGGGCATGGGCCGGCGTCATCACCAGCATAGCTATAGGAAGGGCGTAAATTGCGGAAACAAAACGGATCATTAGCGGTCCCCTACCGGCCTGGCGCAAGCCTGTGCGTCAACCGGGTGTCGATACAGTTACGCACCAGACCGGCTATAAGTTCCCGCAGCGCTTAGCGATTCAAGTCGGCAAAGGTGTCGCAGGCATCCTCATTGCCGGTTTCCAAGCCCTTGCGCAGCCAGGTCATTCGCTGTTCGGCGCTGCCGTGGGTAAACGCAGCCTCAACCGGACGGCGCCCGGCCGACTTCATCAGCACATCGTCGCCGATCTGATGGGCCGCGCGCAGGCCTTCTTCCATGTCGCCGGTTTCCAGCTTGTCCTTGTTCTTTGCGGCCCATACCCCCGCATAGCAATCGGCCTGCAGTTCCATGCGCACTTGCAGGTTGTTGGCGCGAGACGGGTTCTGTTGCTGTGCTGATTGAATCTGCGCGGCCAGCCCGACCAGGTTCTGGATGTGGTGGCCGTACTCGTGGGCGATCACATAAGCCCGCGCAAAATCACCGCCCGCGCCCAGCTGCTGATCCATCTGGCGATAGAAATCGGTATCGATGTAAATGCCTTGGTCGTTTGGACAATAAAATGGCCCCATCGCGCTTTGCGCGGTGCCGCAGCCCGATCGGCCCGCCTGCGAATAGAACTGAAGGGTTGGCTGCTTGAACGCAATTTTGGACGAAGCAAAGATTGGCTGCCAGGTTTTATTGAGCGAGGACAGCGCGTTGCATGTTTCGCGGCTTACTTCATCGACCGAGCAACTTTCGGCGGTCGTCGTGCCGCCCGCAGGTGCGCCGATCTGCGTGCTTTGCGGTCCGGCATCCTGCACGCTGCCGATCATCTGCGTCGGATCGACGCCAAATACGAAATAGGCGATCAGCGCAATGACGATCGTCCCGCAGCCGACCTGCCCGCCGCGCCCGATCGGCAAGCCGCCGCCGCCGCGCTGATCCTGGACGTTGACGGAATTGGGGTCAAAATCATCAAGGCGCATGGCATCCCTCCAACAGCAGCCGGGTTTGAATGCCCGACATGGACAATAACGTGCTAAAACACCATCCGTTTCATGCGGCAGCAAGCATTGGTGTGCCTTTGCTGTCACGCGATCATGCGAAGGGGGGCCTGGCCAATCAATGGGCTTGTCGACGACACTGGCTCGGGTAGAGTTGCCGCGATGAAATGGTGCTGGAGAGCGATGGGCCGAGTGATCGCGCTGCTGCTTGCGGTGTCGTTTGCCTGTGCTCCTGCGGTTGCGGCGTCGCGTGCGGAAAAAGAACGCTCGGTACTGATCGCCAACCTGCGTGCCCATATCACCGAGCTGGCCAGCGATGCCTATGACGGGCGTGAGCCGGGCACCGAGGGTGAGACGCTGACGCTGCGCTATCTGGGCAGGCAATGGTTCGACATCGGGCTGGAATCGGGCACTAATGATCCGGGCCATGCCTGGTTTACGCCAGTCTCCCTCATCGGGCGCGAGCCGGACCGTTCCGCGGCACTGTTTTCCCGAAAGGGGCGCCGGGTCGCGGTGCCGGGCAGCGCGGTACTGGTGCTGACCTCGGGCAAGCGCAGCCTGCTGGAAAATGCGCCCATCCTGTTCGTGGGCAAAGGCGATGCCATTCCGCCGCGGGCTGAACTGGCTGGCCGCATAGCGTTGATGCTGGACGGCGGACGCGATGGATCGGAACGGCAGAATGCGATGCTGGGCGGCGGCGCTTCGGCGGTTCTCACCGTGCTCGACAGTAGCCGGACCATCGATACCGTCGTCAGCCAGCGCCGCCGCCTGGCTTACGGTATTGCTGGCGAAGAACTGGGCGGAGATCTTGAAACGTTTATCAGTGCCGCAGCGCTGGACCGCGCCCTGACCGGCACCGGACAATCGGTTGCCGGGTTCCAGAAAGCGGCACAGCGGGACGATTTTACACCGATTCCGGTAGATCTTAACGCGACGTTCGAAGCGACCACGCGCGAAACCCGGATCAACACCCACAACATGATCGGACGGCTGCTAGGCAAGCGACCCGATGCCGGCGCGGTGCTGATCATGGCACATTGGGATCATTTTGGCCGCTGCGCTCCGCAGGCAACCGATCACCAGATCTGCAACGGCGCGATCGACAATGCCAGCGGCCTGGCCGCGATGACCGAGATCGCCCGCCGTCTGGCCCGCGCCCCGCAGCTTGACCGCGACGTCTATTTCGTGGCGACCACGGGCGAGGAACTTGGCCTGCTGGGGGCTGAGGCCTTTGCCGAAAACCCGCCCGTGCCGCTCAAGCAGATTGTCGCTGCGTTCAATATCGATAGCGTCGCGCTGGCACCGGCCGGTCAACCCTTTGCGGTGATTGGCGCGGGGATGACCCCGCTTGATGTCCAGATCGCCGCGGTTGCGCGCCAGCAAAAGCGTAAGATCGCGCCCGGCAATGCAGCCAACGCGTTCGTCAAACGGCAAGATGGCTGGGCGCTGATGCAACACGATGTCCCGGCGGTGATGATATCGTCGTCGTGGTCGGACCTGGGCAGGGTCGAACGCTTCATGAACGGCGATTATCACCGCCCGACCGACCGGGTGAAGCCTGATCTTGAACTGGGCGGAGCGGCTGATGACGTCGATTTTCACGTCGCTCTGGCACGGTGGTTCGGCGATCTGAAGAAAGTCCCTGCTGCAGGAAAGTAAGGAAATCCGGCGCCGCGCTTGTGCAATGGGCGCGCTGTGGTTACGTGAGCCGCCACGAATCGCCCCTTTGAGGACTGCGCTGGCATCTATGGACATCCCCCTTGGTCTTACCTTCGACGACGTCCTGCTGCGGCCGGGTGAAAGCGAAATCGTGCCATCGATGGCCGATACCCGCACCCGGCTGAGCCGCGACATCGCGCTGAACATCCCGGTGGTGTCCTCGGCGATGGATACCGTGACAGAGGCCGACATGGCGATCGTCATGGCCCAGCTGGGCGGGATCGGCGTGCTTCACCGCAACCTGACGGTCGGGGAACAGGTCGCCGCAGTGCGCGCGGTCAAGCGCTTTGAAAGCGGCATGGTGGTCAATCCGATCACGATCGCGCCCGAAGCTACCCTGGGCGAGGCGCAGGCCTTGATGGACACCAACCGTATTTCCGGCATCCCGGTGGTTGAAGCGTCGGGCCGCCTGGTTGGCATCCTGACCAACCGCGACGTGCGCTTTGCCGACAATCCGCGCCAGCCAGTGCGTGAACTGATGACGCATGAGAATCTGGCCACGGTCCGCGCCGGGGTAAGCCAGGAAGAGGCGCGCCGCCTGCTGCACCAGCGCCGGATCGAAAAGCTGCTGGTCGTTGACGATGCGTTCCATTGCGTCGGGCTGATCACGGTCAAGGACATCGAAAAGGCGGTCAACTATCCCGCCGCGACCAAGGACGCGACCGGTCGCTTGCGTGTCGCCGCTGCAACCACGGTGGGCGACAAGGGCTTCGAACGGACCGAAGCGCTGCTTGCGGCGGAATGTGACGTGGTGATCATCGATACCGCCCACGGCCACAACAAGGACGTTGCGCGCGCGGTCGAACGGGTCAAGAAACTCAGCAATTCGGCGCAGATCATTGCCGGCAACGTTGCGACTTACGAGGCGACCCGTGCGCTGATCGATGCCGGGGCCGATGCGGTCAAGGTGGGGATCGGGCCGGGTTCGATCTGCACCACCCGCGTCGTTGCTGGCGTGGGCGTGCCGCAATTGACTGCAATCATGGATGCTGCCCGCGCGGCGCAGGATACCGGCGTTCCGATCATCGCCGATGGCGGTCTGCGCACATCGGGCGATGCGGCCAAGGCGCTGGCAGCTGGCGCATCGACGATCATGATCGGATCGATGCTGGCAGGCACGCAGGAAGCCCCAGGGGAAACCTTTCTGTACCAGGGCCGCGCTTACAAATCATACCGCGGGATGGGATCGCTGGGCGCGATGGGCAGCGGCAGCGCCGACCGCTATTTCCAGGGCGATATCAAGGACCAGATGAAGCTGGTTCCCGAAGGGATAGAGGGCCAGGTAGCCTACAAAGGGCCGGCCAAGGATGTGATCCACCAGCTGGTCGGCGGGATCAAGGCAGCCATGGGCTATACCGGCAGCGCCACGATCGAGGATCTGCGCACGCGCGGGCAGTTCGTGCGCATCACCAACGCGGGCCTCAAGGAAAGCCACGTCCATGACGTGACGATCACCCGCGAGGCACCGAACTACAAGTCGTGACCCCGGCGGCGCGCGTTCAAGCGGCGATCGAAATCCTGGATGCGGTAATAGCCGCAGCACGCGGCAATGGTGCCAGCGCAGACCGGATCATCGCCGAATGGTTCCGCACCCGCCGCTTTGCCGGCAGCGGCGATCGCCGCGCGGTGCGCGATCTGGCCTATGGCGCGATTCGCGCTTGCGGCGAAGTGCCGGTCAGCGGGCGGTCCGCCATGGTGCGGATGGCCGCGACGGATCCCGCGCTGGCAGCGTTGTTCGATGGATCGCGCCACGGTCCTGCGCCCCTGGCCAGCGATGAACCGGCGGCGAGCGGCGGCATCGCCCCGGCCTGGCTGGAAGCGCAGCTAGCTGACAGCGGGATTGCCGGCGACGCGGCGGCGGCCTTGCTCAACCGCGCGCCGCTCGACCTGCGGGTCAATGCGCTGAAGTCCGCGCGCGATACCATTGCGTTGCCGCAGCCAGGTGAAGCACTGACTGCGCCGCACGGCTTGCGCTTTGCGCACGGCACTCCTGTTGAACAGTGGGATGCGTTCAAGGACGGCAGGATCGAGGTGCAGGATGCCGGCTCGCAGCTCGCCTGCGAGGCGGTGGCCGCCCAGCCAGGCGAAACCGTGATCGATCTGTGCGCCGGGGCCGGGGGCAAGACGCTGGCCCTGGCGGCGGCAATGGGCGGCACCGGGCGGCTGATCGCCTGCGATACCGACCGATCGCGCCTGTCGCGCCTTACGCCCCGCGCCGAGCGTGCCGGAGCGTCCTTGATCGAAACGCGCCTGCTTGATCCGGGGCACGAAGCGGCAGCGCTGGCCGATGTAGCGGGCACAGCGGATGCGGTGCTGGTTGATGCACCCTGTTCGGGCACCGGCACCTGGCGCCGCAATCCAGAGGCACGCTGGCGGCTCGACGCAGCAGGGCTGGAGCGGCTGACCGCAGTCCAGGCGCGGCTTATCGACATTGCTGCCAGCCTGGTGCGGACCGGCGGGCGTGTGATCTTCGTTACCTGTTCGCTGCTCGATGCCGAAGGTGCGGATCAGGCCGCGGCTTTTCTGGCGCGTCATCGCGGCTGGCAGGCTGGTGAGCTCGATCTGAAGGCGGGGCACCAGCGGGGTGCAGGCATTCGGCTCGACCCGCTGCACGATGCAACCGACGGATTTTTCATCGCACGTTTAGAAACGTCATGATACCAGATCAGGCCATGCCCGGCTTTAAGGAGCACCTGATGCGTTACATGCCTGCCGCCCTCGCTTTGTCCGCGATTGTCGCGGTCACCGCAAGCGTGGGCCAGGGGGCGCCGCCCGCGCCGCTCGATCCGCGCGCAGCCGCGCTGGTTGCGCAAGGCCGCGCTGCGTTGTCCGCTGGTCAGGCCGATCGCGCGGTCGATTTTTACGAGGCAGCGCTGACTGTACAGCCGGGTCATGTTGCCATCTATCTCAATCTGGCCGAAGCGACTCGCCGCGAAGGTATGCAGGGCAAAGCGTTGCACTATTACCGCGAAGCGCTGGAACGCGATCCCGATAACACCTATGCCATCGCCGGCGAAGGTGCTGCGCTGGTGGAAAAGGGAGCGATTGAAAAGGCTCGCCGCAATCTTGCCCGGCTCCAGCAGCTGTGCGGGAACAGCTGCGCTCCGTCCCAGGAACTCGCCGCCGCGATTCAGAAAGGTCCGGCTCCGCAAGTTGTGACGGCTGAACAGGTAGCGGTGAAGCCGGAAGTTTCGGCAAATTAAATCAGCGCCGAAAACTCATCCAGAACAGCGCGGTAGACGCGCTTTTTGAACGGGACGATCAAGTCCGGCAGCTCTGCCGGACTGACCCATTGCCAGGCTTCGAACTCTGCCGGGTCATGGGCATCCAGACGGATATCGCTGTCCTCGCCGCCAAACCGGGCAAGCACCCAGTGCTGGCGTTGGCCGCGATAGCGTCCGCCCCACAATTTGCCGATCAGATCATCGGGCAGATCGTAGAAAAGCTCTTCCCGGGTCTGTGCAAGCAGGGTGACGTGGCATTCCTCAACCCCTGTTTCTTCCCAAAGCTCTCGCAAGGCCGCAGCGTGCAGATCTTCGCCCTCATCGATCCCGCCCTGCGGCATCTGCCAATATATGCCGCCTTCATCGGGCTGGCCGCGCGTGTCGATCCGCTTGCCAACAAAGGCGTGGCCGCCCGCATTGACCAGCATCACGCCGACACAGGGACGATAGGGCAGGGATGAAAAGGGATCGCTCATTCCCGCGCCCCTAAGTCAAACCTTCATCAGCATCAACTTCATTGCCGCGATGATCTTTGCGACTGCCGCCGCGGCGCTGGGCAGGGCCTTGCGGGTGGTTGTAAAGTCATGGGTCAGCCCGGCCATGTGAAGATAGACGGTGTCGACCCCGGCTTCGACCAGTTTGTCCGCCATGCGCCGGCCCTGGTCCTGCAGCACGTCAAGCCCGGCAGTGACAACGATTGACGGGCACATTCCTGCCGCGCTGGCGTGGAGTGGAAACGCGCGCTGGTTGCCGCTTTCGGGCTTATATAGGTCGTAAAACCAATCCATCACCACGCTGGTCAGCAAGTGATTTTCGCCAAAGGTCTTCATCGAACCGTCCTGCGATTCGTCGGTTGCGGGATAAAGCAGGACCTGCAGCAGCATGGGCGCGGCAGCGGGCTTGTCGCATAAGGCGCGCGCGGTGACCGTGGCGAGGTTGCCGCCAGCGCTGCCACCGATTGTCACCAGGCCGGTAACGGACCGGCCCAGTTCTGCCGGACTGCCTGCCAGCCAACGGGCTGCCGCTTCGCAGTCGTCGGGCGCTGCGGGGAAGGGATGTTCGGGCGCAAGGCGGTAATGCACGGCCAGCACCGGCAGATCGAGTTCGGCCGACAGTTCGGTGCACAGCGAATTGTGGGTATCAAGATCACCGATCACATAACCGCCGCCGTGGAAAAACAGGATTACCGGCGAAGGGCCGCGTTCGGCCCTGACGTCGTAGAAGCGCAGCGGAATCTCGCCGGCCGGACCGGGGCAGGACAAGTCCTTGATAACCGCCAAATCGCGCGGATCAGCCTCGACCATCAGCTTCATCGCGCGGTAGCCTTCGCGCTGCTCCTCGGGCACCAGCGCATCGGGAGCGGGCAGGCTGTTGACCATTGCCAGAAAGGCTTGAACGTCTTCGCGAAAATTGGGGTTCTGGTCGGTCATCGGTGCGGCATCCTCATTTCTGTGTATTTAATCGCCAGGTTAAGACGCGATAAGCCCCTTGACTAGCCGCCTTGTCGGGCCTCTTGTCGAATTGCGGATGCGACAGTTTTTCTTGATTGCGCGCACCGTGGGGAGGGGATTAGGGCGCTGGTTTGATTGGCGTCTCATCCGCCTGAATAGGACTTTTCATGGCCACCCAACTTGCCGAACGCGCCGCGACAACATCAAACCATCCCGAATCAGTAGTCGTCCGTTTCGCGGGCGATTCGGGCGACGGGATGCAGCTTACCGGTGGGCAATTTACTCTTTCCAGTGCGCTGACGGGCAATGATTTTGCGACTTTTCCTGATTTTCCCGCTGAAATTCGCGCGCCGCAGGGCACGCTGTTCGGTGTGTCGGCGTTTCAGATTAACTTCGGATCGACCGATATCGAAACTGCCGGCGATGCCCCCGATGTTCTGGTCGCGATGAACCCGGCCGCGCTGAAGACCAATGTCGGCGCGCTCAAGCCTGGCGGGCTGATCATCGCCGACACGGGCGAGTTTACCAAGCGCAACCTCGAAAAGGCCAAGTACGATGCCAGTCCGATCGACGATGGCAGCCTGGCCAAATGGAAGGTGCTGGCCTTCGATATCAGCGCGCTGACGCTGGAATCGGTGAAGCCGTTCGGACTTGGCAACAAGGAAGCGCTGCGCTGCAAGAACATGTGGACGCTTGGTCTGGCGCTGTGGATGTTCGACCGTGACCGGGCCCCGCTGATTGACTGGCTCAACGCCAAGTTCCGCAAGAATCCGACGCTTGCAGAAGCCAATATTGCAGCGCTGAATGCTGGCCACGCATACGGTGAAACGGCAGAACTGGGCGGCCAGCTACACAAGGTCCACCTTGATCCGGTGCCATCGCCAGCGGGGCTGTACCGCACGATCACCGGGGCCGAAGCAGTGGCACTTGGCCTGGTCGCGGGTGCGCAGCTGGCCGATCTGCCGATGTTTTTCGGCGGATATCCCATTACGCCTGCCAGCTCGATCCTGCATTATCTGGTCGGCCTCAAGGAGTTCGGCGTCACCACTTTCCAGGCCGAGGACGAGATTGCCGCTATCGCTGCCGCGATTGGAGCGAGCTATGCTGGCAAGCTGGGAGTTACCTCCAGCTCGGGGCCTGGAATTGCGCTCAAGACCGAGGCGATGGGCCTTGCCGTGATGACAGAGCTGCCGCTTGTCATCGTCAATTCGCAGCGCGGCGGACCATCGACCGGACTGCCCACCAAGACCGAGCAGTCGGACCTCTACCAGGCGGTCTATGGCCGCAACGGCGATACGCCGATACCGGTGATTGCCGCCTGCAGCCCCGGCGACGCGTTCGAATGCGCGATCGAGGCGGTACGCATCGCGACCCAGTTCATGACCCCTGTCATCCTGCTGACCGATGGCTACATCGCCAACGCGGCTGAACCGTGGGCCGTGCCCGATCCTGACACCTTCACGCCGTTTCCGGCCAGGTTCCTGCAAGTTCCCAATGGCCCGGACGGTTCGCTGCTGCCCTATGCCCGCGACGACAAGGGCGCCCGCCCGTGGATCAAGCCCGGCACCCCCGGCCTGATGCACCGGATCGGCGGGATCGAGAAGAACCCCGGCACCGGTAACCTTGATTACAGTCCGGGATCTCACCAGGCGATGACCGACGCGCGCAAGGCCAAGGTCGACGGCGTTGCGAAAAGCATTCCGGCACAGGACGTGGCGCTGGGCCAGTCCGGGGGCAAGCTCGCGGTGGTTGGATGGGGCAGCACATTCGGACCGATTCACCAGGCCGTGCGCCGTGCGCGGGCCAAGGGGCTGGATGTCAGCCATGTGCATGTCCGCCACATCTGGCCGCTGCCGGAAAATCTTGGTGATCTGTTAAGGGCTTACGACAAGATCCTCGTGCCAGAAATGAATACCGGTCAGTTCAAGACCTTGCTGCGCGATCAGTATCTGGTCGATGCACAGCCGCTCACCAAGGTCAGTGGCCAGCCATTTGCCATCGCCGAAATCGAAGAAGCGATCGCCACCTATTTCGACCATGTTCCGGGCAATGCGGGGGGCGACGATATCGACGCCAATCCTGCGCAGCTGCCCAGCATCGAAAGTTCCAACCCATGAACGCCATCGCTACGATCACCACCACGCTGAAAGACTGGGAATCGGATCAGGAAGTCCGCTGGTGCCCCGGCTGCGGAGACTATGCGATCCTTAAGGCAGTGCAGCGCACCATGCCGGAAATCGGCGCGGACCCAGCCAAGACCGTATTTGTCAGCGGGATCGGCTGTTCCAGCCGGTTCCCCTACTACATGGCGGCTTATGGATTTCATACCATTCACGGCCGCGCCCCGGCCTTTGCCACCGGGATCAAACTGGCCAATCCGGAGCTGGATATCTGGCTGGTCACCGGTGACGGCGATGGGCTGTCGATTGGCGGCAACCACACGATGCATCTGCTGCGCCGCAACCTCAATTGCCAGATCATGCTGTTCAACAACGAAATCTACGGCCTGACCAAGGGGCAATATTCGCCCACCAGCCGCCAGGGGACGACCAGCCCGACTACGCCGCTCGGCTCAGTTGATCGCCCCGCCAGTCCGGCCGCATTTGCCCTGGGATCGGGCGCGCGCTTCATCGGCCGCGGGTTTGACGTATCAAGGCATCTGCCTAACGTGCTTAAGGCCGCCCACGCCCATCGCGGTGCTGCCTTTATCGAGATTTTTCAGAACTGTATCGTCTACAACAAGGACGTATTCGACGATTTTGCTGCGCCCAAGGGGGCAGAAGACAGGCAGCTGTGGCTCAAGAACGGTGATCCGATGCTGTTTGGCAGCGACAAGACCGGCGGGGTCAAGGGCATTGCGCTGGACATTCAGAAGCTGACGCTGAAGGTGGTCGACGTAGCCGATGGCGATTGGCAGGCGGCGGGCGTGATCGTCCATGATGTCACCAACCGTTCTGTCGCGCACATGCTGGTTGAAATGCCGTTTGGGCCGTTTCCGATGGCGCTGGGCGTGCTTTATGACGATCCGCGCCCGACCTACGAGGATGCCGTCCTGGGACAGGATGCCCAGGCGCGCGAAGGCAAGAGCACCGATCTCAGAAAGTTGCTCGCCAAAGGTCAGACCTGGACCGTTACCGAGGACCAGGGCCCGCTGTCAGGGGTGTGACATTGCCTTGGTTCTGCCCGGCGTAGCAGATTCGAGCGCGGCGGCATGCATGTCGGCGAGTGACCGGGCCGGGCTGTAAAGCGCCGCTTCGGCCAGGAAAGCCCAGCCCGCCCCGCCGAGCCAGCCAGCGATCACGTCGGTAGGATAGTGCACTCCCAGCATGACGCGCGAAAAGGCGACCGCAAGCGATCCCGCCATAGCCGCCCCGATTATCGTCCAGCGCACCGATCGCCGGCTGCTCAGCGTGGCAAAGGCAAGGGCCACGGCGATGAAGCCAAGCGCGGAATTGAAGCTGTGACCACTGGGAAAACTTGATCCCCCCGCGTACTCCAGGTGCGGCACCAGCGCCGGGCGCGGGCGCCCGACCAGTGCTTTGAGCGACAGTTCGACCAGAAGACCCGAAACCAGCGTCAGCAGCAGCAGCACGGCCTCGCGCCGCAGGCGCAGGAACAGGAGCGCCAGCAGTGCGCCGATGCTGAAAATGACGCGCAAAGTAACACCGCCCAGCGCGGTGATGTCGCGTACAGCCTCAAGCGATGCGGGACCGCCCGCCCAGGCCAGCGTCGCCCCATTGCGCCAATAGCGCAGACCCGCAGCGTCGGGCCCCGCCGCGGTTCCGGAGTGGACAGCCCAGGCCACAGCCGCAAATCCGGCCCAGCAAAGCAGTCCGGCTATCAGGGCATGGTACGGGGTGATCTGCCACCCGCGGGCAGGCAGCGTAATCGTTTCAGCAGGGCGCGGCGTTTCCATATGCGCACAACGTGGCAAAAGGGGCATGGTTGCAACACAAATGTCTCAGACTACGTTTATAAGCGGATGATAAGTACAACCCCCCCGGTAATCGTCTGGCTGCGCCGCGATTTGCGGCTGCGCGATCAGGCCGCGCTGACGGCCGCTTGCCAAAGCGGCGCACCAGTGGTGCCGGTCTATGTCCTGGATGACGAGGGCGCCCGACACTGGAAAATGGGCGGCGCTTCGCGCTGGTGGCTGCACCATTCCCTCGATCGGCTGGGCAAAGCGCTGGCCAAGGCGGGTTCGCGGCTGATCCTGCGGCGCGGAAGCGCCGCGGATGTGCTGGCCGCAATTGCCGGCGAAACGGGTGCACGCACCGTCCACGCGCTGCACCATTACGAACCATGGTGGCGCAATGCGGAAAAGGCCGTGGCCGCCAGGCTTGACCTGAAATTGCATGACGGCAACTACCTCGTCCCGCCGGGATCGGTGCGGACCGGTAGCGGAACTCTGTTCAAGATTTACACCCCGTTCTGGCGCGCCTTGCAGGAGCGCTTGCCGCCGCCCGATCCGCTACCGCCGCCCAGTCGTTTTGCTGCGCCGGATGCCTGGCCAGCCAGCGATGAACTGAAGTCGTGGGATCTGTTGCCCCGCCAGCCCGATTGGGCCGGGGGGATGCGTGCCGAATGGAAGCCCGGCGAAGATGGCGCCCGTGAACGTCTCGGCGACTTTGCCGACCATGCCCGGCGTTATGCGCAGGAACGCAACATGCCTTCTATCCAGGGCACCTCGCTGCTCTCCCCGCACTTGCACTTTGGCGAGGTTTCGCCCGCCGCCGTCTGGCATGCCGTATCTGCTGCCGGCGGGTCTGTCGGCACCTTCCTGGGTGAGATCGGCTGGCGCGACTATGCCGCCAACGTGATACTTCAATTCCCCGAATACGGCCGCCGGAACGCCCGCGACGCCTTTGACGCATTGTCCTGGCGCAGCGGAGCCGAAGCGGACGCCGACCTTGCGGCATGGCAGCAGGGCCGCACGGGCTATCCCATCGTCGATGCCGGAATGCGCCAGCTTTGGACCAGCGGATGGATGCACAACCGGGTAAGGATGATCACCGCCAGCTTCCTGATCAAGCATTTGATGATCGATTGGCGACGGGGCGAAGAATGGTTCTGGGATACGCTGGTCGATGCTGACTATGCCAGCAATGCAGTCAACTGGCAGTGGACTGCGGGGACCGGCGTGGACAGCAATATGTTCGTGCGGATCATGGCCCCGCTAAGCCAGTCAGACAAGTTCGATGCAGCAGGATACATCCGTACATGGGTGCCCGAACTGGCGCACTTGGGAGACGATCATATCCATGATCCGCCGTGTGCGGTCAAAGGCTATCCGGCCAAATTGATTGAGCACCGCGCGGCCCGCGAACGGGCGCTGGCGGCCTACGCGGCGATCAAACGGTGATCTGGGGGAGAGTGGTGCCCGGAGGCGGATTCGAACCACCGACACGCGGATTTTCAATCCGCTGCTCTACCAACTGAGCTATCCGGGCATCGCCAAAGCGATTGGAAGCGCGCCTATGGCGAACCGTCCCGCGCTTGGCAAGGGGGCTTATGCCTTATCGGCGTCTTCATCGACAGCGCGCGGGCCGGGCAGAGCATAGCCATCGTCCAGCCAGCGGACCAGGTCGCGGTCCTTGCAGCGGGTGGAGCAAAACGGCGCGTGTTCGGCAACGCGCGGCTTGCGGCAGATCGGGCAGCGGCGAGTGGCGGCGGTCATAGCGGCACCGCCTGCGCGAAACCGGCGGCCAGGGCAAGGCCGTGATCGGTCGCAAAGCGAATTTCGCGTCCCGTGCGCTGCACCAGATCGTCCAACCATTCGGGCTGCAAGGCAGCCTTAACCGCCGGCGCGCAGGTCAGCAGCACCGCTCCCGGCGCATCGACCCCTTCGGCTGAGCGCAGCAAAAGGCGCGCTGCGGCACCCGCCCGGTCGCGCGCCAGCAGGTGCAGCAGCGAAGGACGGGTCAGCCGCGCGACAAGATGCACGAAGCCAAAACCGTTCATCGAGGTGCGCTCGTGCGGCCAGTCGCCCAGTGCGCGTTCCAGCGCGCCGTCGATCCTTTTGCGATCATCCTTGTCGGGCAGGGTGGGAAAATCGATCCCGATGGATCCTGCCAGATCAAGCCGCGCCAGCGCATCGGCCAACGGTGCGACTGCGGCCAGCGCCAGGTCGCGCGGGGGCAGCGTGCCGTCGATGTCGATCATGGTCATGGCCGGAGTTGGCGTGATGGTCAGCGCGCCGCCGGAAAATGCTGCTTCGCCCGTCCAGGCATCGGCGAACAGGTCTTCCCACAATCCGGCGGGAAAACGCCGAACGATCCGCGCGCCCAGATCCTCGGCCAAGGTAGGCGCAGATCGCAGTGCCTCCTTTGCCGGGCGGGCCTGTGCGCGCTTCAAGCGGCCGCGTTCGGCCATCGCGCTGCGGGTCACCATCAGGCGCATCATGGCGCCTTCACAGGCATCATGTGGCAACCCGTCAACCAGCGCTTCCTCGCCGCTGGCAAACCGGGCAGTGCCGCGTCTGGAATTGGCGGTGCGGGCGATCAGCCGGGCATCTTCGATCAGGCCTGCCTCCAGTCCGCTGGACCAGCGCATCCGGGCCGCGATCACCGCGCCGCCGTCAATCAGGATCGCGCGCTCTTCGCCGATGCCGGCTTCGACCAGCCATTCAGTCAAGGGTGATCCCCGATGCCTTAAGCAGCGCGCGCGTTTCGAACAGGGGTAGACCGATCACGCCCGAATGGCTGCCCGAAACAAAGCGGATCAGCGCTTCGGCGCGGCCCTGGATGGCATAGCCACCAGCCTTACCCAGGCCTTCGCCGCTGGCGATGTAGGCAGCGATTTCGGCATCACTCAGCCGTTTGAAGGCTACGATTGTTTCCACCGTACGCGTTCGCGCAGTGCCCGCTGCATCAATTGCGCAGATCGCCGAAATGCAGCGGTGGCGCCGGCCCGACAGCAGAGACAGGAGCTGACGTTGCACGAGCTCGTTTTCCGCAGGGGGCAGAACGCGGCGGCCAAGCGCCACAGCGGTGTCTCCGGCCAGCACAACTTCATCCGCAGCGCGGTCCACGGCACGAGCCTTCGCCTCGGCCAGACGCACGGCATAGGCACGGGGCACTTCGCCTTTCAGCGGGGTTTCATCGATGTCGGGGCTGCAGATGCGGTCCGGCGTTACGCCGATGCGGGCCAGCAGATCGCGGCGGCGCGGCGAGGATGACGCCAGTACAAGCCGGACGGGATGGCTCAGAACTGGCCCGGTCCGCCGCGGCCCGGCATAAACCGGTAGGTGATCCGTCCTTTGGTCAGGTCATAGGGGGTCAGTTCGACCAGCACTTCATCGCCCACCAGCACGCGGATGCGGTTCTTGCGCATCTTGCCCGCGGTGTGGCCCAGAATCTCGTGATCGTTTTCCAGCCGGACGCGGAACATGGCATTGGGCAGCAGTTCGACCACCGACCCACGCATTTCTAGCAGTTCTTCTTTCGCCATCCGCGCTCAATTTCCGTCGTGATTTTTCAACATTGCGGCGCCCCATAGCCGCGAGCAGCACAAAAGGAAAGAGCATGCGGCCGTGCGGGACGCGGCTGCACGGATGGTCAGTGCGATACAATATGTTACCGACTGCAGCTTGTTGATCCAAATTGCGAGTGCGAAAGGCCGGTCGAAGTCGATTGACCGCTGACAGCAGCGTTTTGTCGATAGGTCACAGACAGTTCAGGTGCGACTGCACACAGGGAGCCCGATGCTTCGACTTACTTCTTCGGCAATTTCGATTGGCAGCGTCTTGCTGGCCGGGCCCGTGCTGGCGCAGGACAATACTGTCGCCGCCGCCCCACAGGAAGACGGAGTCAAGCAGTCTGACGAGGGCGAGGGCGCCGGCGGCAAGGATCGCAACCAGATCCTGGTCGTCGCCACCCGGCTGCGCGGGCAGGTCGAAACCGATCAGCCACCTGTCGCCACTTATGACGAGGCGGAAATTGCGGCGCTGGGTGCGGGTTCGATTACCGAACTGCTGGGCCGGGTCAGCCCGCAGACCGGATCGGGGCGGGGGCGCGGCGGGCAACCGGTGATCCTGGTCAACGGCCAGCGCATCACCAACTTTCGCGAAATGCGCAACTTCCCGCCCGAAGCTATCCGGCGGATGGAAGTTCTGCCCGAGGAAGTCGCGTTGAAGTATGGCTTTGCGCCTGATGCACGGGTGATCAATTTCATCCTCAAGGACAATTTCCGCAGCCGCTCGGTCGAAACCAAGCTTGGTCTGCCGACTTCCGGCGGTTTCAGGACGTCGTCGCTCGAAGGAACCCTGTTAAAGATCCAGGGGCCGACCCGGCTCAGCGTGACAGTGTCAACCGATGACACCAGCCCGCTGACCGAAGCGGAGCGCGGGGTGATCCAGGCCAGCCCGCCTGCTGCCGGTAGCCCAGATCCGGCGCAGTATCGCACCCTGATTGCCGATTCGCGCAACTTCGGCGGCAACTTCAGCTGGTCGCGGGGACTGGGCAAGGATGGCAAGGGCGGGCAATTCAGCCTCAACGGCAATGTCTCTCGCGCTGACAGCCGCAGCGGATCGGGGCTGGACACGTTGCTGGCCCCGCTTGAGCGGGTCAACCACACGACTGAAGTGTCAGGCGGGGCGGGCCTCAATACCAATTTCGGCCAGTGGCAGTTTTCTGCTACTGGCGATGCAACCTTCGGTAAGAACGAGACGCTGATCGACCGTTTTTCCGGCGCCGGATTTGATACCGCGACCAGCGATACCAAGCGTTTTACCAGCCTGGTCACGCTGACGGGACGCCCGCTGCGCCTGCCCGCAGGGCAAGTGACTGCAACGCTGCGTACCGGCTATAACTGGGGCCATATCGACAGCCTTGACACCCGCAGCAATTCTGCCACCAACCTGACACGCGGCACGCTGTTTGCCGGGTTCAATATCGCCGTGCCGCTGACCAGCCGGCGCGAAGCCGTCCTTGGCGCAGTTGGCGATCTCTCGCTCAATTTCAGCGCCGGGTACGATTATGTTTCGGACTTTGGCGGGGTAGTTGACTGGAGCGCCGGACTGACCTGGAATCCGACCGAACGGCTGGGCCTTCAGGCCAGCTTTATTGTCAACGAGGTTGCCCCCAGTCTGTCGCAACTGGGCCTGCCGCTGACCCAGACATTCAATGTGCCGGTTTATGACTTCACTAGCGGTCAGACCGTGCTGGCAACCGTGATCGGCGGCGGCAACCCCGATCTGGTCAAGGAACAGCAGCGCGATCTCAAACTGTCGGCCAACTGGCAGATTCCGGGGATGTCCAATTCCAGCCTGCTTGTTGAATATTTCCGTAACAGCTCAAGTGATGTGACGTCCGGCTTTCCACTGCTGACCCCGGCTATCGAAGCGGCGTATCCCGGACGCGTCGTGCGGAACGGATCAGGCGCAATCACATCGGTCGACCAGCGCCCAGTTACGCTGGCCGAGCAGAAAGGCTCGCGCTTGCGTTGGGGCCTGAACATCGGCGGCACCATCGGCAAGCCCACCGGCGATAGTGGGATGATGGGGATGATAGGCGGCGGTGGCCGGGGCGGTCGCGGCCCAGGCGGTCCGCGTCCCGGCGCTGGTGGTGGTGGTGGACGCGGCGGCGGCGGCGGTGGTGGTGGCGGCATGATGGGCGCGATGTTCGGCGGGCAAGGCCGCTGGACTTTGGGGCTGTATCATACGGTCCAGTTTGACAGCACCGTGCTGATCGCGCCGGGGGCTGCGCTGCTCAACCTGCTGGACGGCGATGCGCTGTCGGGCAATGGCGGTACGCCGCGCCACAGCCTTGAGTTCAACGGCGGCGCCTTTCACAAGGGTTTCGGAACATTCATCCAGGGTACGTGGTCGGCGCCGACTACGGTCAGGGCCAGCGGCGCACCGGGAACCGGCGACCTGCGCTTTGGGAGCCTGGCCAAGATCAACGTCAATCTGTTCGCCGATCTGGGGCGGATGTCCAAGTTGACCAAGTCCGTGCCGTTTTTCAAAGGAGCTCGGATGGGCGTGCAGGTCGAAAATGTGCTGGGCGCCCGGCAAAACGTGACAGATGCCAACGGGGCGGTGCCGCTGTCCTACCAGCCCGACTACCTCGACCCGCGCGGGCGGGTGATCAACCTGACTTTCCGCAAGCTGTTCTAGGCGCACCGGCCGGGACGTTTTCCCGGCCAGCGCGCCCAGACCGTTGTCAGTGGAACACGGCAATCAGCAAGTGCAGGCACAAGGCCAGCAGGCACAGCGAAGACAGCGCGAACAGCAGGAAGCGCGGCATCACCTTGTTGACTGTCGCCTGGAAAATCGAATGGACGATCCGCAAGGCGACATAAGCCCAGGCGATCGTGGCATTTAGCCCGTCGCCAGCACCGATCATCGCCAGCGCCAGCGCGACAGCGTAGAACACGGTCGGCGCTTCGTGCAGGTGATTGTAGTTGTGGGCCTTCCATTGCACTTCGCGGGGCAGCAGGCCTTCCAGCATGGCGCTGGTCCACCCCTGGTCGCCGCCCGGCTCGGTCGGCTTGGGCAGCTTGTTGATCGCGGGGATACGCACCGCATACATCCAGATCCACATGATCATGGTCCACATGGCGAGCACCGCCAGCGGTTTGAGTATTTCCATACCAATCATCGTCTTCTCTCCCTTCTCAGACTGGGAACATCGTCAGCATGGCGGCATGGATTGCCAGCTTGCCAAGGCACAACGTTGATAACAGGAACAGCAACAATCGCACCGGAATGCGGTTGACGGTGGCCTGCCATATCGAATGTATCACGCGCAGCGCGACATAGGCCCAGGCGAACGTGATATCCAGGGCGCTGGGCCCCATCAGCGCCAGGATCACCAGCGTCGGATAAAAAATCGTCGGCTGTTCCATCAGGTGCGCATAATTGTGCGATTTCCACTGGACGCTATCGGGCAGCACACCATCCAGGTTCTGACCGCGTCCGCCAACCGATACGTTGTTCGCGTTCATCCCGGTTTTGGCCATTGCCGGAAAACGCGTTGCCGCCGTCCAGATCAGCATGACCAGTGACCACAGGATCAGCGCTGCCCCCGGCGCCAGTATTTGAGCCTGCATTGTATTCTCCCCCCAATCGGCGCGACCCGATGGAAGCAAGGTTTGCCACAACGATTGCCGATTGCAACTAAACGCTGGACGACAGGACCTTGGCAAAGGCGGCGGTATCGGTGTTGCCGCCCGACAGGATCACCGCAGTACGGCCATCGACCGGCGTCTTGCCCGCCAGCACCGCGGCCAGCGCCGCCGCGCCGCCCGGCTCGATCACCAGATGCAGATTGGAAAATGCCCAGCGCTGTGCCGTGCGGATTTCGGCAGGGGATACGTCCAGCCCGAACGGCACACGGCCCTTCAAAACGGCAAAGTTGATCGGGCGGGTGCTGGGGGTCTGGAGCGCGTCGCAAGCGGTGGGCGGGGCATCCTTGCTGACTGGCTGGATCTCTCCGGCGGCCAGGCTGTGCTTTACATCGTCCCACCCTTCCGGTTCAACCGGCACAATGTCGGCCTCTGGGCAGGCGAGTGAGAGGCCTGCGGTCAACCCGCCCCCGCCGCAAGGGCAGATAATCCGCGTCGGCCCGGCACTTCCGCGCGCCGCCATCTGCGCGGCGATCTCCAGCCCCATGCTGCCTTGCCCTTCGATCACCCAGGGATCGGCAAAGGCGTGAACTAGGGTGGATCCGCTTTGGTCGACCAGGCGCTGGGCCACCGCATCGCGGTCCTCTCCTCCGGGCCGGTCATACAGCACCGTGCGCGCGCCATAGCTTTGGGTGGCGGCAATTTTGACCTGCGGCGCATCGATCGGCATCACGATGGTCGCATCGATCCCCAATTGCTGCGCCGCCCAGGCCACGCCCTGGGCGTGGTTGCCGCTGGACACGCCAACCACGCCGCGCCCGCGCTCGTCCTCGCTCAGGTCGGTCAGCCGGTGCCACGCCCCGCGGATCTTGAACGACCCGATCGGCTGCAGGCTTTCTGCTTTCAGCCAGACCCGCTGGCCGAATATTTCACATTCCAGCAGTGGCGTTGGCGGCAGCAGTTCGGCTATCTTGGTGCCAGCACGGGCGATACCGGCAACGCTGGGCGTTCTCATCGGTTGTGAAGTCATGCGGCCAGCCTATATGGCGCGCTGCGCTTCGGCAAAGGAGTTTCGGGTAGTGAGCAAGGTTCTGGTTATCGGCGCAGGCGGCGTCAGTTCGGTCTGCGTCCACAAGATGGCAATGAATCCGTCCGTTTTCAGCGACATACATCTCGCCAGCCGCACCCGGACCAAGTGCGATGCGATCGCCGCCTCGGTCAAAGAGCGCACAGGTCAGGCCGTGTCGACCTATGAAATCGATGCAGAGGAAGTGCCTGCGCTGACCCGGCTGATCCAGCAAATCGGCCCCAGGCTGGTGGTCAATCTGGCGCTGCCATACCAGGACCTTCCGATCATGGACGCCTGCCTGGCGGCCGGCGTCGCTTACCTCGACACCGCGAATTACGAACCAAAGGATGAGGCGAAGTTCGAATACAAGTGGCAGTGGGATTATCACGACCGCTTCAAGGACGCCGGGCTGATGGCGCTGCTGGGTTCGGGTTTCGATCCCGGGGTGACCAGTGTGTTCGCGATGTGGCTCAAGAAGCACAAGCTGAAGACTATCCGCCAGCTCGATATCCTCGATTGCAACGGCGGCGATCACGGGCAGGCCTTTGCCACCAACTTCAACCCGGAAATCAACATCCGCGAAGTGACCGCTTCGGCGCGGCATTGGGAAGGCGGGCAGTTTGTCGAGAGCCCGGCAATGTCGAAAAAGGTGGCTTTCGATTTCGAAGCAGTCGGCCCCAAGAACATGTACATGATGTACCATGAAGAGCTGGAAAGCCTTGCCCGGTTCCTGCCAGAACTGGAACGCGCCCGTTTCTGGATGACCTTTGGCGATGCCTATATCACCCACCTGACCGTGCTCCAGAATGTCGGGATGACCCGGATCGACCCGGTGCTGTATCAGGGCAAGGAAATCGTGCCCCTGCAGTTTCTCGCTGCCGTGTTGCCCAAGCCCGAGACGCTGGGCCCGACGACCAAGGGCAAGACCAATATCGGCGATATCGCGACCGGCGATGCGCTGGACGGCAGCGGCGAGAAGACTTTCTACATCTACAACATCTGCGATCATGAAGATGCCTATGCCGAAACCGGCAACCAGGCGATCAGCTACACCACCGGGGTTCCCGCGATGATCGGTGCGGCGATGATGCTGACCGGGGCGTGGAGCGGGAAAGGGGTGTTCAACATGGAGCAGATGAACCCCGATCCGTTCATGGATATGCTCAACGCCCAGGGACTGCCTTGGCAGGTCAAGGAACTGCCCGGGCCGGTGGCGTTTTAGATGGAAACCAGAGCTGGCGATCCGGGCGCGTTTGCGCAATTTGACTTGTCGCGGGTCGACAGCCCCAGCTTTGTGGTTGATGCGGCGCGGCTGCGGGCCAATCTGGCGATCCTGGCCGACGTTCGTGACCGGGCAGGGATCAAGCTGCTGTCTGCGCTCAAGGCCTTTTCGATGTGGCAAGTCGCGCCGATCATTGGCGAATACCTCGACGGGGTGTGTACATCGGGCCTGTGGGAGGCCCGCCTTGCGAGCGAGTTCTACGACGGCGAGATCGCCACCTATTGCGCTGCCTACAAGCCTGAGGATCTGGACGAGATTCTGCGTATTTCGGACCATGTGATCTTCAATTCGCCTCAGCAGATCCTGCGGTGCAGCGCGATCATCGAAGCCGCCAAGGCGCGCGGGGAAAGCTTCGACATCGGCCTGCGCATCAATCCCCAGCACCCCACCGGCGAAGTGCCGCGCTATGATCCCTGTGCCCCGCATTCGCGGCTGGGTTTTCCGATCGACCAGCTGACCGACGAGCATATCGACCTGATTGACGGGATCCACATGCACACCTTGTGCGAACAGGATTTTGAGCCGCTGCGGGAAACCTGGGACGTGGCGTTCGATTATCTTGAACCATGGTTCGGCCAGTTCAAATGGATCAACCTGGGCGGCGGGCACCACATCACCCGCGCCGATTACCAGCGCGACGAACTGGTGGAGTTTCTGAAAGACCTGAAGGAGGATACCGGGGCCGAGGTATACCTTGAACCCGGTGAGGCTGTCGCGCTTGATGCCGGCATTCTGATCGGCACCGTGCTCGACATCGGGGACAACGGCATGCCGGTGGCGATCACCGACATATCGGCAACCTGCCACATGCCCGACGTGATCGAGGCGCCCTATCGTCCGGCCATGCTGGGCGAGCTGCCGCCGATAGATACCCAGGTTGATGAAAGCGCGGGCGGGGCGGTGCGGCTGGGCGGGCCATCATGCCTGGCAGGCGATGTGATCGGCGATTATCGCTTTGCGCAAGGTCCGCAGGTCGGCCAGCGCTTTGCTTTCCTTGATCAGGCGCATTATTCGATGGTCAAGACCACCACGTTCAACGGCGTGCCGCTGCCGTCGATCTGGCTGTGGGACAGCGAGGGCGATGCGCTCGAACAGATCCGCAAGTTTGCCTACGAGGATTTTCGCGACCGGCTCAGCTGAACGAGGCGCGGGCTTTTTCGTTGAGCGTCTCGGCCAGGTCGGCCAGCGCGGTGAACTGGTTGATGGCCAGCTGCACCATTGCCCGGTCTTCGCCCGCATCCAGCGTTCCGCTTTCAAACAGGTTGCCGGTCTTCAGCGTGATCAGCAGATCGCCGCCGTGGAACAATGCGCGGATGTCTTCGCCGGCAAAGGCCTTTTCAACCGCCAGCAGCCGTTCGACATATTCAGGATGGATCAGGTAGCGCGCTTCGACCTGGTCGTCGGACCAGACGGTGAAGCGGTCTTCAAACAGCGGGTTGGTGATATCGACCCGGCCCAGGTCAAGTCCGCCAATCGTGGCCTGCTCTTTTTCCGCACCCACGAAGAAACGCCGCCGCGCGTTGTCGGGTTCGATCAGGGTGGTTGAATTGAACCGGCGATTGAAGCCGATCGACAGGATCTGCCCTTCGAACACAGTCACGGTGTGGCGGTTCTTGCCCGACCCGCGCGTTTCGGTCAGCCTGGCTTCGTGCAAGGTAAACGGCTGGCCAGCCACCAACCCCCACCACAGATCGGAAAAGTTCGATTTGTCGAACTTGGGAACCATGCCGAACAGACAGGATTGATCAAAGGTCTGGCCAGCCTCGCACTCGGCTGAATAATCCAGGCCGATAGCCCGCGCGATGGCGCCGTTGATCCCGCCCTTTAGCTTGGCCAGCATGGGCCGCTTCGACCATTCCGCCCAGGCAAAGCCCAAGGCGCCCGCGCCGAAAGCCAGCTTGAAGCCCCAGTCAATTCTCCCGGCAAGGGCCAGCGCGACGAACAGGACTGCAGCGGCGATCAAGCCGTTGCGCCGGGCGTGGGCTGCCTTGCGCTTGACTTCGGCCCGTTCGGCGTTTTGCGCGATCAGCCATTGGCCAAGCTCACCCGCCAGCAGCGCGTCGGCATCGGGACGTTCGATCATCGCCCTTGCCGTTCTGCGGCAAGGTGGTAGCCATCAGGGCGGAACATTCGCAGGGGAAGATCCATGAACGTCATCATCATCCTTGGTGTGCTGCTGCTGATCGTGATGATCGTAGTGGGCATTTATAACCGCCTGGTTTCTTTGCGCCAGAACTGCCGTCAGGGTTTGGCCGATATCGACGCGCAATTGCGCCAACGCCATGATCTGGTGCCCAATCTGGTGGCCACGGTAAAGGGCTATGCCGCGCATGAACAGGCGACGTTCGACCAGGTGATTGCCGCTCGCACCCGGGCTACGTCAGAAGGTTCGCCCGAGGCGGAACGTGATCTGACCAAAGCCATCGGGGGCCTGCTTGCCCTGGGCGAAGCCTATCCCGAGCTGAAAGCCAGCGCCAACTTCCAGGCTTTGCAAGGGGAACTCGCCAATACCGAGGACAAGCTGGCGGCGGCCCGCCGTGCGCTTAATGCGGCGGCTGCGCGCTATAATGCTGCGCGTGAAAGCTTCCCGGCTGTGATCTTTGCCAATGCGCTTGGGTTCCAGCCAGCCGACTTTAACCAGATCGCGGTGGATGAGCGCGCAACTGTGGGCGCCGTGCCCTCGGTCCAGTTCTGAAGGGGCGCGCCATGCCTGACCAGATCCTTGATTGCGACAGCAGCGATCCTGTCACCATGGGGTGGATGGAAGGGCTGCCCCCGCCGCCCGACAAGCGCATTCGCTGGGCTGATGCGGGGCATATGCGCTTTCCCACGCACCGCCATGCCTATTCGCGCATGCGCGAGTTTCTGCCGACCGCGCGGGTCGGGCGTGATCCTGCGGCGGTGTGGAACTTGCCCACGGCGCTGCGCGATGATCTGGACGACGTCAGTTTCCAGGCGCTTGACGATGGCCGCAGCCTGACCTGGGCTCAGGCGCGTAACGTCAACTTCACCGATGCGGTGCTGATCCTTCACCGCGGCACGGTTGTCTATGAACGCTATTTCGGCGCGACCCGCCGCGATACGACGCACATTGCCTTTTCGGTGACCAAAAGCTTTGTCGGCACTCTGGCGGAAATGCTGATCGCCGAGGGGCGGCTCGATCCGCAAGCGCCAATGGGCGATCTGATCCCCGAGCTGGCGGACAGCGGGTTTGGCGATGCCACGCTGCGCCAGGTGATGGACATGACCACAGCGCTCGATTTCAGCGAGGAATACACCGATCCCGCTTCGGGCATCGGCGCGATGAGCAATGCGCTGGGCCTCACCCCGCGCCCGCCGGGCTATACCGGTCCCGACGATGTTTTCGCCTTTCTGCCTACGGTCCGCAAGAACGGCGTGCACGGCCAGCGCTTCACCTATCGCACCTGCAACACCGAGGTGCTGGGCTGGATCGTGGCGCGCACCGAGGGTGAGCGGCTTGATCGGGTGCTGTCACGGCGGATCTGGCAGCCGCTGGGGATGGAGCAGGATGCCGATTTCCTGATCGACACATCCGGCATGCCCTTTGCCGGCGGCGGGCTTAATCCGGTGCTGCGCGACATGGCCCGCTTTGGCGAGGCGATGCGGCTGGGCGGCATGCTGCCATCTGGCGGGCAGGCGATCCATGCTGCGGCGATCGAGGCGATCCGGGCAGGGGGCAGCAAGGATGCGTTTGCGCCGGCCGGCTACGCCTGGCTGGCGGGCGGATCGTACCGCAGCCAATGGTGGTTTGTAGGTGGCAATCACGGCGCCTATTCTGCGCGCGGCATTCATGGTCAGGCGATCTATGTCGACCCGGCGGCCGAGATGGTTATTGCCCGATTCGGCTCCCATCCTGTCGCGGCGAACTCGGCGTTCGATCCAACGTCGCTTCCAGCTTATAAAGCGGTGGCTGACCACCTGATTTTGTACGGTTAATCGCAGTGTCCCGATCTGCAGCACTGCTGTCACAAAAATTCATTTGCACTTAATCTAGGTACCCTTATAGCCCCCAACCGCTGCCCCAAGGGGACTTCCAATAACCGCAAGGCAGCCTCGTCTTTGTGTTACCTGGCCGAAAGGCCTATTGGGGGTCCCTTGAGTTGCACCATTTCAACGACGCATCGGCTGTAGTTCGCGCTCTTTCGCCCGACGAACCCGTTATCCTCAACCGCCCGCACGCCGCGGCGCGCGCTGCCCAGTTCTTCACCCAGAAGTTTCCGGGCAAGTCGCTCTATGCGGTAAAAGCGAACCCCTCTCCCGACTTGCTGCGGATCCTGTGGGACGCAGGCGTAACGCATTACGATGTTGCCTCGATCGCTGAAGTGCGGCTGGTCCGTGCAACTCTGCCGCAGGCGGTGCTGTGCTTCATGCACCCGGTCAAGGCGCGCGCCGCCATTGCCGAGGCGTATCATCAGCACGGCGTGCGCACCTTCAGCCTCGACAGCCATGACGAACTGGCCAAGATCGTCGATGCGACGGATGGTGCAGACGACCTGTCGCTGTGCGTGCGGCTACGCGTCTCGTCAGAGTTTTCAGAGCTGAGCCTGTCCAGCAAATTCGGTGTCGATCTTGCCGATGCTGCACCGCTGCTGCAGGCGACCCGCCAGGTGGCAGACGCGCTGGGCATCTGTTTCCATGTCGGCAGCCAGGCGATGACCCCGTTTGCCTATGTCCAGGCGCTGGAACGCGTTCGTGCGGCGGTGGTCGATGCGGCGGTTACCGTTGACATCGTTGACGTTGGCGGGGGCTTCCCCTCGATTTATCCGGGGATGGAGCCGCCGCCGCTCGAAGACTATTTCGGCGCGATTCACCGCGCGGCGGAATCGCTTCCGGTGTCCTATTCGTCCGAACTGTGGTGCGAGCCAGGCCGTGCGCTGTGCGCCGAATACAACTCGCTGATCGTCAAGGTGGAGAAGACCCGCGGGGACGAACTTTACATCAATGATGGCGCTTATGGTGCGCTGTACGATGCAGCGCATGTCGGCTGGCGTTTTCCTGTGCGCTGCCTCAACGATGAACGGGGCGATGCGCAAACCGGCTTCTCGTTTTATGGCCCGACCTGCGATGATGCCGATTACATGGAAGGTCCGTTCCTGCTGCCCGCCGACATCAAGGCTGGCGACTATATCGAGATCGGCATGCTTGGCGCTTATGGCGCGGCAATGAAGACCGCGTTCAACGGGTTTGGCCAGGCCGAACTGGTCCATGTCACGGATGAGCCGATGGCCAGCCAGTATCTTGGCAACCGCCGCGATCCTCGCAGCACTGATAACGTGGTTTCGCTGCGCTGAGTTAGGCGTTACGACGAAATTGCAAAGCGGAGCGCCTCGTGATCGAGACGCTCCGCCAGCGTTATCATGGGCAACGGGTTACTTGACCGTCACTTCAACCCGGCGAGCCGCTTCCTTGGACACTGCGGTATCGGTGGTCGCCTCGGGCTTGACCAGGGCCATGGATCCTTCTGCGATACCGGCCTTGACCAGATCGGTGGCCACAGCCTGGGCGCGGTTCTTGGACAGGGCGGCATTGCGGGCAGCGTTGCCAGTTGGATCGTTATAACCCGATACCTGCAGTGCCGCACCGGGATGAGCGTCAAGCCATGCCTTCAGTCCCGCTGCTGCAGCGGTGAAAGCTGGGGCTACTGCAGTTTTTCCGCTGTCGAAATAGACCTTGACTACCGGCTTGCCGTCACGGGTTTCGGCCGTGACGCCGGCGCCGGTGGGGATCGTTGCCGTTCCTTCGGCAGGAGCGGCGGCCAGATCGGTTGTGGCACTTGCCGGGGCGGACGGTTCGGCCGCGGCCGCCGCCGCTGCATCTGCGCTTGCCGCTTCGGTCGGCGTTGCGGTTGCCGCGGCATCATCCGATGGCCCGCGGCCCAGTAGCCACCACGCAGCGAAAACAAGCAATGCGAGGGCGAGTGCCCACCATAGCCAGCCCATGCCGCTGTCGTCGCTGTCAGTGCTGGCTACGGCGCGCTGCACCGGGGCAGCTGGCTTGGCAGCAGCACTAGGCGCCACAGTTGCAGCGGCCGCAGTCGCCGCGATGGTGGCTGCAGCCGCAACGGGTGCAGCGACCGACGCTGCGGCAACCGGGATATCCGCCGCCTTGGCGACCGGAGCAGGGGCCGGAGCGGGAGCCGGTGCAGGCGCGGCAACCGGGGCCGGGATGGCCTTGACCGGGGCTGCCTTGGCCGGGGCGGTCTTGGCCGGCGGGCTCTTGATTGCGGCAACCTTGACCGGAGCAGCTTTGGTAGTGGCCAGCTTGGCCGCCGGCTTCTTGACGGCAGGTTTGGCTGTCTTGGCCCCGTTCATGCTGGCGAGAGCAGCCACTCCGGCGCCGCCAGCAACGGCCGCGCCGGCAACCTTGGCCGACTTGCCAGCAGGCTTGGCAGCAGCAGCGGGTTTGACCGCCGCAGCCTTGACAGGTTTGACCGCCGTCTTCGCAGGAGCCTTGGTGGCAGGGGCGGCGATCTTGGCTGTGGTTTTGGCAGGGGTTGCCTTTGCTGCCGGTGGTTTGACCGCTGCCGCTTTCTTGGCGGGCACCTTGCCGACCGGAGCCTTCGCAGCCGGCACGGCAGCGACGGCAGCTGCCTTGCCCTTGGGCGCAAACAGCCCCAGCTTTCCGAACTCGGCAGCCAGCAGGTAGTAAACCGTGACGCGGTTCTTGGTGCGGTCGGCCTTCATTGCCTGGCCGACCTTGGCGATCGCTGCATCAAGCACGCTGTCGGCCTGGGTCAACCCCAGTTTCTTTTGCAAGTAATTGGTCCGCACCCGGGCAAGTTCAGTCGGGTCACTGAATGAGACCAGCGACGAATCGCGGTTGCGCAGCGCGATGCCGCAGTAACGGACTATCGCCGCGATGACCCCGTCGTCAGCATTCGATGCGTATTTCTTGACGTCTGCGGCCCAGTCGGTTGCCATGTTCAGTCCCTCCAAAAAATAACAGGCGGAATGGTCGGCAAGGTCGCCATCCCGCTCAATGCAGGCGGGAACCTAGCGTCATCTCCGCGATATGCCAGCAGGAATCCGCGCCGCGCCCTATTCGCGGAACGCGTTTTCGGCGAGACGGGTGATCGGCGTGAAGATGTAGGACAGGACCGAACGCTTTTCGCCCAACAGCGAAACGTTCGCGACCATCCCCGGGCCGATCGGCAACTTGTTGCCATCACCGTCCATCATAGGTCCCGGTGTTTCGATCTCGACCGTGTAAAAACTTTCGCCGGTCTTTTCGTTGACCAGTGCATCGGGGGATATCGACACGACCCTGCCATCCAGTTTGCCGAATATCGCGGAATTGTATGCAGTGATTTCGACCGTCGCTTTTTGTGCGATGCGTACGTTGGCGATATCGGAAGGGCGGACCATCGCTTCGATGAACAGCGAATCGCCGGTCGGCACCACCTCGGCGATCGGCGATCCCGGGGTCACCGTACCGCCCACGGTCGAAACCAGCACGCGGTTGATGCGCCCGCTCATCGGCGCGCGGATCGTGGTACGGTCAACCTTGTCGGACAGGGCGGGCAGGGTCTGCTGCTGCGCCGAAAGCTCGGCCTGCGCCTGCGACAATTCCAGCCCGGCGCGGCCCATCCAGTCGCTGCGCGCTTGCGCTGTGGCACTGCGTGCTTCTGCCACTGCGGACCGGGCGCGGGATACCGCAGCCTCAGCGGCGATTACATCGTTTCGGGCGACCGCAACTGCATTCTGCGCCTTGATCAGATCGACCCGGCTGACGATTTCCTTGGCCGCCAAAGGCTCGATCATCCGCAGCTCGTTTTCGGCTGCATCAAGGTTGGACCGCCGCGCCGCGACCATGGCTTCGGCTTCGTTGACCGATCGTTCGGCCTGGGCGGCGCGCGCCTGTCCGGCGGCAAGCATGCCTTGCAATTCAGCGCTGCGGGCCGAGTGAAGCGAGCGTTCAACCGCAACCTGGCTGCTGCCTGTGGCCCCATAATCGGGCGATGTGCCGCGCACTTCGGCATTCAGCCGCGCGATTTTTGCCCTTAACGCCGCGACCGAGGCCGACGAACTGCCGAACTGGGCACCTGAAAGCGTGGGTGACAGCCGCACCAGAATATCGCCGCGTTTTACAACCTGACCGGGCTTGACCAGGATTTCCTCGATCACCCCGCCTTCCAGGTTGGAAACCACCTGCATTTTCGAACTTGGCACGACCCGGCCCATCGAATGGACCGTGCGATCAAGCTTGGTGAAGGTCGCCCAGAGGAGGAAGACAACAAAGAAACCGCCGATGATGTAAAGCAGCACATTGGCCGAACGGCGGGCCTTGAACTCTTGTTCGTCGAGATCGGCTTCGTCGCCTTTCAGGTATTCGAGCATGTTGGCCATGGCTCAGACCTTTGCAATCTGGGGTGCGGTGCGGGGCCGGGTGACCTGTTGCATCACTTCGGCAGTCGGACCATCCATCGCCACGCGGCCGCGGGCCATCACGATGATCCGGTCCGCCAGGTTAAGAAGCGACGGACGGTGCGTGATAAGGATCAGCGTGCGTCCGGCAAACTCGCTTTTCAGGCGCTGGATCAACTTAGCCTCGGTTTCGGTGTCCACTGATGATGTTGGTTCGTCCAGCACCAGGATCGGGGGACGCCCGATCAGCGCACGCGCCATTGCGATCGACTGACGCTGGCCGCCCGACAGGCCTTCGCCGCGATCGTGCAAACGCAGGTCATAACCGTTCGGGAATTGCGCAATGAAATCGTGCGCCCCGCTGACCTGCGCAGCGCGCAGCATCTCGGCCTCGTCGATATCCTGACGCTCAAGGATGATATTATCGCGGATTGTCCCTGTCAGAAGAACGTTATCCTGGAACAGCGCCCCCACCTTGGCCCGCAGCGACGGGGGGCTGAATTGGCGCAGATCGGTCCCGTCGATCATCACCAGACCACTGCTGGGCGGATAAAGCCCGATAATCAGGCGCGCGATGGTCGATTTTCCGGACCCGATCGGTCCGATCAGGGCAACATGCTCGCCCGGATCTATGCGGAACGATACCTTGGTTAGCGCCAGTTCGGGCGCATTGGGATAACGGAAATCCACGTCGCGGAACTCGATCCCGCCTGACACGTTCTGCAGCCGAATGCCTTCGCCTGACGGGCCTTCAGGGGGCTGCGCCATCATCCGGTCGATCTGCCGATAGGCAGTTCGCGCCGAATTGATCCGGGTCAGCAGCTGCGCAATCGTCCCCAGCGGGGCGACCGCGCGCCCAGCCAGGATTGAACAGGCAATCAGACCGCCCATGGTCAAGGTGCGGGCCTGGATGGCGTAGACGCCGAAAATCACCACACCGGTATAGGCGAGCGTCTGCATGGTCCCGGCCATGTTGATCGATATCGTTGAAATCAGCCGCTGGCGCAGCGATACCCCGGCATGGCCCATTACCGCCTTGTCCCAGCGATCGGCCAGCATATTGCCGGCGTTTGCCGATTTGACCGTTTCAAGGCTGCCGATCGTTTCGACCAGTACGGCCTGTTTGCCCAAGGCTTCGCCAAGCGTTTCGGCTGACAGCCGCTGCATGACAGGCTGCGAAATCAGGGCCGTAGCAACCACCAGCGGGATCAGCAGCACCGGCACCCACACGATATTGCCGCCAATGACCGCAATGACGGCAAGGGTGATGAAAATGAACGGCAGATCGACCAGAGCGGTCATTGTCGCCGACGCGAAGAAATCACGCAGCGTTTCGATCTCGCGGACAAGACCGGCCAGGCCGCCGGTCGAACTGCGCCCAAGGTCAAGCCGCATGTCAAGGATTTGCTGGAAAATCGACTTGCCGATATCGCGGTCAATCCGTGCGCCGGCCACGTCGACAAAGTAAGCCCGCAGCAGTTTCAGTGCAAAATCAAAGCACAGGATCAGTACGAGGCCGACCGTGAGCCCGATCAGTGAATCCGTGGCGTTGTTAGGGACAACGCGGTCATAGACCGTCATCGTAAACAGCGAGGTCATCAACGAGAACACGTTGATCATCACCGCCGCCAGGGCGACACGAGTGTATATTGCGCGGTTCTTGCGAAGCGGGCCGGCCAGCCACGGGGCTATCCGGCCCTTTGGAACTTCGACTTCCGAATACGACAGCAACGAGCAGGCCCTCAGTTAATCTGCGGAGGTGTCACCTTAGCCGCTTGTGTGTCAAATGCATTAATTCCCCTCAGACGATCTGGTTCACCGCAAACATGGCGACAGCATCGTCGCGGTCGCAGCAATATTCGATCCCGCCGATCGTACCGGTGTTGTTATAAAGGTCCAGGGCAGAATGGAGCACGGAACCCGAATAGGGAATGTCCTCACCCATTGTTGCCGCTGTATTCCACGCGCCAGTGCTGGTCGCGATCTTGGCATCGAACTGGAACACCGCCTGGCTGTTACCGTCATGGAAACTGGTCGTCATGTTGGTGTTGGAATTGGCGCTGTTGGTCGTGCTGGCGAATTGCTGCAACCAGTCGATGGCGGCGTCAATCGCCTCGCGAGGCGCGATTGCGCCATCATTGGCGATCCCGCCGATGCATGTCGGATCGCCGTCATTTTCCTGGTTGTTGGCCAGGAAATTGAGCCAGGTGGCAACAACATCGCGGCCCAGCATCCATATTCCGTCAGCCTGGCCGCCGTTGATATTGCGGTTCGATGCGTTGATCAGGCTGTTTGCATTGGCAAGTGAAATGAAGATCGTGTCTTCACCTACATCGGTGATCCCGTTCCGGTTGTAGTCACCGATCAGCAGCCCTACACCCCCCGCATTGTCGAGCGGCTTGCCATCGTTGATCCCGTCCTTGGCGAACAGATTGACAAAGCCGTCGCCGTTGCTGTCGATCTTTTCGCCGTTG
Source organism: Novosphingobium sp. (assembly GCF_024642085.1). Taxonomy (GTDB): domain Bacteria; phylum Pseudomonadota; class Alphaproteobacteria; order Sphingomonadales; family Sphingomonadaceae; genus Novosphingobium. The sequence continues at coordinate 775 of NZ_JAHEBV010000017.1, read as the reverse complement.
TCGATCACTCCGTTCTTGTTCAGATCGATCGCGTAGAGCAGCTCGCCATCGGCAAATCCCGCCTGGCCGGCATGCTTGGTCTCGTTACCGGATACTCCGTCCCAGAATACCCATCCGTTGTTCGACCAGAACCCCGGCGTGCCCACACCAACGCAGTCTTCTGCCAGCACATAGTAATTGGCATCGTCATTGTCGCCGACCGAAGCACCGCCAAGCACTGCCGTCGCGGTCACGACAGCCGTGTTTTCGTGCTGGCCAAGCAGCGAGTTGAGCGAATAATAGACGTTCAGCGAACTGCCGACCGCCAGCGTGACCGTGTCGAGCGTACCATCGTGATTTGCATCCAGCGTCGTCCACTCTTCCCCGACATCCTGCATGGTATCACCATCCAGATCGACCCACGCGTTGAAGGCCGGATCATTGTAGTCGATGACCTGAGGCGCACTGACAACCCCGTTTACGGTGTGGATCACGCTGTCGGTCAGGTGAATTGCGGTCAGTGCCGTATTGCCGGTGTTTTCAAGGCTGACCTTGAAATAGACAGTGGTGCTGGTGCTGGCCTGCGGGCCATCCGGATCGTTGGCATCCACATAGACCCCCGAAACGTCGGTCAACACGAACTTTGTCAGATTGATTTCAGGATCTGGCAGGAAATTGGCGAAGTCGAGCCCGGTCTGGTCGGTGCCCGAGGTGCCGGTGATGGCGTAGCCGGCCATGCCCAGGGTCTGGACATAGCCCGTGGGGAGGACCTCGTAGACGAGCTTGCCGGCGTAGC
>NZ_JAHEBV010000060.1 GCF_024642085.1 Novosphingobium sp. | reverse complement strand
GATTGACGTTTCCGTAAACGTAAACTAGGCGCTGATGCGTCAATTTTCTGGGAAAGGCTTGAACCACATGAAAGCCCTGGTCTGCGTAAAGCGCGTGATCGACTATAACGTGAAGCCGCGAGTCAAGGCTGACGGCACCGGCGTCGATCTTGCCAACGTCAAGATGAGCATGAACCCGTTCGACGAAATAGCGGTCGAAGAAGCTATCCGCCTCAAGGAAAAAGGCGTGGTCAGCGAAATTATTGCGCTGTCGGTTGGTCCGGCCAAGGCCCAGGAAACGCTGCGCACCGCGCTGGCCATGGGCGCTGACCGCGCCGTGCTGGTCCAGGTTGACGACGGGGTCGAGGTTGAACCGCTGGCTGTGGCAAAAATCGTCAAGGGCGTGGCCGAGGAAGAAGGCGCCAGCCTGATCATCACCGGCAAGCAGGCGATCGACGACGATTCGAACCAGGTCGGCCAGATGGTAGCTGCGCTGATGGGCCGTCCCCAGGGCACTTTCGCCAATGAAGTCAGCGTCGAGGGCGATTCTGTCGTGGTGAAGCGGGAAATCGATGGCGGGCTGGAAACGGTCAAGCTGGCGCTGCCCGCAGTTGTCACTACCGACCTTCGCCTGAACGAGCCGCGCTATGCCAGCCTGCCCAACATCATGAAGGCCAAGTCCAAGCCGCTCGCCGCCAAGGCCCCGGCGGATTACGGCGTTGACATCGCCCCGCGCCTCAAGACGCTAAAGGTCACCGAACCGCCGGTGCGCAGCGCCGGAATCAAGGTTGCCGATGTCGATGCGCTGGTCGCCAAGCTAAAAGAGATGGGAGTAGCCTGAGATGAAAACTCTCGTCTGGGTCGAACATGACAACACCGCCGTCAAGGATGCCACCCTCGCCGTGGTCACTGCCGCAGCGCAGCTTGGCGAAGTCCACCTGCTGGTCGCCGGATCAGGTTGCAAGGCTGTCGCCGATGAAGCGGCCAGGATTGCCGGTGTCGGCAAAGTCCACCTGGCTGACGATGCCGCCTATGCCAACGCATTGGCTGAAAACGTGGCGCCGCTGATCGCGGACCTGATGGGCCATCACGATGCGTTCCTGGCCCCCGCCACGACCACCGGCAAGAACCTTGCGCCTCGCGTTGCCGCCCTGCTTGATGTGATGCAGATTTCCGACATCCTTTCGGTCGAAGGACCCAAGACCTTCACTCGCCCGATCTATGCCGGCAACGCCATCGCGACAGTCGAATCGAGCGATGCCAAGCTGGTCATCACCGTGCGCGGCACCGCATTTGCCAAGGCGGAACCCGCTGGCGGTTCAGGCACGGTAGAAGCTGTATCGGGTCCGGGCAATGCCGGGACCAGCAGCTTCGTCGGGTCTGAAATCGCCAAAAGCGAGCGTCCCGAACTGACCAGCGCCAAGATCATCGTCTCGGGCGGACGCGCGCTGAAGGATGCCGATACCTTCCAGCAGATGATCATTCCGCTGGCTGACAAGCTGGGTGCGGCCGTTGGCGCCAGCCGTGCTGCGGTCGACGCAGGCTATGTCCCCAACGATTATCAGGTCGGCCAGACCGGCAAGATCGTGGCACCGCAAGTCTACATCGCCGTCGGCATTTCTGGCGCGATCCAGCACCTGGCGGGGATGAAGGATAGCAAGACCATCATCGCCATCAACAAGGACGAGGATGCCCCGATCTTCCAGGTTGCCGACATCGGACTGGTGGGTGACTTGTTCACCCTGGTTCCGGAACTGACCGGCAAGCTGTAAGCCGCAGGGGAGGTGGAACCCAACCCCTTCGCTCGATCTGCTCCGCCTGATAGCCCGGCAGAGCAAGATCGTGCTCCTATCGGTACACGCCGCGCAATAGTGTTGGCCAGGGTCGCGCGCGACGCGCGGCTTGATGGCAACTTCCTGCTGCTGATGACTTTGTCTTCTGCGGTGGCCACACTGGGCTTGCTTCAGGGTTCCACGGCCGTCGTAATCGGCGCCATGCTTATTTCCCCGCTGATGGGTCCGATCATCGGTCTGGGCTTTGCCGTCGCAACGATCGATTCGGCACTGGTCAAACGCTCTTTGTTAACACTGGCGGCCGGCACCGGCCTGGCGATCCTTGTTGCTGCGGCGCTGATCTGGCTATCGCCAATGCGCGACGTAACGGATGAACTGCGCGCGCGTACTGAACCGACCTTGCTTGATCTGGCGATAGCAGTGGTCGGAGGAATCGCCGGTGTTTATGCAGTAATGCGCCGATTATCGGGCACTATGGTGGGTGTGGCCATCGCCACCGCGCTGGTCCCGCCTCTGTCAACCATCGCCTTTGGCCTGGTAACGTCCCGGCCCGACTTTGCCCTTGGGGCGTCCTTATTGTTCCTGACCAACACCCTGGCCATCGCCTTTGCAGCGACCGTGGTGGCCCGTCTGAACCGATTTGGGCCATCATTGACCCCGCAGCATACGGCCATGCAGGCAGTAGCGCTGTTCGCGGTGTTGGGAATGCTGTCGGTGCCTCTTGCGCTCTCGCTCAACCGGCTGGCGCGGCAGGCCGCGGCACGTCAGGTGGTGCAAAAGGCGCTGTCTGATCGCCTGGGGAACACTGGCCGGATCGACACTCTCGACGTCAGCCTCGCCGATGGCAAGGTGAGTGCAGACGGCGTACTGCTCGTCGCCCGCTTCGACGCCCAGCTCAACAGCTGGCTAAGTGCTGAAGTTTCGCGCCGCATGGACCGGCCGACCAGCGCCAATCTCGTCCAGATTCGTCAGGAGGGCAGCGCCGCGATCGATGCGCAGCGCCGCCTGACCGAACGGGTCGGCGCGCTGGAAGCCGGGCAAGCCGAAAATCTTGCCGTGCTCGGATCGCTGGGCGTAGGTACGGTGATTTCGCGCGAGCGGGTGGTGCTTGACCCGCAGCTGCGCAAAATTGTCATTCGCATGCCCGATGAAGCCGACGCGGAACGCCGGGCCCTGTTGATTGCGGCAATCGCGGCAACGCGGCAGGCCCACCCCATGTGGGCGATCGAGCGCGAAGAAACACCGCCGCAAAGTGCAATTACTAGCGACCCTGTGCTGGCGCCCGCATCAGACTCCCCTGCGCAAGAGTGAGCGCGGATCAATCAGAAATCCTTGCGCGCTGGTCTATGTCAGTCAGCGGGCGACACTACTTCACCGCTAGTTTGGGTTCGGCGGAAACTGTATCGGGACAAGCCGTACCCGGATTCTTTCAATCAGCGGCCCGCTTTCAAATCCCTTAGGTCAGAGGCAAATCTGAAAAAAGGTCCAGCCTGCAACTTTCATCTGGTGCGTTGCTTCCGCAGGCCGTGCACCCCTGCCCCTCCGCCACCAGCACCGAGGTGTCATTGCCCCGATCGATCATGCGGACCACGCCTTGGCCGCCGTGTTCGGCGTCGAACCACGCCAGCTAGGCGCGCATTATTTCGGTTGCGACGCGCTGGCCGCACAGGTCGCAGTGGACGATCCAGCCGGCTTCAGCCGCATCGTCTATTCCCTATCGGCGCCGAAGCGGTCACGGCGGCGGAATATGCCGCAGGAACCGGCCACACGCCCGTGACCATGTTCACGCAGCATGAAAGCGCCACAGCCGTACAGCGCCCAAAAATATGCGCTGTTTGCGCATCATTGGGCATGGCGTGGACACTTCGGTAATCACCTGCGCGCGGCGGCGACAGTTCACAGCGCTCGATCTGCAACCGCGGCGCGGCGATCACAGCAGCTGATCAATGACATGGATCGCCACGCCCACCAGCCCGCCGACCAGGGTGCCGTTAATGCGGATGAACTGCAGGTCGCGGCCGACGGCCCCTTCGATCCGGTCGGTGACGGTTTGCGCATCCCAGCGCCGGACGGTTTCGGACACCAGCCGGACGATTTGATCGCCGTAGCGGGTCGCCACGCCGACCAAGGTCCGCCGGGCAAAGCGGTTGATCTGCGCCTGCAACGCCGGATCATCCCGCAAAGTGGTTCCAAGTTCAGCCAGCGCTTCGGTAAACTGATTGCCCAGTCCGGCGCCGGGCTGGCGCAGGCGTTTAATCATTCCGAGCCG
>NZ_JAHEBV010000016.1:9365-58129 GCF_024642085.1 Novosphingobium sp. | reverse complement strand
TCAGGGACCGGCAGCTTGGCCATCGGGCCGGCATCACCGTGATCGTTGTCGCAGCTTATCATTCAGACGCTCCTGATCGGGGCCGACGCAGCCAGCTACCGCGACGAAACAGCCCGCGGCGCTTGTGAATCGGTTCAAACATTTCTTCGGGCCGCTCGGGATCAAGCAGCGCGTTATCGGCAACGGCCTGCTCCGCCTCGGTCAGCGCCTGTAGCACAAACGGTTCCAACCGCTTGCCGTCCTTTGGTGCATCTTCAATCAGGCGGTGCATCGATCCGTGACTGTCAAGCGCCGCTTCCACCTGTTCGACCGAAAGCCCGGTATGTTCTGCCAGCAGCCTCACTCGCAGGCTGCGGATCACGGGCACGACATGGTCGTTGCCCGGCCGCGCCGTATCAATGAACACGTCGCATTCGCTGTCCAGCCCCAGCGAGCGGTTGTTCATGTTGGCCGAGCCGATCCGGATAATCGCATCATCAACAATCATCATCTTTGAATGGACATAGATCGCGGTGCCGGCGGCATTGTAGGGTATATAGATGCGGAACCGGTTACCGGAATCGCGCGCACCGATGGCACGGCACAGCTGTACCCGCGCGCCGTCCATTGCCTTTTGTTCCAGCCAGCCGTCAGCCGTTTCAGGGTTGATGATTACGATTTCGGGAGGATCGGGCTGCGCCATTTTTGCGGCGATCGCCTCTGCAATGACGCGCGATGCAAAGTACTGGCTTTCGGCATAGATGAACCGTTTGGCCCTGCCGATATGTTCGACAAACAGGTTCTCAATTTCCCGTATTTCTTCGGTGTCGCGATATCTGGCGCGGGTTCTGGCGATGCCGATTTCGACATCTGTGAACTCTGCCTCAAGCGTTTTTGGCCACGCGGTTCCTTCCTGGGCCTGGCATGGTTCCAGCGGAGCGCCGCCCGCAACCTTCCAGCGATCACGCCCCAATGCCGAAATCGCCCCGGCAGCAGGCCCTTCCACCATCATCGTCAGATCGTGCCACGGCCCGTATAGCTTGCGGCCATCAGGACGGCGACGGCGCGGATCATGCTCCAGATGTTCGGGTGTATCCCAACGGTCCGATGTCATATCGATACCGCCACAGACGGCAAAACAATCGTCGATCGTCACGATCTTCTGATGATGACTGCAGCCCAGCGGATGGGCACTATCAAATTTAAAATCGATCTGCGGGGTGATGAACCAGCGGGCCAGGTCAAGGATCATCGACCCGCGGATCAGAAACTTCAGCGCACCGAAGTTCCATTTAAGGACGCGGACCTGCACGCCGGGCCTGCGTCGGCACAGCCAGACGATGAACGCCCCAAGGCGTGCAGGATGCCGTTTGCGGCTGGGACCATTCCACCACCGGCGGCCCGGTCCCAGGCGGGCACGGGTATCGAAATCCCATCCGATCAAGTGAATGCGCTGGCGGGCCGCCAGCATAGCGTCCTGCATCAGGCGAAAATAGTCGGCCGCATCGATTACCACATGTGCGCGGTTTGCCTTGGCAAAGCGCCAGACCGACGGAGCTGATGATCGGTCGTCAAACTGTTCGGCCTGCATACCATCCCCCTAGCGGCCGCCAGACGCGCCGTCATCTCTTGCGATGCGAAACTTTCGCAACGCGCAGCAAAAGGCTGGGTTCCATCGCTGCAAAACGGGCGGCAAAGAGTATCCTAGCATTTTGACGAATGGGAATGTCCCTGCCGACATCTCATGACAAGCAAGACCGGTATTGCGCGGGATTTCTGGCGCAGCCGGGCCTATTACCAAGTGCGGAAAGCCTAGCGAGAACCGAACATGCAACTCAGCCGTGAACAGATGCTGCAAGCCTATCGCCGGATGAAAGTGATCCGCGAGTTCGAGGAACGGCTCCACGTCGATATCGCCACCGGCGCGATTGCCGGTTTTACCCACCTGTACTGCGGTCAGGAAGCGGTCGCCGTGGGGGTGTGCGAACATCTGGATGTAGAGGACAAGATCGTTTCCACGCATCGCGGACATGGCCACTGCCTGGCCAAGGGTTGCGACGTTGAAGGCATGATGAAGGAAATCTGGGGCAGCCGCGAAGGATTGTGCAAAGGCAAGGGCGGTTCGATGCACATTGCCGATACCGATGTAGGCATGCTGGGCGCAAACGGGATTGTCGGCGCCGGCGCGCCGATTGCTGTTGGTGCAGCGCTGGCCGCCAAGCTTGACGGCAAGGGCAAGGTCGCGATCACCTTTTCAGGCGACGGCGCCTGCAACCAGGGCACCACGTTTGAAGCGATGAACCTGGCGGTGGTCACCAAGGCCCCTTGCGTTTTCGTGTTTGAAAACAATCACTATTCCGAACACACCGGGTTCGATTACGCGGTCGGCACCCAGAAAGACATCGCCAGCCGCGCTGAAGCGTTTGGCATGCAGGTCTGGCGCGCCGACGGGACGGATTTCTTCGCGGTTCACGATACGATGCGCGAATTGCTCGATTACGTCCGCGCGGGCAACGGACCAGCCGCGGTCGAATTCGATACCGAACGTTTCTTCGGCCATTTCGAAGGCGATCCGCAGCGTTACCGGGGCGAAGGCGAGCTTGACCGGATCCGCGCCACGCGCGACTGCCTGAAGAACTTTCGCAAAAACGTGGTCAGCGCCAAATTGCTTACGGACAGCGATCTTGATGAAATCGACGCAGCCGTCCTCGACCAGATCGAGGCGGCCGTTGCTGCCGCCAAGGCAGCCGAACGCCCCACCGCCGCCGACGTCCTTACCGACGTTTACGTAACCTACTGAGCGGAGACAGCGCGATGGCCCAGATGATGTACCGCGATGCAGTCCGCTCGACGATTTTCGAAGCAATGGAGCAGGACGACCGGGTGGTGGTCCTGGGTGAAGACGTGGTTGGCGGTATGGGCACGGCTGGCGGACCCGAAGCGATCGGCGGGATCTGGTCGACGTCGACCGGTTTTTACGACCGGTTCGGTCCCGATCGGGTTATCGACACTCCGATTTCGGAAAGCGCCATCGTCGGCGCGGCAGGTGGGCTGGCGCTGGCGGGCAAGAAGCCCGTGGCCGAATTGATGTTTGCCGATTTCATCGGAGTTTCGCTTGATCAGATCTGGAACCAGATCGCCAAGTTCCGCTACATGTTCGGCGGCAAATCGACCTGCCCGGCAATCATCCGCATGGCCTATGGCGCGGGCTTCAACGCCGCGGCCCAGCACAGCCAGTCGGTTCATCAGTTCCTTACCGCGATGCCCGGCCTGAAGGTGGTGATGCCTTCCACACCCGAAGACGTGCGCGGCTTGCTGCGCGAGGCGCTGCGCGGCGACGATCCGGTGATCTTTCTAGAACATAAAGCGCTGTATGGCGTAACCGGCGAAGTGCCGGACGGAGATTATACCATCCCCTTTGGTCATGCCCGCCTGGCCCGAGCCGGACAGGATCTGACCCTGGTTGCCACCGGACTGATGGTCGGCCGGTGCGAGGTCGCGGCGGACACTTTGGCGAAGGACGGCATTGGCTGCGATGTGATCGACCTGCGCACAACCAGTCCGCTTGACGAAGAGGCTGTGCTCGATTCCATCGAAGTAACCGGTCGATTAGTCGTGGTCGACGAAGCGCCGCAGCGCTGCAGCTTGGCCACCGACATAGCTGCACTTGCCGCGCAGAAGGCTTTTGCCAGTCTGAAGGCACCCGTCGAAATGGTCTGTGCCCCGCACTCGCCCGTACCCTTTGCGGCCGAGCTCGAGCGTGAATATCTGCCTTCGGCCGACAAGATTGAGGCGGCGGCCCGCAAGGCCTTGGCCTGGCGTTAAGGAGCATCTGATGACCAAGCTCCGCCCGTTCTGCATGCCCAAGTGGGGTATCGAGATGACGGAAGGCACTGTTGCCGAATGGATGGTGACCGATGGCGATCGCGTGAGCCGGGGCGACGTGATCTGCCTTATCGAAACCGCCAAGATCACCAATGAAGTTGAGGCGGAAGGAAGCGAAATTATCCTGCGGATCGTCAGCCCGGCTGGCAGTGAGGCGCTGCCCGTCGGAGCGCTGTTGGCGGTCGTCGGTGAAGATAAAGCATCCGCCGAAGAGATTGACGCCTTCGTTGCAGACTACGTGCCGTCGGACGGCGGCATCAGCGATACACCTGTAGCGGCCGATCCAGGTGCGAATAAGCCCGCGCCGAAAAAGCCGGGCAAGATCGACACCAACCGACCGATCAGCCCCAAGGCACTGGACCTGGCCGAGCGCGAGGCAGTCGACCTGGCAATGATCGAAGGTTCGGGACGCGGCGGCCGGATCACTTATCAGGACGTCTACCAGCACTTGCAACCGCAGGTCGCTAAGACTTGGCGCGGGCCGCTTGAAACGCCGCCCAGCGATCTGAAGGTCTTTGCCTCGCCGCTAGCGCGCCGTCTTGCTGCCATCCACGGGGTCAAGCTGGCCGACCTTGTCGGAACGGGACCGCGCGGACGGATATCCAAGCATGACGTACTGACGGCAAGCGGTTCTGTCGCGCCAGCAGCAGCAACGGTCTTTGCAGCCGAAGACAACGCACCGGCGATCGAGCCGTTTGACAAGATCCGCACCGTAATTGCCCGGCGGTTGACCGCCGCAAAACGTGACATTCCGCACTTCTATCTGCGGATCTCGGCCGATGCCGATGCCCTGCTTGCGCTGCGCAAAGCCGCCAACATGGTCCTGGCGATCAAGGCCAGCCTCAACGACTATGTCGTGATGGCGGTGGCCAGGGCGCTGGCGCTGCATCCGGGGGTCAATGTGCAGGTCCATGATGTCGCGGTCCACCGTTTCGCCCACGCCGACGTGGCCATCGCGGTCGCTTCGCCCAAAGGTCTGGTAACGCCAATAATCCGCCAGGCCGACGCGATGTCGATCAGCCAAATCGCAGCCGCTTCGGCTGCACTGATCGACAAGGCAAAGACGGGTAAGCTGGCATATGCCGACCTGGATGGCGGAACCTTCACGGTTTCCAATCTTGGCATGTTCGGCATTGATGATTTCGACGCAGTGATTAACCCGCCGCAAGGTGCAATTCTTGCGGTCGGTAGGGCGCGGCGCGAGGCGGTGGAAACTGCCGACGGCGACTTGGCCTTTGCCACCAGGATTGCGCTAAGCCTGTCGGTTGATCATCGCGCCATCGATGGCGCAGAAGGTGCTAAGTTCCTGGCAACGCTTAAATCTCTGATCGAATATCCTGAAAGCCTGTTCAGCTAGAATTGGGCTGGCGGCCATCCCGCCGCCGCCGAACGCCGCCGGTCAGAAAAAAGCCCGCGAACATAAAGTTCGCGGGCTTTCCTGTTGTGCGATCTGACGATCTAGAACTTGACCGACCCCTGGATAAAGACCTGACGCCCGCGGTTCTGGTTGATGATGATGTCATCGCCGCCAGCCGGCAGGAACGGCCGGTCACCGGTTGTCGTCGCCCAGATTTTGTCGGTTATATTGTTGGCAATCAGTGCCAGCTTCCACAGGCCGTCAGGATGACCGATCGAAGCCGACGCATCAAACGCCCAATATGATGGCTGGACGAAGTCGGACAAGCTGGTTTGCGTTGTGAAATACTTGTCCGAATAGGTGGCATTGCCGCCTAGGTTAAACTCCAGCGAGGTTCCCAAAGGCACCTTCCAGTCAAACGCAAGGTTGCCTGACAGGCGCGGCGCATTCGACGTATCGCGTCCTTGCAGCTGTTGACCTTTGAACGTGATGTAGCTGCTGCTGAACTTGGCATCGAGGTAAGAGAGGTTCCCCGACAATGTCAGCCCTTCCACCGGCGTGCGCCAACCCATCTCAAGATCGACGCCCTTGGTTGTGACGTCGCCAGCGTTCAGCGTCTTGAACTGAACATTGACTGCGTCGAACACCTGGACTTGCAGATCCTTGAATTTGTACCAGTAAGCGGTCGCATTCAGGGTGAGCGTACGGTTGTTGAACTGCGATTTGATGCCAACCTCGCCGCCCTTGGTCGATTCGGACTTGAAGATCAGAGAACTGAAATCTCCGGACAGCGCCGCCTGGCTCAGGCTGTTTGACGGCAGTGCGGAATTGTCGATACCGCCTGATTTGAACCCGGTCTTGTAAGACGCGAAGACATTGACGTCAGGCGATATTTTGTACTTGATTGTCGCCTCTGGTGACCAGTTGCTGTCGCTGAATGGAATTGCACCAGACTTGTATCCGCTGGGGATGAAGAGCCCGGTGCCGACGAGAAATGCGTGCACATATGGCACGTCGATCCACTGGGTCTTGTCTTCCTTCGTGTAGCGCACGCCGCCCGATAGTTCGAGCTGATCGGTTATATCGATGATCGTGCTGGCAAACAGCGATTTGGCTTCAGTCTTGGTGGTGTGAACCTTGTCCCAATCGAAAGTGAAGCCAGTGATCGGATCAGGCGCGACCAGCGAGATATTGATCCCATTCTGAGCCGTATCAAAAATGAACTTCCGCCATTCGTAGTATCCGCCAACCATGAAATTGATTGGACCGTCCAGCTTTGAGGTCAGGCGAAGCTCTTGCGAGAATTGTTCGAGGGCATTGCGCGGGTCGCTTGTGCCGACGCCAAATGGCACCGTCCCGAATGCACCGCCGTAGCTGTAGTTGTCGAGGTCGGTAGCATCCAGATTGACGTAACCTGTAACCGAAGACAGCGTAAGATGGTCAGAGAAGCCGAAATCCAGTTTGAGCCGACCAAACCACAGGTCGGTCACGCCGAACGGTACACCTTTAAAGCCAAGAGCCTTTGTCGGACCGGTAGCGGTAGGAACAGAAACAGCAAGCGCGGGAGCGGTATCCGGAAGAAAGTACCGCGAGTCCTGATAGTTGCAGTTATAGCCAGCCGGGACCGAAAGTCCGCCTGAAAGCAGGACAATCGGATCGGCAACGCCATTCACTCCGCAATAAATGTCGGAATGGCCGATCGCGCCATCGTTTGTGTTGTGGGTGTACTGCACTTTCAGATTGGCATCGAAACCGGGTACTGGGTTCCAGGCGAGGGTCATGCGCGCAAGCGAATTGCGCAGCCCGCGCTTCTGGTTGACTGCGGGGGTTCCGGCCTGCAGCTCAAGATACCGGTCTATGTCATTGTACTCGCCAGACAAACGAACGCCAAGATTCTCCGTCAACGGACCGGAAACATATCCTCCGACGAGCCAACCGCGCTCTTCGAATTCATAAGACGCACGAGCGCCTATTTCCCAGGCCTTGGTCGGATCTTTCGATCTGATCGACAGCACCCCTGCTGAGGCGCTCTTGCCGAAGAACAGCGATTGCGGTCCCTTGAGAACGTCGATCTGTGCGGTGTCGACAAAAGCTGCCTGCACGAGACGCATGGTAGAGACCTGTACGCCATCATAATCGAGTGCGACGGCGGAATCGAATGCTGCGGAAATGGCCGAGGAACCAACACCGCGAAGGTTGATCTGCCCGCCCGAACCTGAACCGCCAACCTGCACTTTGAGTGTGGGCACCCGGTTGACCACCGAAGCCACATCGCTAACGCTGTACTTGTCGATCACGTCCGCACCTACGCTGGTGATAGTGACCGGCACTTCCTGCAGACTTTCATTCTGCTTGCGGGCGGTGACGATGATCTGGCTTGGGTCAACTTCGTCAGTGGGTGCAGCCTGCGCCAAAGCGGCCTGCGGAATGGACAGCACGGCAAGGCTGGAAACAGTCCCTAACAACCACCTGCTGGCCTTTTTCGACATACGGGCTTCGAACGCGGAACCTCTCATAGTCATCCTCCCCACTGGGTCGCATTAAGCTTTAGCTTCGTGTGCGCCGGATCGTACGACCACCGATATTCCGGCCTCGTCTGTCTACGTCCAGTGCTGCCTGCACACATTTAGCAAAACCGATAGGGCCCTATTTGAACCGTATTCCGTAACGTAATACAGGCACGCATCGATTGCAGTCATACAAGCCTAAAGCGCGGATCGTCTGGTCCGGCCCAGCGCGCGTCGATCACAGGATCGACCCGCAGTTCAGGCGGCACGCGGTTCGCACCGATCATTGCATCGCACTGCTGATGGAAATAATAGATGCGCGCTTCCTGGTAACTCAACGGCACACTGCGAAAGGCGCGGCTTTCCATTGAGCGCTGGATTGCTTCGCCAAATTGTGTGTCCTCAAGGATGATCGGACTCATCGCCCGGCCGTGTGAAGCAGCGGGATCAGGCACGGTCCACAGATCAGGCGCAGGACCCTCGCCCCAGTCGAGCGCCATGGTCACCAATTCGAGCCGGGTAGTACCAAGCGAAGTCGGCCAGAACACGAGCGGCGGTACGAAATAGTTCGACAGCGGCGATACCCAGTTGGGAAACAGAGTATAGCTTTGGGTACAAGTTCGCCCCAGTTCTCCTACAGTCTCGATCTGTTTCCATTCGGGCGGGCTGTCGATAGCGCGAACGTGGGCGCGATCGGTTTGCGCTGGCGGCGGGGCGAGCATTCTGGCGTGGCCGTTGGGATAAAAGCTGTTGAAGTTGCGCTTGGCATCAACCAGCGGTGCCACAGTGGTCGGATGGATAAACGGCACATGGTAGACCTCCATGTTGGCCTCCATCGCAACCTTCCAGTTGCAATTCAGTTCAAAACTGTGCCGCGCTCCCAACCTTACCCGGTCGAAACCGAACTCGGCCCATTCCGCAGCAAGCGGCCCCAGCCAGTCGAGCAGCGGCATCGCATGATCGTCCAGGTTGACGAAGATGCAGTTGCCGAAGCGCTCGCAGCGAACGCTGATCAGGCTGCGGCACGCCAAATCGAGATTTGCAAAGTCGCGCCGTTCAGGGATGCCAACAAGAGTGCCATCAGTCTTGTAGGTCCAGTTATGATAGCTGCAAACCAGCCGCATGCTCTTGCCGCGCTGATCAGTTACTACCGGGGCACCGCGATGACGGCAGGTATTGTAGAAGGCGCGAACCACTCCGTCGCTGCCATGAACGATCACCAGCGGCTGCCCGGCATTGTCCCAGCGCATGTAGCAACCAGGCTCCGGAACCTCATCAATGTGCCCGGCGAATAGCCAGCTTTTGCCAAAGATGTGCTCTTGCTCCAACGCGAAATATTCGGCGCTGGTGTAGCGCGCTGCTGGCATGTCGGGCAGCGCGGGGAAACCTTCAGGCGGCTCTGAGCGCTGCCCCTCCCACTCCATCATCCGCTTCAACAGGTCGACTTCGGCCTGGTCCATAATCCTGCTCCTCGGGGACACAGGCTAGGAGCAGAAATACTAGGCCGCGCGTGGCAAAAATGACAGGAAGGCCTCGCGCTTTAGCCAGTATGGAACGCCCGCACCGTCGCTTACCAAGGTGCTGACTTTGGTGGATTAGAAGGGATTGGCCGTGACAGGACGGGTCGAAGGCAAGATCGCGCTGGTAACCGGCGGGGCGATGGGTCTGGGCAAAGCCGATTGCTTGCGCCTGGCCGAAGAGGGCGCCAAAGTATTCGTGACCGACATTGATCTGGCAGGGGCGCAGGCGGTTGCCGAGGAAATCGGCGGTGAGGCGCTTCATCATGATGTACGACTTGAAGAACGCTGGCTTGAAGTTTTCGAGCATGTCCGCCAGCGACATGGCCGGCTCGACATTCTGGTCAACAACGCGGGCAACGTTATTTTCGAAAGTATCGAAGATTGCTCAACCGAAAACTTTCGCCTGCAAATGGCGATCCATGTCGAAGGCACTTTTTTCGGCTGCAAGCATGGGCTGGCGCTGCTGAGGGAATCAAAGGCCGGTGCAATCATCAACATGTCCTCGACGGCTTCGCTGATGGGATACGGTACAATTATCGCATACACTGCGGCCAAGGGTGCAATCCGTTCGATGACAAAGTCGATTGCGATGCATTGTCAGGACATGGGCTATCCGGTGCGCTGCAACGTGCTGATGCCCGGCGGGATCGAAACGCCGATGGTTCGCGACATATCGGGACGCGCGGGTGAGGCCCTGATGGACATTCCGGACGGAATCCTGCCCAAGGAATCCCTTGGTGCGCCGAAAGACGTGGCCAATGCGGTGCTGTTTCTGGCCTCGGATGAGGCACGCTTTCTGACCGGGGTAGAGTTTCCGGTCGACAACGGATTGTTTGCCCGGCCCGAGCGGTGAGCGAAAATCCGCGTTACAGATATTATGTTCTGGCGGTCCTGACCCTTACGCTGCTGCTCAGCGTCGCTGACCGGCTGGTGTTCTCCATCCTGATTCAGGACATCAAGGCCGAGTTTGCGTTCAGCGATACCCAGCTTGGCCTGCTGGGAGGGGTGGCTTTCACCGCAACGTATATCATTGCGGGCTTCCCCGCTGCCCGACTTGCCGACCGTTCTGTTCGCAAGAGCATTGTCGCCGCGGCCATCGGCTTGTGGAGTTTGATGACCGCGTTGTGCGGCGCAGCTACCGGTTTCTGGACCTTGTTCCTGGCCCGTACCGGGGTCGGCGTAGGCGAAGGCTGCAGCGGCCCTGCGTCGCAATCCCTGATCGCGGATTATTTCCGGCGCGAGGAGCTGGCCCGGGCCATGGGTTTCCTGACGGTAGGATCGACGATGGGCACGGTTACCGGCCTTATGGCGGGCGGCCTGCTGGAACAGGCGCTTGGCTGGCGCTGGGCTTTCGTGTTGATGGGTCTGCCAGGGCTGCTGGTAGGCGTACTGATCTACGCGACGATCCGTGAACCGAAACGCGGCCGGTTTGCGCCGCCCGACGTAAACGCGGCACAGCTGCCTCTGCGCCAAACCCTGCGCTTGCTCCTTGGCAACAAGGTCTACCTGGGGATCGCCGCAGGTTATGCCGTACAGATAATGATCGGCTATGGCATGGCTTTCTGGATGGCGCCGGTTCTGATCCGGCAGTTTGGCGTTTCGACCGGAGATGTTGCCATCTATCTTGGTTTGGCTTTCATGGTTGGCGGCCTCCCCGGCCCGATCCTTGGCGGCTATATTACCGACTGGCTGACCCGCCGGGACGAGCGCTGGCGCGCCTGGTATCCGGGCCTCGTCAGCGTGATGTGCATCGCGCCGTTGTGGATGAGTTTCCAATCAGCCACCCTGCCCCTGTTCCTCATCCTGTTTTCGCTCTCGTACGGCGTCTTCGTGTCAAGCCAGGCGCCGATCCTGTCCGGCATCCAGACTGCCGTAGAACCCGCGCAGCGCGGCTTTGCGGTGGCCTTTGCGCTGTTCTTCAACAATCTGATTGGTCAGGCGTTCGGGTTAGGCGTGATAGGCTGGATAAGCGACCGGCTGGCAGCCGGGCACGGCGTCAAGGCTCTTGGTCTTGCCGTATTCTGGGTCGCAGCACTGGCGGCACTTGTCGCCATGGCGATCTTTGCATGGACCGCACGGCAGATCGGCAGGGCCGCGCAGCCAACCTGACACATTTGCGGATTAACGCGTTGCTCTTGGGCGCATAGACCGGGCAAAGTATCTTATTCGGGCACAAGAGGAGCGACACATGGATCTGGGTCTGGCTGGCAAGAAAGTCATCATGAACGGCGGCGCGCACGGGCTTGGCCTGGCCTCGCTCAAGCTGTTCGCTGCCGAAGGCGCCGACGTTGCCTTCTTTAGCCGCAAGACCGACAAGATTGAGGCGGCCAAGGCAGAGATTGACGCGGCTGGACCGGGCAAGGTTCATGCCGAGGTGTTCGATATGGCCACCGGAGCCGACGCCTACAAGGCGTGGCTCATCAAGGCAGCCGAGACGTTGGGAGGGTGCGACATTTTCGTCCACACCGCCAGCTCGTCCGGCACAGGCGGTACGGGTGATTGGCAGCAAGGGCTGGACATGGATATCATGGGCGCAGTCAACGGGGTTGAGGCGCTGACGCCCTTCCTGGAAAAGTCGGACTGCGGCTCAATCGTGTTCCTGTCATCTACCGCCGCGTTAGAAACCTTCGTCGCCCCGCAGGCCTTTAACGCGCTTAAAGCCGCACTGATTACTCATGGCTCGCAGCTCAGCCAGGCGTTTGCCGGCAAAGGCATCCGCGTAAACACGGTCTCGCCAGGCGCGATCTATTATGAAGGCGGCAACTGGGAAATGATCAAGCAGCATGTCCCTGCGCTCTATGATGGTACATTGGCAAAGATGCCGATGGGACGTTTCGGCAACCCGCAGGAAGTTGCCAATGCGATCGTCTTCGTCGCCAGCCCGGCCTGTCCCTACATGACAGGAGCGAACGTAGTGGTCGACGGCGGCTTTACCCAGCGCGTCCAGTTCTAGGCCCTGAAAGGGATGAGCACGATAGATCGCGCCAGGCTGCTCGACATCTACACACGTACGATGAAGGTAAACCGCACAGACGAAAAGTTCCGCTCACTTTTGATGCAGGGCAAGGTCGCGGTGATGTATTACTGCGTTCGCGGGCAGGAACTGGTTTCTGCCGCGGCGATGGCGGCGCTGACCGACGACGATTACGTGGTTTGCACCTATCGCGGACAGGGCGAGCAAACCGCCAAGGGCATTCCCGCCGAGCTATGGTGGGCCGAATGCCTGGGGAAGGTCACCGGCACCTGCAAGGGAAAAGGCGGGACAATGCACATCACCTATCCTGCCAAGGGGATAATGGTGACGACCGGGGTAGTCGGATCGGGCCTGCCGATCGCCAACGGCCTCGCCATGGCGAGCCAGAACAACGGTGACGGCAAGGTCACCGTGGTAAGTTTCGGGGACGGCGCCGCCAATATCGGCGCTTTTCACGAAGCCATGAACATGGCGCAGCTCTACAAGCTGCCGGTGGTCTTCCTGTGCCAGAACAACCGGTACGGCGAACACACTGCCTTTGCTGATCACACATCAAGCGAATCGATCTCGGCCCGCGCGTCTGGGTACGGCATGCGAGGCGTGCTGGTTGACGGCAACGATGTCCACCAGGTTTACCCAGCCATGCAAGAGGCAGTAGATCGTGCGCGGGCTGGCGAAGGTCCGACCCTCATCGAGGCGATGTGTTACCGCATGATGGGACACTTTTTCGGTGCCGATTTTTCCTACATGCCGCCCGAACATCTTGCTGAAATGCAGCGCGAAGACCCTTTGCCCAAGCTGCGTAAGGTCATGCTCGAACACCAGTTCAGCGCTGAGGAGCTTGACGCCGTCGTCGCCGGCATCGACGCCGAAATTGACGATGCCGTTACCATGGCGCTGGCCGCCGATCTGCCTGGCGCCGAGGAGCTGGCGATCGATGTGCTGGAAGGAGCGCCCGCCTGATGGGCGAGATCACGTTGGCGCAGGCGCTTAACCGCGCCATTGACGAGGCTATGGCCGACGATCCTGGCGTATTCTGCCTGGGCGAGGACGTTGCCGCCAAGCAGGGTGGCGGGGTGTTCAAGATTACATCGGGTCTCAGCGAAAAATATGGCGAACACCGTGTGCGGGCTACGCCGATTTCGGAAACCGCCATCGTCGGGGCGGCAGTCGGCGCGGCCCTGGCCGGGCAGCGCCCGATTGCCGAAATCATGCTGATGAACTTTGTCGGCGTTTGCATGGACCAGATCGTCAATCATGCCGCCAAACTGCGCTTCATGTCAGGCGGACAGACCAACGTGCCGCTGGTTATCCGCACCACCACCGGGGTCGGCGTGGGCTTTGGCGGGCAGCATTCCGATATGCTCGAAGCCTGGTTTGCTCACGTTGCCGGGCTGCACGTGGTGACGCCTTCCAACGCTGCCGACGCGCGCGGGCTGATGCGTTCGGCGATCGAGTGCAACGATCCGGTGATCTTTATCGAGAATATCCTGTGTTACGGCCTAAAATCCGAAGATCCCGGCCCGGGCTACCGCGTCCCTATGGGCAAGGCGGCAGTGGCGCGCGAAGGCAGCGATATTTCACTGATCACCTATGGCCGGACCGTGCTTGACGCGTTGGCAGTCGCTGGCGAACTGGCAAGCGAAGGTATCTCGGTCGAAGTAATCGATCTGCGCACCATTGCGCCTTATGACGAGGCCGCTGTTCTCGCCTCGGTCCGCAAGACCGGATTGGCCCTGACCCTTCATGAAGCCGTCCGTCCATTTGGCACCGGAGCGGAACTGGCGGCAACGATCCAGGAAAAATGCTGGGACTACCTCAAAGGCCCGGTGCGGCGGGTTGGTGGGACATTTTCGCCGGTACCCTTCGCAACTGTGCTGGAACAGGCGTGGATCCCGACAAAGGCGCAGATCATAGAACAGATCAAGGCCGCGTTGGGCAGGAGTTAAGCGGTGGTATCAGAAATCCGCATCCCCAAACTTGGCATGAGTGCACTTGAAGTGACGCTGCTCGAATGGATGTTCGGAGATGGGGAAACGGTAAGCGAAGGCGACATTATCTACACCGTTGCAACGGACAAGACGACGGTCGAGATTGAAGCCCAGTCGAGCGGGATCTTTCACCCCAGCGGCAGCGAGGGCGAAGTCTACCAGGTTGGTGACCTGATCGGCACGATCGAGTGACAGTCAAACCCGCAACGCTACTGGCGCAGATCTATGCCATGGCCGGCGCGCGCGACTGGGACGGTGTAGCTGAACGCTGCGCGGCAGATTTCATCGTCCATGAAGCCCCAGGCATACCTTATGGCGGCGAATGGCGCGGGCGCGAAGCGCTACGCCGAGTGGCTGAGGCGATGTACGGCACCTGGCACGATGCATCGGTACAAATCCATGAGATCGTTGGTGGTGAAACCTGGGCGGTGGTGGTGCTCACCCTGACGATGACATCAAAACGCACGGGCCGCACGTTCAGCCAGACGGTCAACGAAGCCGGACGGTTCGAGGATGGTCTGCTCAAGGAATTGCGAATCCACTATTTCGATACAGCCGAAATCGCCGCCGAAGCCTAAATCGGCTTGGTCCAATCCCAGCGCTTCAGCCATTCGCTCATCCGTGTGGGTGTTACATCGATCAGCTCCGCTGTCTTCCCGGGATCGACCAGCAGCGGACTCTGAGGCTGCGTGTTGTAGAAGCGGTAGAACTTTGCCATGCCCTCATACGGGGTCCCTGGCGTAAGGGTGCGCGACCCAGTGACAAGCTCGCTCATACTCGCCGCAAAGTCGCCGGGATCAAGGCTGCGGAACACAACTGGCTTGCCGATTTCTGCTGACAGCCGCTGTGCCACCTCGTCCCCGGTCAGGGCCTCGGGTCCTCCGACCGGGATGTGGCGGCCATCTGCGCGATCGGTCTCGAGTGAGGCCGCCATATATTCACTGACGTCGGATAGCGCGATCCAGCTGATTTTGAGATCGGGCGCTGCCGGATAGGCAAAGATGCTGTTGTTGACGATCGACGGCTTGGTCCAAGCGCGAACTATATTGTCCATAAATACGGTTGGCTCGATGAACACGCAAGGGATGCCGGTGCCTTCCAGCGCGCGTTCGATATCGCGGCGGCCATCATGCGCGGTCAAATCAAGATCGTGGTCGGCGACGAAGCAGCTGGTGTTGAATACAATTTTGCGCAACCCCGATCCCTTCGCGCCCACAGCTATTGCCCGGCCAAAGCTGGCCGCACGCTCGCGATTGAACTCGAACGGCAAGTGCATGACCAATGCGTCCTGTCCCGCGAAGGCAGCCTTCAGCGTGTCGCTGTCGGTAATGTCGGCGTGGACCACACGCAAATCAGGAAACGGCGTGCCGGCCATGGCATCAGCGCGCCTCGCCCCGGCGGTGAGCGAAAATCCGCGGCGTTGCAGCGCATTGACCAGCGGAATGCCTTGGTCTGCGGAAGCGCCAAAGACGATGACTTTTTCGATGCTCATCGCAGCTATGCCCCTCGGTCTAACCGGGCAGCTCTCCGCTCATGTATTTGGCCATGGTCGTCTGGAAGTGCCGGACCCGGCTGTCCTGGTACTTGCCCAGCTCCATCAAGCCGTTGCCTGAGGCTTTCATACCGGTCTGGACGTGCGGCAGGTTGGCCAGATCTTGGTCGAATACTCCGGCGAGTGCCTCACCCATCACGTTCTTTGCCCAGGCAAACGGCTCGTCATCGGGAATGTAAAGCCGTTCAACTGCGCGCGGCCTTGCCTGTCCCTTTGGCGTGGGCATGAGCAGCCGGATCTCCATGATGCACCAATCAGGCGTGTCGCCGGGAAGCCAGCGATAGACCAGCGTTGGCAGGAAACCGATCCACGGCGAGAAATTCGGGAAGATATTGTACGTGAAATTGTCGAGGATTTCGGCGTCGGACTTGTCCGAATAATCATAGCCGTATTGTTCCTGAAAACCCTTTCGGCTCGCTTCGGCCAGCAATTTGCGCGCTTGAAGGGGATCATCATGATTTAGTTCCACCGCATCGGAACTGGCGTTGAAACGGCGGTTGGTATTGGCGTCGCTGCCGCCAGAAAACTCGGCCATCTTGTCAAGGATGTACTGTTGATCCTTGCCCGTCACATGCGGGCTGAGCACGCCGGACGGCGTGATGGCGCGATTGAAGAAATCGCCGTAGATATCGTAACGGCTGTTCGCATCGCCCAAGAACGGCAGCAGCTGCGGATGCGTGGTGACCGAATGCCACGCCTCCATGAAGGCTTCGGCAGTCGCCTTCCAGTTGGCGGTCACCTTCTTGGCGATCCACATCCCGGTATAGCGATTTGTGAAGTCGTAGTTATCGTACTGATCGAGAACCGGGCCAACCCATTCCTTGAAATCGGGAATTGAATTGTTTTCGGTAATCATGACAAAGCCTTGCCACAGGTTCACGCGCACTTCGGGCAGGCTAAGATCTTTGCCTTCCAGATGCTTGAAATCCCAGGCGCAGGGAATCTCTTTCAAAGATCCGTCGTTGTTCCAGGTAAAGCCATGGAAATTGCAGCGCAGCTGACTGGTTGCGCCTGATTTTGTCCGCAGCTTGCGGCCGCGATGCAGACACACATTGTAGAACGCGCGCACCGCGCCATCGCGCTGACGCACCAGCAGGAACGACTTTTCATTGATTTCGAAAACCACGGTATCGCCGGGGTCGGGCATCTCGTCCTCGCGGGCAGCAAACAGCCATACATTTGGCCACATCTTCTCGCGTTCCATTCGCGCGTAGTCTTCGCTGATATAAGGCTCTATCGCGATCGGATCGGTCGGCATGTCGGGCATTGATTCGTCGAACAGATAGTCCGGCACCCGGCGCGTATCGCCTTCCAGCATTTCGGTATAAGACATCGCCGGGCAGCGATCCTCGCGGGCGATCTTGGTCACTTCAGTCATGGGAAACCGGGCCTCACTGTCGATTTGCGCAGTATGCTGTTGTCCTGAAATGCCACAAGTTTGCCCCAGCGCATCCTAGCGTAACTGTGAGGAGTAGAGGAATGGCGGTGCAAGGCTTGGCGCGTTTGGGGCCGGTAATGCAGCTTGCCTGGCTGCCCGAAGACTTCGACGCGGCGCTGGATCACTGGACCCGTGTCATGGGGGTCGGCCCATTCTTCCTGATGGAAAATATCGCCCTTGAGGACATGCGCTACATGGGCCAGCCGACCGCAGCGATATTTACGCTTGCCCTTGCATATTGGGGCGATACCCAGATCGAACTGATCCGGCCGGAAAATGATGCGCCGTCGATCTATTCGGGACCCTATGCGGTGCGCGACCGGATGCACCACACCTGCCTTTTGGTCGACGACATCGCCGATGCCTATGCCGCCTGCAAAGCGCAGGGCGCCAAAGTGCTGGTCGAAGGCAAGGTGGGGGATTCTGGCCATGTGATCTATGCCGATCCGGGCGGCGGCCCCGGCAGCGTGGTTGAAATGCTCCAGCCCCAGCCCGGCACTGCCGATCTGTTCAACATGCTAAGGCAGGCTGCCGCGACATGGGATGGCAGCGAACCGGTTCGCAAGCTGGGTTAATCGCTTGCCCCCAGATAGCCCAGCTGCCCGGCCTTGAAGATGGTCTGGGCGCGGTTGACGGAGTTGAGTTTTTCGCCGGCGCGGTGGATATGGTAGCGGATCGTCGCATGGCTTCGATCAAGGATCATGCTGATTTCTTTGTCGGTCTTGCCGATTGCAGCCCAGCGCAGGCATTCCACCTCTCGCTTCGACAGCACGCAGTCAGACCGGATCCGCCGTTTGGTGCGGTTTGCCTGGACATAACCGGCGATAAACCGCCGGGTAAGTTGGGAAAGCAAGGTCGAATGCTGCGCAAACTCTGCCGAAAGGTCTTCCTGTTCCCGGTCCATACTAATGAAACTGTTGGCTGAAATCTGTCCGAACGGCAGGTGGACCGGCACCACGATTGCCGCCTTGCACAGCGAGCGCCGCTCAAAATCGTTGAGGTCGATTTCGTCCAGATAGGAATTGCGCCATTGCCCGTGGAACCCTTGCTGATTGACCCAGAAAGGTTCGCTTTCATAACGGCAGGCACGCGGCAGCGGCGAATGCAGGGCAAGGCGATGATCCTCCCACCACCGCGCCCCATCAGCAAGCCAGCGGAAGATATCAGCGTTGAGGATCGTGCCATCGGCATCGACCATCGGTTCCTTGGAAGAAATGTCATCGCACATCGCGATCTGCAAACCGCGTTCCTGCGCGATGCGAGCCATCGCGACCGCTGCATCATGGATGTCTTCCGTGCAACGGATCGTAACCAGTTCGAGTAGCTGTGCGGTTGTTTCGCGGCCATGCGGAGTGCGCAATTCAACAATCTTGCCGGCTTTAGCTTCTTCGATCACAGCTCTCTCCCATGGGGCCGGCACTGCTGTACTCGGCGATTCCCATGATAGCAAAAAACCGGAGGTCAAGCCAAGGTTTACGTAGCGGAAAGTACGCCGGTGCCGTTACGCTGCAAGCGTTTCGATTCAAAGGCGCAGCACGGCCTTGGCAATGATGTTCTTCTGCGTTTCGTCCGACCCGCCAAAGATTGTCGCGGCGCGGTTATTGAGGAAGCGCGCCATGGCAATCTGGGCCCGGTCCGATCCCACAGGTTCGGGTGGTTCATTGCCATAAAGAGGCCTTTCCAGCGGGAGCTGCAAGGCATCATAACCCAGCAACTCAAGGCGCAATTCGTCCAGCGCTTGACCGATGTTCGACCCAAGCAATTTGCAAAGCGAGGTTTGCGGCCCCGGCGATCGGCCTTTTGCCAGTTCGGCCAGAATGCGCAGTTCGGTGACCTCCAGCGCTTCCGCTTCGAGCCGCGTGCGCGACAACCGGTCGCGAAAGCGCGGATCCTTGGCAATCGCCCCGTTTACGCCAGACGGCTGATTGCTGGCCATATCCTCAAGTTCGGCAACGCTTTGCAAGAGTCGCGGTGCAAAGCACGATCCGCCGCGTTCGTTTTCCAGCAGGAATTTGGCAATGGTCCAGCCCTGTCCTTCTTCGCCAATGCGGTTGGCCTGACTGGTGCGCGCATCGCTGAAGAACACCTGGTTGACTTCGTGATCGCCCGACATCGAAACGATCGGCGCCACCTCAACCCCCGGCTGGGCCATTGGCACCAGCAGAAACGTGATACCTGCCTGCTTTTTGACATCGGGATTGGTGCGTACCAGCGCGAAAATCCAATCGGCGTGATGCGCATGGGTGGTCCATATCTTGGACCCGTTGATCACATATTCGCCGGCTTCGATGCGTGCCGATGTTGATAACGAAGCTAGGTCAGAACCGCTGCCGGGTTCTGAATAGCCCTGGCACCAGTAAACTTCTCCGGCCAGAATTCCTGGAAGGAAGCGGTCCTTCTGCTCCTGCGTCCCAAAATGGCATATCACTGGCCCGACCAGCCGCAAACCCAGGATCGACAGTGCCGGCGCACCCGCCAGAGCGCACTCTTTTTCAAAAATGAAGCGCTGGGTTGGGGTCCAGCCGGTGCCGCCGTCTTCCTGGGGCCAATGCGGTGCGACCCAGCCCTTTCGATAAAGGATCTTGTGCCATTCGATCCCTATGTCTGGTTCAACAAATACGCCGGGCGTGCGCCTGGCACCATCACGCAAATGATCAGGCAGGCTTTCCGCCAGAAACGCGCGTACCTCGTCGCGAAAAGCCGTGTCCTGGGCCGAAAACTGCATGTCCATCGGTTCAGTCCCCCTCTCGCATCGCCCAGACAATGCCGCGGCGCAGGAGATCGTAATAGACCTCGTAGTTCCAGGCACAACGCTCAGGATGCGGATAAAAATCGGCCATTCCAGGAAGGTCGTAGTGGCCCCGACAATGGCCTAGTGTATTGTAGACGATCCGGCCTGCGCCGATGTCGCGCGTGTACAGAATTGGCACCACGCAATCTTGCCATTGCCCGTCAACAAACCCGGTCGCTTCGCCATCAAAACGGGTCTGCATCAGCAGGTCGATCTTCGCAGTCGTGTGCGATAGGTACAGCTCGTCTACGATGTCGAAATCAGCAATACCGCGCGTAAGCTCGTGATCGTGGCTAACCACTTCGACTCTGAAAGGTCCGATTGGCGGATGCGCCTTGAACTGAGTACCCAGCATTTCCATCACGTCCGGGCGGTCGTTGGGCGCATCGACCAGGCCGCTTTCGGTAAACACGAGAATCGAATTAGTGCCATGCAGCGCAAGCCACTTGCCGCCCGCTTCAAGCCAGGAACGGATAGCCGCAGCCTCTTCCAGGGTGGGCATCAGATCGCACGTGTAGCTGACTAGAAACCGGCACTGCGCCAGCCGGTCAAGATCACCATAATCGCAGGCTACCGTAGTGCGGACCTGAGGGTGTTCACCAAGCAGTTTGAGCACTTCGAGCCGGGCGTAGTCGATGTCGTGATATTTGCCCGCAGCAACGAAGTGCGCGTCAATCCGGGGAGGAGGCATATCTGTCATCAGTCAGGACCTTATCGAACCGCCGCCGTCGACGGTGAAATCGCAGCCTGTGGTAAAGCTGGCTTCGTCGCTGGCCAGAAATACAACCGCGCGGGCGACCTCCTCCGGCTCTCCGATACGGTTCATCGGGTGCGTTGCAGCAAAGTTGGATTCAATGTTTTCGGGCGTATCAGCACCAGAATACTTGTAGCGATCGTACATCGGCGTGCGGATCGCGCCGGGGTGGACCATGTTTGCCCGCACCGGCACTCCGCGCGCTGCGCAGTCTAGCGCAATGGAACGAGTCAGGCCGACCAGCCCGGCCTTGGATGCGCTGTAAGCGGCGACAAAGGCGGCGGCGCGCAGCGCGATCATCGAGCCAATGTTGACGATGGAGCAAGGTTCACCTGAGGCTTCCATCACCGGAAGCGCGGCACGGCATCCATAATAGGGGCCGTTCAGGTTGATGTCGATCGTCCGCTCCCACACATCCAGCGTTCCGTCGACGACATTGCCGGGTTCGGAAATACCGGCGATGTTGCACAGCACTGTCAGTTTGCCAAAACGTTCGACCGTGGCTGCCACAGCCGCTTCCCAGGCATCGCGATCGCGCACGTCGAGCAGCACCGCTGCAGCCTGTGTCCCAAGCTGCGCGGCAAGCCCATTGGCTTTGTCGATCTGCAAATCGCCAAGCATGACGCTGCCGCCTTCGGCAATAATTAGCTTGGCCGTGGCTGCCCCGATCCCTTCGGCGCCGCCGCTGATCAATGCGACCTTGCCGGTCATTTTTCCCATGTCCGGCTCCTAGCGCTCAAGGATCGCGACAGCCGCCAGCCCTGGCGCGCCGTAGACGTGACTGTAACCAACCTTGGGCGACCCCGGCACCTGCCGCGCCCCGCCCCGACCGCGCAGCTGCTGGACGTTTTCGTAGACCTGGCGCAGACCGGATGCGCCGACCGGCTCACCGCAGGCCAGGCATCCGCCATCGGTGTTGACCGGCAACTTGCCTGAAATCTCGGTCCGCCCTTCGACCAGCCACTTTTCCTGATCGCCGTCCGCGCAGAAGCCGTTTTCAGCCATATGCATGATCTCTGCCCCGCTTTCGGTGTCCTGCAACTGGGCAACATCGATATCTTCGGGGCCAATCCCCGCACCCTCGAACGCCGCCTTGGATGCAAGGATCGTCGGCTTGCCCCCTTCAACCACGTTGATCGCCGGCTGAAACACCTCAAAGCTATTGGGCGGGCGCGTGCGCACAGAAATCTGCGCGATCCGCACGCCGTCAGCGCCCAGTTCGCGCATCTTCTTCTCGCTCGCCAGGATAAGCGCCACTCCGCCTTCGGCCGGCGAGCAAAACATGTACTTCGTCAGCGGATCGTTGATCATCGGCGCGTTCATGATCGTATCCAGATCGACGGGCGAACGCCGCCAGGCATGGTCGGTCTTGCTGCCGTTGCGGAAGGCCTTTTCCGCAACGCGGCCCAGTGTTGTGCGGCTGATGCCATGGGATTGCATGTACCGCTGGATCTTCAGCGCGAAGAACTGCGTGGTCAGCATCATGCCGGTCTGCCCATACCACTCGGGCAGGCCATAGCTTTTCGGGTCCGCATTGAAAGCGCCGCGATCGTGCTTGTCGAAGCCTGTCGCGAGCGCCAGGTCATAGGCGCCCGAGGCAACCGCATACTGCGCTGAAGCGAGCGAGCTTCCCCCGGTTGCGCAGCCGTTGGCAACATTGACGAACGGCAGTCCGGTCAGCCCCAGCTCGTTGACCATGATATCGGCCGATCCCGATGCCGACGATCCGCCATAGGCGCATTCGATATCGGCCCATTCGAGCCCGGCATCGGCCAGCGCCTCACGCACGGCATAGACTCCCTGCTCCCGGCCAGAGCGGTGATCCGTCCGGCCAAACGGATGAATTCCGGCACCGATAATGTAGACGTTGTTCATGCGCGCTGCTCCGGCCGGAAGGCAAAGGTGGTATGTTTCGCATTGAACGGCACAACAGCAAACTCCATCGGCATGCCCAGTCGCAGCTCGTTCAGTGTCGCGTCGACGATAAGGCTTTCGACGATCACTTCGCCCGGCAATTCTATATAGCCGATCAGATACGGCTTGAAATCATGCGGCCCTTCGCCCGGACCTTCGTATGGTGACTTGGGCCTAAAATCCTGGCTTGTAAAAGACCACAACGTGCCTTTGCGTGACAGGTTATATGGCTCAACCCCTTGGGCGGCATCACCCTCAGGCATGGGAAACACAATCTGTCCCGATTGCAGACGCCCGCCGATCAGCCTTGGTTTGGCTTCATCGGTCCACAGTCCTTCAGCTATTGGAGACAGCCCGCTCACGCAGCCACCGCATAGTCAACCAGTGCGGCATCGCTATCGCCCAGAAAGCTGGATAGCAGCAGCACCCGCTTCATCGCGTGGCCGATCAACAGTTCCTCGGTGATCCCCATGCCGCCGTGGAGTTGGACCGCCTCGCGCGCGATATGCCCGGCAACATCGCCAACAAACGCCTTGGCCCCGGCTGCAGCTCGGCGCCATTCGGCTACGTTGTCTCGGTTGGTCAGGGCAGCGCGGTAGAGCATCGATCGCGCCTGCTCCAGCTTGGCATAGCATTCGACAAGGCGGTGCTGGATAACCTGGAACGTGCCGATTGGCACCCCGAACTGCTGTCGCTGTTTGACGTAATCAAGCGTGTCATCGAACAGTCGCTGGGCCAGTCCGAGCATTTCAGCCGCCGCCTGAAGCCGCACATCAGCCGCCGTAATTTCAAGATCAGCCAATCCCAGCGCGAGCCGCTGATCCTTGGCCAGCGCCACGTCGAGGAACTTGATTTCACTAGCCAGACTGCCATCCACAATTCGGTAGTGGCGGGCGTCAACTCCGGCCTGTGCGGCGTCGACCAAAAACACCGCTACCTCCCCCGCCAAATCTGCCGAAACGATCAGCCGGTCAGCCAGCGCGCCGCCCAGAACGAACGTTTTTTCGCCGCTCAGCACATATCCATCAGCGCTAGCCACTGCTTTGGTCTGGTGCGGCGCAAGGGTATAGCGCCCCTGCCGTTCAGCCAGCGCCGCCGCATAGATAGCGGTCCCGGCCATGGCGCCATTGACCGCCTTACTGGCTCCAGCCAAGGCCAGCAGACGGACCGGTAGTACGCCGTTTTCCAGCCAGGGGTCGGGCGCAATTGCCTTGCCAAGCGCCTCGCCTACCACGGCCAGATCGATTGCCTCACCGTCCAATCCGTCAAATCGCGCCGGGGCGGCCAGCGCGAGCAAGCCCAGTTCCGCCATGATCTGCCAGCGGCCGCGGTCATAGCCGCCGGTATTCTTACGCAAGGCCCAGCGTTTGGGCGCATCCAGGTCTCCGGCAAAGCGTTCGACCGAGCTGCGAAACAGCTCCTGCTCCTCGCTAAAGTCGAAGTTCACGATGCCCTCGTGTAGCTAATCGGCAGCCGGGTTACACCGCGCAGCAGGATGTTGGGCAGGACGGCGATCCCGGCCTCGTCGGCAATGGCGAAATTGTCCAGTCGGTCGAGCAATTCGTCAAAGGCAACGAACATTTCCTTGCGGCTCAGCATGTTGCCAACACACATGTGCGGTCCTTTGCCAAAGGCCAGATGGGTGCGCGCATTGGTGCGTTCGATGTCGAACTTGTCAGGATCGGGAAATTTCGCCGGATCGCGATTGGCAGCGGCATAGCGAAGTTGAAGCGTCGAACCTTGCGGGATTTTTACCCCGCCCAATTCTGTGTCAGCCTGCACGATCCGCCACATTCCGGCGCTAGGGGTCTCATAGCGCAGTGCTTCTTCAACCAGGTTGACGATGGTCTTGGGATCGCGACCGCCGGCTGCCGCCCTGGCCTTGGCCATCTGGTCAGGATTGCGGATCAGCTGCAGCAAGGCTCCGGCAATGGTCGAGGTGGTGGTCTCGTTCCCGGCGACCATGAACTGCTGCATGATCGACATGATTTCTTCGTCGGTCAGCGATTCACCATCAGCGCGAGCTTCGACCAGGTCGGTCAACAGATCATCTCCGCCATTGGCGCGGCGATCATCAATCTTAGCCTTCATGTATTGCTGGTATTCGACAAAGCTGCGCGCGCATTCCAGCTCGCGTTCGCGGTCAACCATCTGACTGAAGCGGTCAACTGCGCAGTCGGACCAGTACTTGACCTGCTTGGGATCGTTATCGAGCCCGATCTGCTGCGCAATCATCGCCACTGGTAGTGGAATCGCGAAGGCTTCGACAAACTCGCACTCCCCGGCATCGGCCAACGATTCGATCAATTCAATCGATTTGGCCCGCATGTCCTGTTCAATCGCGTTCACGCGCGGCGCGGAAAAAGCCAGGTTTACCAGCTTGCGATTGCGGGTGTGGATCGGCGCATCGACGGTCAGCAAGGTTGACGGGTTGTCCCAGCCTTCGGCCAGAATGGCATCAATCTCGGGGTCGGTCGTACCCATCAGCGAGCTGAAATCATTAGAGAACACGTCAACCCGGCCGGTAGCTTCGGAACACAGTTCATAGCTGTAAACGACGTAGGTGTTCATTTCCGGGAGATGCTGGATCGCCACCCCGCCCTCGTGCATTGCGCTGTAATGCGCGAAGGGGTTCATCAGCGTTTCCTTGGCAAACATATGCGTCTGCTCGTTCATTCAGCATTCTCCGAGGGGCAACTTTGCACGCCTGCTTCTAGTCCCGCAGTATGCGTCGGCGCGATGCGTGATTTTGTTAGGAACCGGCTGCCGTAAAGTTCAGCGCGTTGGCCAACAGTCTGCGTATGGCCGGGTTTTGGTACGCTTGCGGTCCATCGCCGAATTGCAGATAAACCAGGTCGGCGTTACCGGCGCGTTTGGCCCAAGCAACGCAATTGCTGCCCGGCGGATGGTCCCAACGCTGATTGTCAAACATTCGTCCGGAAACTGCCGCTGCGGCAGAAAAGAAACCTTCCGCCACAAACGCATGATCGGCCCTGACAAGCGGAAAAATCTGACCTTCGAATACCTCGGCCAGATATAGCTCGTCGGTGACTGAAAAGTTTGCTGGCACACCGCGGGTGACTGGATGGTCTGCCACTACCGTTGCCTGGTATTGGACATCGTGGCGATAGCCCGAATCAAGCACCGCATTGCCCCGCAATTGGCCCGGCTGGTACAGGAACCGCCCGCCCAGCAGTTCTGCCCATTCCGGCCAGTCAGCCCATCCGGCCAGTGCGTGATGCATTACTACTGCACCGCGGCCGGCGGCAAAGCGCGCAAGGATTGCCTGTTTGAAAGCTTCGCTTGGCGGGCGGCTTGCCAAGCCGCCATCGGAAAAGTCGAAGCCCGCCATGTCATAGAACAGCATGGCGTCCGCGCCTGCCGCGCGCCCTTCTCCGACCAAACGCTCAGCTTCCGGGTGGACGAGATGAGTCACATTCCAGCTGTCGAGCGCGCCAAGAAAAGCATCCCACGCCGCTTCATCGTAAGGGTGTCCGCCCGACAGAACCAGCAGATCCTGGCCCATCAGGCGATCTTGAGGATCATCTTGCCCTGGTTCGACCCGCTGAACAGCCGCATGAATGCGGCATAGGTGTTCTCAAGGCCCTCATCGACATGCTCGTCGACTACGATCTTGCCTTGTGCAGCCCACTGGCCCATCTGCGCCGCGCCTTCGCCGAACCGGGCGACGTAGTCCGCCACGAGCAACCCGCGGATCGACGCGCGCTTTACGATCAGGCGCCATAGGTTTCGGGCTCCGACCCGCTCTGTGCTATTGTACTCGCTGATCAACCCGCACAGCCCGACCCTTGCGTGCATGTTGAGGTTCATCAACCCGGCATCGAGAATGATCCCGCCGACGTTTTCGAAAATCACATCCACTCCGCCTGGCGCAGCAGCGGCAATGGCGGCGGTCAGCGCTGCCTCGTCCTTGCCCCTATAGTCGATTGCTGCGTCAAACTTGTACCGCTGGGTCAGCCGCGCGCACTTGGCCTCGCCCCCGGCAATCCCGATCACGTGGCAACCGTGGAGCTTGGCGAGCTGGCCGACGATCGATCCAACCGCGCCAGCCGCGCCGGTAACCAGCACGGTATCGCCCGGCTTGGGTTCGCACACGTCGAACAGGCCGAAATAGGCGGTCATCCCAACCGCGCCGAACAGCGACAGGTAATTGGTAACGCTGGGCACCAGGCCCGGATCGATCGGTTGGGTAAAGCCGCCCGCCGCGCAGACCGAATAGTCCTCCAGCGCATTAAGTCCCATGACCCATTGACCCTTGGCAAAACCTTCGGCCCGACTTTCTTCGACTACACCTATCGTGCTGGCGCGCACGGCTGCGTCGAGCGGAATCGGCGGCATGTAGCTGTCAAGATCGTCCATCCAGCCGCGCATGGCTGGATCAAGCGAGGCATAATGGTTACGAACCAAAAACTGCCCTTCGTCCAACACGGGCAGCGCCTCGCTGACCAGCTCGAAATCGTCAGGCACAGGCTCACCCTGGGGTCGGCGGCGGAGCAGAAACCGGCGGTTAGTCAGCATAATCTCGTTTCTTTCTTTTGCCGTCAGGCAGCAGCGATCCGTACCGGGATCGCGCTTTGCAAAGCCATGCCTGTCACTGGATCGAAGTCAACTTCGTCGCTTGTCAACCGGTTGGTCGACCCGCCTACCTCGCGCACATTGTGCTTGCCTGCCTCGCTGTCGCCAAAGGCGTGCGCCATCGAGATCAGTCCGCGGCGGACCCGGTCACTGGCTTCGGCAACACCGTGGATAGTTGCGTGGGCCGAGGAGATCGCAATGATGTCACCATCCTTCAGCCCATGGTTGGCCATGTCTACTGGGTGAATATAGGCCGGGTTGGTGGTGACCTTTTGCCCCAGGTTCTTGAGCGGCTGGCCGATGGAGTTGAAGCGGTGTTTTGACCGGCGCGAGATCAGCCGGAAATCAAACCCGGCGGCTCGAGCGGCATCGGCACTGTATTTTTCCAGATGCTTCGGCATGTCACCTGCCGCCAGATCGAACCGGTTGCTGCCATCGGCATCGCCAGCCTCGATCAACGGGTGCAAATCGTCGTAGATCACCGCCGCCCCTCCGGCCTTGCGTGCATCTTCGCGCACCTGACTGGGCGGCACCAGGCAACCTTCGGTCATCAGGTCCAGAAAAACCTGTTTGGGTGGCGGAGCATCGCCATCCATCGGCAGCGGTCCGCCAGCAAGCTCCATCTGCAAACCAAGATGTTTGGCAAGGTGCCAGAACATTTCGTATTCGTCGATTACGTCGCCCGGCGCCTCGGCCACGGCTTCGGCGTAGCGGGCATAGGCGCGTTCATGCCACCATTCAGAAAGGTTAGTGATGTCTTCGCGCTCCAGGCACTGCTTGGGCGCCAGAACCACATCGGCGCGCTTTGCGCTGGCGCTCATCCACGGATCGACCTGGACGAACAGCTCCAGATCGTCGAGCGCACGGCGCATCTTGAGCTGGTTAGGAAAACCGACCTCTGGATTGCCGCCCACCGAAATGAGCGCACGAATTTGTCCTGGTCCTGGAGTCAGGATTTCATCGGCCATGACGTTGCAGGGCATTTCAAAGCCAAGCTGTCCAAGCCCGCGGAACCGGCTTTTGGCCATCCCGGGTGCGCCATACATGGCGACGGGATCGGCGACCTGGGCGCGCGTGGGTGCACGCGGAGACGTGAACACGCGCGGTGCGCTGGCCTTTTCGCCCTCCTGCTTGAAACGAGCACAGATGGTGTTGAGCGCGGTGGCTAGGTATTCGGTCAGTGTGCCGTTGCCTGCCATTTCGGGCCCGGTCCCGGTGACAGCGCACCCTTTAGACCCGCTCGCGAACATTCGCGCGGCACGGACCAGATCATCCTTTTCGACGCCCGCTCGCTCGGCTGCTGTTGCAGGCGGAAAAGCCTGCACTGCCGTCTTGAGGTCCTCGAACCCGTCGACGTGCGCTGCTACGAAATTACGGTCGTATAGTTCTTCAGAAATGATCACATTGAGCATGCCCGCCAGCAGTGCAGGATCCTCACCCGGTTTGACCGGCAGGTAGATGTCGGCAAGTTGTCCGACCTCGGCCAGGCGCGGATCGGCTACAATCAGTTTAAGGCCGTCTTTTTTGCGGTCACGAATGCGCTTGGACGGACTGAACGGCGGCACACCCCCAACCGGCGCGTAGTGCGACACGATTGGGTTGTTGCCGATGAACAGGGCGACGTCGGCTTCGGAGAAGTTGTTTACCCCCCCTTCCCACTTGCCATAGCGTGCCGTGGTGAAAACCTTTGCCGGCTGGTCAAGTGTGACCGAGGTGAAGAAGTGTTTTGTGCCCACCGCTTGGGCAAAACTATAGGACGCAGCCCATGCAGCGCTGTTCTGATAACCCCCTGATCCCATAAACACGGCAACGCTGTCGGGACCGTAGGTGTCGATAATCCGGCGCAATTCGCCCGAAACGCCGGCCAGCGCATCTGACATGAGGGTCTGGCGGAAGTCTCCCTCGGCGCTGCGTACCAACGAATGGTGCAGCCGGTGCGCAGCATTGTGCGAATCCGGCAGTTCACGCCCCTTCATGCAGGTGTAGCCGCCATATTCTGGATCATCGGGATCGCCGCGCACGGCCTTCACCCGGCCATCTTCGACGTCAACCAGCATCGCGCAGTTGGCGTGGCAGAACCGGCAGAATGTCTTGTGTGTGGCGACGGCCATAGCAAGCTCCTCTAGCGTCCATCCCCCTTATGGCCCCTGCGCGCGCGAAGCTCGCCGCTTACTTTTGCTAGCTGAAGCGCCGCCGTCCTTGCTGCACTAGGCCTGTGGAGCAGAAAAACCATGGCCGAACCCTTTTTCGATCACCCGTTCCTGAGCGGACACCACGCCCCCCAAAGGTTTGAGGCCGATGCGCCAGACCTGATCGTGCGCGGAGAACTGCCGCGCGATCTGGCCGGGATATTTCTGCGCAACGGGCCAGAACCGCTCTATCCGCCGCGTGAAGGCGACTACCACTGGTTTGACGGAGATGGCATGGTCTATGCCTTCGACATCGCTGACGGGCGGGTGGCGATGCGCAACCGCTGGGTCCGGACCGATAAGTTCGAACTGGAAAGGGCTGCTGGAAAGCGCCTGTTCGGAACTTTCGGCAACCCGTTCACGTGTGACCCGTCGGTCCAGGGCAAGCGCTACAACACCGCCAACACCAACGTAATCATCCACGGCGGCAAGGTGCTCGCGCTGATGGAGGGAGCGCCGGCCGTCGAACTGGATCCGCGCAACCTCGATACGCTGGGCGAGCATGATTATGACGGCACCATCACGACCACGTTCAGCGCGCACCCCAAGGTTGATCACTTTACCGGCGAACTGATCAACATCGGAGCGTCGATCAACGGGCCGGCAGGTGAGCCTGAATTGCGCTATGACGTGATTAACCCCGACGGGTCGGTCAAAAAGGCCGAGCGGATCAAGGTGCCGCACCACGCGCTTATCCATACTTTCTTCGTGACCGAGAACTGGGTTGTCTTTCCGATCATTCCGATCGACACCGACCCCAATCGCTACATGGCCGGCGGGCCGATGACCGCGTGGGTCGATGATCGTCCGACCAAGATTGCGATCATGCCGCGCAATGGAACCGCCAAGGACGTGCTCTGGTTCGAATACGATCCGCGCCACATGTTCCACGAATGCAATGTCTGGGAAGACGCCAATGGCCACATCATCGCTGATGTCGCCGCCGCCAATGGCACTGCCCTGTTCCCCAACCAGGACGGGGTAAAACGCACTCATGGCCAAACCCTGCAAAGCCTGCGCCGGTGGACGATTGATCCCATGGCGAACAGCGGTTGGATCAAGGAAGAAACCCTGAACGATCGCGACATCCAGTTTCCCCGGCCTGATGACCGCCTGATGACCCGGCCAACACGCCAGGCCTTTGGCAACATCAATCTGGAATCGCGTGATGGGCGCGCCGAAGGCATGGACGCGGTGCTGCGCTTCGACACGGCGGCCGGGACCGAGGATATCTACCATTTCGGCGCGGGCGCTTCTGCTGGCGAGCTGATTTTTGCCCCACGTCTTGGCGCCGCTGACGAAGCTGATGGATACGCCATGACGCTGGTCCACCGTGCCAATGCACCTGGCAGTGAGCTAGCGGTGTTCGACGCGCGCAGCATTTCCGCCGGGCCACTGGCGACAGTCGAGATTCCCTTTCGCGTACCTTCCGGCTTTCACTGCAACTTCTATGCAGCTGACAGCGCCCTTTATCGCGGTGCCTACACCGCCGCCTGAACCGGAGACCTGGACCCATGCCGACCACCGCCCGCCAATGGCTTTTGAACGGACATCCGCGCGGCCGCGGGATCGAACAAGGCGATTTCCACTTTGCCGAAGTGACCCTGCCCGATCCGGCCTCGGGCGAAATGCTGTTCAAGACGCACTATCTGGGGTTCGACCCTGCGCAAAAAGGCTGGATGGAAAACATCGCCGACTACGTCGCGCCGATGGCTATCGGTGACGTGATGCGCGGCAGCGCAGTGGCCGAAGTCGTGTCCAGCAATGGCGGGCGTTTTACCGTGGGGGACATGGTATTCGGCTCTACCGGCTGGACCGATCATTTTGTGTCGGACGGGCATGACCTTACCAGGATTGAAACCGATCTTCCGCCTACCGCAGTTCTGTCAGTTCTCGGCACGACCGGCGTCACTGCTTATTGCGGTTTGTTCAAGGTCGGCAAGCCGGTTGCCGGGGATACGGTTTTGGTATCCGGCGCGGCGGGCGCGACCGGATCGATCGTCGGTCAACTGGCCAAGATCGCTGGGTGCCGCGCAGTCGGCATCGCTGGAGGTACCGACAAATGCGACTGGCTGGTCAAGGAAGCCGGCTATGACGCGGCGATTGATTACAAAGCTGGCAATGTCCGCGAACAGATCAAGGAGCACTGCCCGCATGGGGTGGATGTCATTTTCGAC
The DNA here is from genome assembly GCF_024642085.1 of Novosphingobium sp. Classification (GTDB taxonomy): domain Bacteria; phylum Pseudomonadota; class Alphaproteobacteria; order Sphingomonadales; family Sphingomonadaceae; genus Novosphingobium. The sequence continues at coordinate 26,505 of NZ_JAHEBV010000016.1, read as the reverse complement.
AATGTCGGCGGCGCAATCCTCAACGACATGCTCGGTCAAATCGCAACCGGCGCGCGCGTGGTAATCTGTGGCGGGATTAGCCGCTACGAAACCGGAAGCCTGCCTGCCGGTCCGCAGAACTACTTCAATCTGGTGTTCCGCCGCGGCACGATGGCCGGGTTCATCGTGCTCGACTGGGCGGCTGAGTTTCCGCAGATCCGCAAGCGTCTGGAAGGCTTCGTGAAAGATGGCCGCCTCAACTACCGCGAGGACGTCCAGCATGGTTTCGAAAACGCCCCTGATACGCTCAAGCGGCTGTTCAGCGGCGCAAACCGCGGCAAGCAGCTGCTAAGGCTTTAGGCAAACTTTTCGGTCGGTTTGCCGTCGTCACCGTAAACCGGGCTTTCGGCGTCAACCCGATATTTGCGGCTGACCGCGCCAATCAGGCCAGACTGGCCGATATGGCCCAGCATTCCGGCATATTGCGGCCCAGCGAAATGGCTGGCGAGCGCGTCCTCGCTTTCCCATTCCTCAAACACGTTAACGCGGCTGGGATTGTTGATGTCGGCGCTCCAGTCATAATGGATGCAGCCCGGCTGCGACAGCGCGCCGTCGATCCACGGCTGCGCGGAACGCAGGGCCTCGTCGCGCTTGGCGGGATCAAGGTCGATCTGGGCGGAAATGACGATTTTGGCCATGGCTAGTCCCCTTGCGGATTGTATTCGGCAACGATGCGGAACGTGCGGCTCGAGAACAGCCAGCGTCCGTCACGCTTGACCAGTTCATCCTCATACAGCCCGCCGATTGCGCGGGTCTTGCCTTCTTTGGTCAGCATGTATTCCTGGGTCTGGACACGGCTGCGGGCCGTGTCGCCAGTCACTTCGATCATGCACGGTACGCAATGAAAGCTGACTGCTTCCAGGCCGCCCATCGCGCCTTTCCACATGGTGACGATCGCGTCCTTGCCGTCAACAGCCATGCCCATCAGGTTCCAGTGCGCCTCTTCCGCCCAGACAGTGCCCCAGGTTTCGGCATCGGCGCGCACGACGCCGTCGGCATAGGTGCCATTTAGTTCACTGATCGCCACGCGGTCTTCCAAAGGTCCGCTAAACATCGCTCGCTCTCCTTCATGGCACGCTATCGGCTGCAAGGGCCGGCCGCGACAATGCCCATTTTTGGGAAGGGCGCGCCAGCGCGGTCCGCGCTACAGCGTGCGCATCAGACTTTGGGAGATGGGCGATGGCGCGACTGGCAGGCAAGACAGCAGTGGTTCTGGGGGCCGGATCGAAAGACAACATGGGCCAGACCATTGCCCGCCGCTTTGCCGCAGAGGGTGCAACTGTGCTGGTTGCGGGCCGCAAGGAGGATGTGCTGCGCGATTTGGCTGAAGAACTGGGCGGCCACTATGCACTGTGCGATATTACCAGCCGGGCGGAAGTGCAGGCGCTCGCAGATGCAGCCGTCGCAAACCTGGGCCGGGTTGATGCTGCAATCAATGCATCAGGCTGGGGGCTTCTCGCCAATACGTTGGAGATCACCGAGGAACAGCTCAACCAGATCGTCGCGCTGCAATTTACCGGGGTGCACCACTTCCTGCAGGCCTTTGTCGAGCGGATGATCAAGCAGAGTCCGTCGGGCGGGTCGCTGATTTCAATTTCATCGGCCACGACCAAGGCGGTGATCCCCAACCATGCCGCCTACATCGGCACCAAGACCGGAGCCGAAGCGCTGATCCGCTGCGTCGCCAACGATTTCGGGCAATACGGAATAAAGGCCAACACTGTGTCGCCCGCTTTCACCGAATCGCCAATGACCGCGCAGTCGTTTGCTGTACCGGGTCTGGTCGATGCTTTCCTGCCCCGTTATCCGTTGGGACGGCTCAACACATCGGATGATGTCGCCAACGCCTGCCTGTGGCTGTGCAGTGACGAAGCGTTCGTTACCGGACAGAACATCCAGCCCAATGGCGGACTGACGCTGCGCGGCAATCCGCAAGCCGCCGATATCGAACGCTCAATCGGCGCGGCAATGGCGGCAATGCAAAAGGAATAGGCGCGCCTAATACTGCGCAGTGCCTCCGTCGACGCTGATCGACGCGCCCGTAATCCCTGCCCCTTCGGGCGAAGCGAGCAGCACCGCCACAGCGGCGACTTCCTCGACGGTATTGGGCCGCTTGATTGCCGATTCTTGCGCGAACAAATCAATCATCGCTTCGAAAGTGAGACCCATGGTTTCGGCTACGGCAGGGCCATTGCTGCGAATGATGTCGGTGATGACTAGGCCAGGACAAATCGAATTGGCCGTGATCCCGTCGGTTCCAACTTCCCGTGCCAAGGACTTGGTCATGCCGATGATTGCATGCTTGGCGGCAGTATATGCGGTGAAGATCGCCTTGCCGTGCTTGCCCTCCATCGACGATATGTTGATGATCCGCCCGCTTTTCTGCGTGATCATAGTTTTAAGCGCACGCCGGCTTGCCCAGAAAGTGGCATAGACGTTCCACTTCATCGCCTGATCGAAGGTTTCGTCCGACAGGTTGACCATCGGCTGCAGATCCCCCGCCCCGCCAGCGTTGTTGACCAGAATATCGATTGTCCCGAAGCGTTTTACGGTGGCATCAATGAAAGCCTCGACATCGCCTTGTACCATGGCATCGCCCGAAACGAACACAGCACGGCCTCCGACACCCAGTTCATCAAGCACTTGCTGGCCCTTGGCCGCATTGCGCGCCATCAGCGCCACGCTCGCCCCTTCTGCAAGGTAGGCCTCGGCTATGCCTCGCCCAAGTCCGGCGGTCCCCCCCGTGATAGCCGCGATTTTGCCGTGCAGTTTCATGTGCCGCTCCTTTGTCCAGCATCCGTAAATGGACGTGGGCCGCTGCGCACCTCCCCAAAATGGAGGGTTGCCGTGCGGCAGCCCGATCAGGCTTTGTCACGCCATGGAAGACTGCGAAGTTCTGGTGCTGGGAAGCGGTGCTGCAGGAATGACCGCGGCGCTGGCCGCGCATGATACAGGGGCAAAGGTTCGTCTGGTCGAACGGTTCGACCGGGTCGGCGGCACCTCGGCAGTGTCAGGCGGTGTAATCTGGGTGCCGAACAACCCGCAGATGCGCGCGGCCGGATTGCCCGATAGCCGGGAAGAGGCGCTGGCCTATTTCCGGGCGCTGGATCACGGCGATCTGCGAAGCGATGTGTTAGAAGCCTTCATCGATATGGGTCCCGAGGCGCTTGGTTTTCTTGAAGGCATTGGCGCGCTGAAAGTCGTTCCCCTGCCCGGGTATCCGGACTATTACCTCGACCGGCCCGGGGCAAAGCCGCAGGGGGGCCGCGCGCTCGACCATGACCTGTATTCGCTGGGCGGACTAGGCGACTGGGCTGCAAAGATTTACGGAATCGAAGAACCCAAGCCGATGATGCTGCGCGAAACCCCGCTGGGCGGCGGCAGCGGCGTGGTTCCGCCCGACGAGATCGGCCGGCGCATGGCATCGCGCGAATGCGGCTTTGGCCAGGCAATGGTCGCGCGGCTGCTCAAGGCCTGTCTGGATCGCGGAATCGTGCCGGACCTTGGCGTAGAAACGCTGCGTTTTCTGCGCGAGGAGGGTCGGATCACGGGCATTGTGGTGCGGGACGGTGCCGGCACTCGCGAATGGCGCGCGCGCAGCGGCGTAATTCTGGCCACCGGCGGCTTTGAGTGGGATGCCGACCTGCGCCAGACCTTCCTGCGCGGTCCAGCCAACCACCCAGCCAGCCCGCCCACAGCGCGGGGCGAAGGGCTGGCTATGGCCATGGCGGCCGGGGCCAAACTGGGCAACATGACCAGCGCATGGTGGGCGCCCACCCTGGCCCCGCCGAGCAGCCGCTGGCCAAGCGGCGAGCAGCGGGCATCGCCCTTGCTGATCGAGCGGACGGTGCCGCATTCGCTGATGGTCAACCGGGCGGGTCGGCGCTTTTGCAACGAGGCGGCGAACTATTCAGCGCTGGCCGGAGCGTTCCATGCCTTTGACCCGCAAAGTTATTCCTATCCCAACCAGCCCGCCTGGCTGGTGTTCGACAGTCAGTACCGTGCGCGTTATCCGATCGAAACCACCATGCCCGGCCAGCCGCTGCCGGACTGGGTGACAGAGGCAGCGTCGCTTGGCGAACTGGCTGCAAAGACCGGCATCGACCCAGCCGCGCTGACCGCAACTGTCGAGCGCTTCAACGGCCACGCCCGCGCCGCCAGCGATCCCGATTTTCAGCGCGGCACCAGCGCCTATGACCACTTCTACGGTGACCGTTCCCGCCATGGTGCGGCGGTCACGCTTGGCACGGTCGAGGTCGGGCCATTCTTTGCCGTAGAGGTTCACATGGGCATGCTGGGGACCAACGGCGGGCCGCAGACCGACGCCCGGGCCCGCATACTGGGCCACGATGGTGCGCCGATCCCCGGCCTTTACGGAGCAGGCAATGCCATCGCCTGCCCGACCGGCGGGGTTTATGCAGGAGCCGGCGGAACGCTGGGCCCGGCATTGACCTTTGGCTATATCGCCGGGCGCGCGGCAGCGCACCGGGACAACGCCTGAGCGCGCGCTATTCGCGCTCCAGCCAGCGGTCTATGGTATCGTGAAAGAACCGCACCCGGCTTTCCTGCCCGGACAGGACCCCGCCGGTGTACCCGCGCGAACGCAGACCCTTTTGCTGGTTGGACCAGACCGACACGTCCTGATCGATGCCCGGCCCGCAGCTCAATTCGCCAACCACTCCGCGCTTGTGCTCCACCGGCTTGGTCAGATCGACCGTCTCGGCCATCGAATAGCTGTAATATTCCTGCTTTCCGTCGGGGAACCAGGTGAAATACCACATGTCGAACAGACAGCGTTCGGGATCGGTCGGGTGCGGATCGGCGCGCAGCCAGATGCACCCGTCAGGCTTCAGGCTGAAGCTGATATTGGGGAAGATCGTGAAGTGGTAATGGTCAGTCAGCTGGTCATCGTGGAACCGGGCATAGTCATAACCCTTGTCCGCGCCCCCCGCGCGCTTGGCCTGTTGCAATCCCGCGCGGATCGCCAGCGGGTCGCGGCGAAAGTCCTCTGGGTCGAGGTTCCAGTAACGCAATTCGCGCTCCATCATTTGCAGCACGGTGTCGGTATGCCCCGCCAGCGCGCGTGACGGGCGCGATCCCGGCATCAGCATTCGGGCATGGCCTTGCGGCGCATAAAGGTCGAACTGGCAGTCCTTGTAGCTCTGCTCCATGATGTAGCGGGTCTGCGGATGGACGAATGGCAGGTGATAGCTTTCGTTGAAGTTGTCCTGAACGATCTTCCAGTTGAAATCACCCTCCAGCGTCACCCAGTGGGTCCGGCGCATATTCTCCATCTGGTAACAGGCAATCTGCGGCATCACCGGGCCAAGGTGATCGGCCAGCGGCGAAGCCTGCGGATCAAGATTGACCCAGACGAACCCGGCAAACACCTCGCACCGCACTTCGCTCAGCCGAACTCTCCCGCAGGGACTTCCGCCCGCGAAATCCTCTGGACACGGCGCGAACTTGAGATCGCCACCGGGGGTAAAGCGCCAGCCGTGATAGGCGCAGGCAATCGCCTTGGCATGGCCTTGTTCCCCATCGACCAGCCGGTTTCCGCGGTGCGGGCAAACATTATAAAACGCACGGACCTGACCCTGCTCATCGCGGGTAACCAGGATCGATTCGCGTCCGATGTCATAAGTGAAATAATCACCGGGCTGCGGGATCTGTTCGGCCAGCCCGCCGATCAGCCAGGCCCTTGTCCAGATACTGTCCCATTCGGCCTTCATGAAATCGTGTGACCAATAGCGGTCACCGCTTATCGGCCGGTCTGACAGGCAAGGTTCCGGCTGCTTGGACCGGTCGATCCGTGATTGCTCATCCGACGGTTTGAGCTGCGTAGCCACAGGTTCAGTCCTTCCTCGGTTCAAACTCGATGTGCAGCGCTTTCAGGCTGCGCAGCAGGAAATGCGGGTGATAGGAAAAATCGTTCTGGCCGGGCGCAAAGTGCATATCGGCAAACCGGTCGACCACGGCGGTAAAACCCCAAGTCAATTCGCGCCGGGCCAGCGGCGCGCCCAGACAGTGGTGCACGCCTGACCCGAACGCCATGTGCGCCCCGGCACGCGGCCGGTCCAGATCGATTTCATCGGGCCGGTCAAACGCGCGCTCGTCGCGGTTGGCGGCGGCATAACGCACATTGACCAGCGCGCCGGCGGGAATGACTGTGCCGCTCAACTCGATATCCTGGGCGCAGAACCGCATCAGGCTTTGCACGGGGGATTCCAGTCGCAAGACTTCCTCGACAAAGGTTTTCATATAGCGATCAGGATCGCTGCGCAGCGTGTGCCAAACGTCCTTGTTTTCAATCAGCAGCTTCATCCCCGCGGCAAGCGCATTGGTCGTGGTTTCGCTGCCGCCGACAAAGGTATCGGCCATCATTTCGGCGTGCAATTCGTTGTCCGTCAGCGGACGGCCCCACCCCTCGATCACGGTGTTGACCAGCACGCTGATCAGCGAGCTGTCGGGATTGGCGCGCAGCCGCTCGAATATCGGCTGGAAATAATGTTGCGCCTCGATTTCGCGGTCGACCATCTCCATTTCCAGATCTTCAGGAAGCATCATCGAAATGCGGTGGAAGAATGCGTCGGTCCAGCGCTTGATTTGCCAGATATCCTCGCGCTTTGCCCCCATCTGTTCACCGATGATATAAAGCGGCAGAGGTATCGCGAACTGGCTGACCCAATCGCATTTGCCATCGGGCAGAAAGCTGTCGATCAGGTCATAGGCCAGCCGTTCGACCAACGGATCGATCTGCTTGATGCGGCTGGGCTTGAACGCTTCGTTGAACATCGCGCGCATCTGGCGGTGGCCGGGATCATCGCGCCCGGCCAGCGGCGGCGCAGGCACCCAGCCCTTGTCCTGAAACCGCGCCGCGACCTTCTTGGCGCGGTCGATATTGGCGGTATTGGCGCGGTAAGGCGTATCGCCCGCGCTGGACGGAAACGCCGCTGGATCGGTCAGTACCTGCCGGACATCGTCATAGCGGGTAACGATATAGATATTGGTGCCTGGCTGCTGGTATACCGGGGCTTCGTTACGCAAGGTTGTGTAGGCGGCATAGGGGCATTGCTGCACCTTGGCATCAAACAGATTTATCTGAACGGAGGGGTTGCCGGCCATCGCTTCAGCGCACCTGTATTCCGGGCGCGGCCCACGGGGTGACGGATCCTTCGGCCTGGAACGCTTCGGGCAGTTCATCGACCATGTGCCAGGTTGCTGCAAGCCTGCCGAAGCCGACGAAGAACGCGCAGGTCATGCCCAGTTCGACGATCTGTGCCTCGGTAAAATGGCGGCGCAATTCGGCGAAATGCGCATCGCCGATTGCCAGATGATCGGTCGCCATCAGCTCGCCGAACCGGATCGCAGCCTTTTCAGCGTCTGACAGCCCTTCAGCCTCGTGCGGGCGTTCGAGCGAACAGACCGCTCCTTCGTCCAGCCCGTCGGCCAAGGCATCGGAATAACGGATTGCCATGCAGCTGCGGCACTGGTTGAAAAACGCCACGCGCAGACGGACCAGTTCGACCAGCCGTTCGGGCAAGGTCCTCCCGGCTTTGAGCGACCCGGCAAACGACATCAAGCCCAGCGCCTGGTCTGGGCAATGGGCAAAGAACCGCGTCAAACCCTGTTCCAGCGGGCTGCGGTTGTCCGGATCAATGGCAGCCGTAAGCCGATAATCCCAATCTGCCGGGTCGATCATGCCGATACGGCTCATCCGCCTCTCCAATCTGCCAATGGTGTGATGCGGCAAGATAGATTTCTATCAGCAGGGACTGAACTGGCGATTTGATGCAGGCCGGGAGGGTTTATTGGAACACACAGATATCGCGGATTCGAGCAGGCCATGACAGCGCCTGACATGGACCGCGCGCTGCAGGAACTGATCGACAAGCAAGCGATCGGCGATGTCCTTGCCCGCTATGCCCGCACGCTCGACTGGCTTGACGATGCCGGGCAGGCGAGCTGCTACTGGCCCGATGCAATTGTCGACTACGGCTTTTTCAAAGGCACGGCCGCCGATTTTCTGCCGGTGGTCATGGGGATCGAGCGCCAGTCAGACCGGCGCTGGCACATGCTGGCCGGGCAGATCATTCATTTTATCGGCCCGGACCGCGCAAATTGCGAATGCTATGGCATCTTCGCCGGTGCGAAGCGGCAAGACGATGGAACGCTGGCCGGGAACCTATATGGCGGCCGTTACCTCGACGCATTCGAGAAGCGCGGCGACGAGTGGCGCATTTCCAGCCGGACCTATATACTCGACTGGAGCCAGCAGCTGACAGATCAACCGGGTTTTGTTCCGAACCCAGACTTTCCATTGCCGACGCTCGAAATCGCGGCGAGCGGACATCCGCGCTATCGGGCGCTGTAGCGCGAACATCGCTTTAAGTTCCAAGGCCGCTGATATAGGCTGCACTGATTGGAGGGCAAAATCGTGGCTACAGCCGTCGCAGCAGTCTTTGCCAAGGCAAAGCGGGAAATCCAGCACCATTTATTTTCGTCGGATGCGGTGCGCCCGGATCAGGCGGTGAACTTCACACCGTCGAGCGGAGCAAAAGCCCGCCAGTTGTCAAAAATGTTGAGCCAGGGGATAGTGAAGAAAGAAGGCGCGGACCGCTACTGGATCGATGTGGTGGCCTATGACAGCGACATTAACCGCCGCCACAGCCTGGTCAGAACGGCACTCTTGACACTGTGTGCAGTGCTGGCCATCGCCGTTCTTGTCCTGGCCCTTCGCGCCTAGGCTTCGCTTTCCGCCGGGTCCATATAATCGCGATAATACGTCAGCTTTCCGCCGCGCACCTTGTAGATGCCGCACCCGCCGCGCGATCCGGCGGGCGAATGCATCGTCCAGCGCGACCAAACCGCATGTTCATCGCCGCACACCTCATCCAGAGTGAAGGTGATTTTCATTTCGCCCATCACCGCGACCATCTTGGTCATGAACGCGCGGATTTCCTCGCGCCCGCGGTACGTTCCATAGACCGGGTCTTCGATTACCGCGTCTTCGGCGAACAGATCGACCAGGCGGGTGTAATCCCCGCTGTCCTGCACGGCCCAGAACCGCTCGATCACATTTTGCGCTTCTCCCGGCATGTTTCCACTCCCTTTCCTGGTCTACAGCTATCCGATGCGGCGCACTGGATCGCGCCTGTCCCAACCCTGGGCCGCCGCTTCGATCATGGCGTAAAACCCGGTGAGCTGGTCGCTTGGCTCATAAAGCTCGATCATATGACCCAGCTGCGCCCGAGCATCGACGAAGGCAAAGGCGGTGCCGCTCTGCGTTTCGCACCATTGCGCCAGCGGACGGCCAGCCGCGGCGTGACGCTCTACCGCCGCGGCAAGGTTATCCACGAACAGCGCGATATGGTGCAGGCCCTGCCCGCCGCCGCCATGCGGGAACATGTCATGATAGGCGCTGCGGTCCGGGTTATGCTGCTGCACAAACTCGACCATCACATCGCCCCACTGGCCGTAAGCGCTGCTGTGATCGAGAGTGCGCGGCATACCGCGATGCTCCGACCGCGACAGCGCGATGTGTTCGATCAAAAAGAACGGCCCCGACCCGAAGGCATCGTGATGCGCGCGCGCTGCCGCCGCGATATCCGGCACGAAGTAGGCAACCTGGCGTGGCGGATGGAGCATCGAGCGATCAATTCACCGCGCGGTCGCGCCCCTCCCAATAGGGCGCGCGCAATTCCCGGCGCAGTACCTTGCCCGAAGGATTGCGGGGTAGCGCGGGAATGAAATCGACGGTCTTGGGGCATTTGTACCCGGCAACGTGCTGGCGGGCATGGGCGATGACCTCGGCCTCACTCAGCGCCTGGCCGGGCTTGACCACGACGCAGGCCTTGACCGCCTCGCCCCACTTGGCGTCGGGCACGCCGATCACGGCGACGTCGCCGACCTTTGGGTGCGAATAGATCGCGTTTTCCACTTCCGCCGGATAAACATTTTCGCCGCCTGAAATGATCATATCCTTCACCCGGTCGTGAATGTAGAGATAGCCGTCTTCGTCAAGGTATCCGGCATCGCCTGTGCGCAGCCAGCCTTCGGCGTCGATTGTGGTCGCGGTTGCATCGGGCTTGTTCCAGTAGCCCTTCATGTTCTTGACGCTGCGGGTGGCAATTTCGCCCACCACGCGCGGGCCGACCTGGACCCCTGCGGTGTCGATGATCTTGATTTCCACCCCGGGCAGCGGCTTGCCCACCGAGCGCATCCGCGGGCTGCCTTCGCTGACGTGATCTTCGGGGTCGAGCGTCACGATCGTGCCGCTGGTTTCGGTCATCCCGTACATCTGCACGAAACCGCAGCCGAACCGGTCCATCGCCGCGCGCATCAGATCGAGCGGGATCGGCGAAGCGCCATAGGTGATGAACTTGAGCCGCCCGAAATCGACCTCAGCCACCCGCGGATGGTTGAGCATGATCTGGATCGCGGCCGGCACCATGAAGATTTTTGAGATCGGATAGGTTTCGATCATTTCAAGCGCCTTGGCCGGATCATATTCGGGCAGCACGATCGCGCCTGTCCCGGCGAACATCGAGCCAAGCCCTGTCCCGGTACCGCTGATGTGGAAGCACGGCATGGCCAGCAGCGTGACTTCGCCCGGGATCGGCACTTGCCACGGGCGCAAGTCTTCCGGCGCGACGGCCGAAGGGCGCGAAGCGAGGATCGAGCGGTTGGTCAAAATCGCGCCTTTGGGGAAGCCGGTGGTGCCCGAGGTGTAAAGCTGGATCGCGTCATCCTCTATCCCGCTTTCGCGGTGCGGATCGCCTGCTGCAAACTGATCGCGCCAAGTGCGGTAGTCGGTCGCCGCCATGTCCGGTGCATCGATGCCGATAATCTTCTCGATGTGCGGCAAGTCGGGCAGCGCCTTGGCCACAAGATCGGCAAAGCCTGCGCCGACGAACAGCACTCTGGCCTGGCAATCGCCCAGCACATAGACCAGTTCGGGCGGGGCAAGCCGCCAGTTGACCGGGGTCATCACCGCCCCGATCTTGAGCGCGCCCAGCAGTACTTCAAAGTACAGGTGGATGTTCTTGCCGAGGTAAGCGATCCGGTCGCCCTTGCCCAAACCCAGCGCCAGCAAGCCATTGGCCGCACGGTTCGCGCCGCTATCGAGGCCGGCAAAGGACATCACCTCGTCGCCAAAGGTGAACGCCATGCCATCAGGGTTGCCCTGCGCATGCGCGCGTACCGCTGCGGCCACGGTCTGATATTCAGGCGCCAGCGGCCCTGCCTCTGCTTGGGTTTGTGCCATCGTGCCAGTGTCTAGGAACTTGGCACCTAGCGGCCATTGGCACTATTCATAGTGCTGCCCGCCGCAGTCTTGCGCCACGGTGCGCATATCGAGGTGACTGATGAACGATGTTCCCGCCGGTTTTGTGCCAGCCGATTTCTCTCCCGGCTTTCTGCACCTGTCCGGTCCCTATTACCTGGGACGCGGCGAAGAAGGACGCCAAATCGGCCTGCGCGTGACCGAAAGCCACGCCAACTATGTCGGCGTTGCACACGGCGGGGTGCTGGCAACCTTTGCCGACGTGGCGCTGTCATTCATCGTCCATGACAGCGAGCGCCCGCAATTGCAGGTCGTGTCCAATTCGCTGACAGTCAACTTCCTGTCCGGCACCCGCACAGGAGACTGGCTGGAGGCGCGCTGCCGGCTTGACCGCAAAGGCAAGCGCATAGCCTATGCCAGCGGCGAAATCCGCCGTGGCAATGAAGTGGTGATGACAATGACCGGGGTTTACACGATCCTGGCCAGCAGTTGACCGGCCTTCAGTAAAACGCCTGCGCCACTGCCCATGCAGGATCCCCGGCGTGATGTGCGCCGCGGGCATCGTCCGGCACTGCCGACAGGCTGGCCTCGCCAATCGTGCGAAACTCGCGCCAGTCATAGATGCCGATACGCTGCATGATCCGCCAGCCCCCATCATGGCGCACAAGCCGGTCGACATAGCGTCCGGCAATGATTGCCGAATAGTCCTCGCCCCGATCGGGAAAAACCGTGGTCAATGGATACCCGGCGGGCACGATGTGCATCGCGGTCATGTATGTTTCAGCCTGCGCCGCATCCGGGCCATCGGCAGTGATCAAAACCTGGCCAAGCTGATGATGGGTCGCGACGCACGGTTCGATCACGCCGCGGGCCTGTTCGACGAATTGCTGCCAACCGCCCTGGACCGGGCCGAAGGCGAAGGTTCCATCGGGATGGAACAGCTGCGGCATCAGGTCCCAGCGGCGCCGGTCGATCGCATGGGCATAGACCGTCAGCACATCGCGGATCGCATCCTTGTCCTCAAGGCTCAGTCCCATCAATCAATCTCCACCATCACTTTGCCGACATTGCTGCCGGTGAACAGCTTGGCATAGGCCGTCAGCGTGTTTTCAAGCCCTGCTGTGACGTCATATGGCATGGCAAGCAGCCCGCGATCCACCCAGCCGCGCAGCCGGTCGGTCAGCGCCGCGCCCTGATCCATGAAATCGGGCGAGAAGAACCCTTCGATCCGCAACCGCCGCATCAACACCTGATCAAAGTTTGCCGGACCGCGCGGCTGATCAGCGGTGTATTCCGCGATCAGGCCGCAAACAGCAACGCGCCCGTAAAGCGCCATGTTGGCCAGTACGTCCTCCAGGATCGGCCCGCCGACATTGTCGAAATAAACGTCGATCCCGCCATCAATTCCCGCAAGGCGCTCGCGCAATTTTGGCGCGCGATAATCGAAGGCGCCGGCAATGCCGAATTGATCAACCAGCATCGCACACTTTTCCGTGCCGCCGGCGATGCCGTAAACCTCACCGCCAAGGATCCGGCCAATCTGGCAAGCAAGAAGCCCGGTCGCCCCGGCTGCAGCGGAAACGACCAGCGCCTCGCCCGTCTGCGTTGCGCCGGTCCGCTCCACACCCCACAGCGCGGTCCAGCCGTTCATGCCCAGCGGCCCGAAATAATCGCGCAGGTCCGCAACCGAGGGATCAAGCTTTACCGCACCGGCCATGACCGGGTCGACCACACTGTAATCGCTCCATGTTCCGAACGCGCGAACGAGATCGCCCGCGGCAAAGCCGGCTGTGCGCGATGCGATCACTTCGCCCAGCACCAGCCCCATCATCGGCGCGCCTAGTGGCAAAGGCGGCTGATAGCCATCGGTGCGGTCGGTCATCCACATTCGGGTACCGGCATCCATCGACAACCAGCGATTGCGGATCACGATCTCGCCATCCTGTACTTCGGCCAATGCGCCATGCTGCAGCGAAAGCGCCGCGGCGAAATCATTGCCGGCCGGCCGAGTATCCAGTCTCCAGAAACGGTTGACCACGATCGTTCTCCCTCTGCCCACCGACCATAGGGGCAAACCCCGATCTGCACGGCTATCAATTTCGCCGAGCGCGCGCCGCGCAGCGATGCCCTAGGGTCAGGCAATCACGCGGAACAAGGAAGCAGGCGATGGCACTGATTACGGTGGTAGGGGCAAGCGGACGGCAAGGCATGGCGCAGGTGCGGCAAGCACTGGCAGCAGGTTATGATGTCAGGGCCCTGTCGCGCAGCGCCGATCCCTTTGCCGGATCATCGTTCCCGGGTGTCGAAACGGTCGAAGTACGCCCGATCGACCTTTACGATCAGGACAGTTACCGCCCCGCGCTCGAAGGGAGCGACTTTGTGTTCTACACCCATCCGCTGCAGGCCCGCGCCGACCGGGCAGTGCTGGTCGGCCAGATCGGCGCTGCGGCTGCAGCCCTGAATGTCAAACGCGTGGTTTGGAACACGTCAAGCTGGATCCCCGACAAGCCCGGCGATGCCCATACTTACGCTGGCAACACGGCGGGGATCAACGCCCTGTGGCGCTCAGGTGCGCCAGGCACGGTGTTCGGATCAGTGCTGTTCATGGATAACCTACTGACCAACTGGGCGCGCCCGTTCATCATGAACGAGGGGCGCTACGTCTATCCGCACAACCCGTCGCTGGAAGCCAACTGGATCAGCCTCGATGATGTCGCGCGGTTCATGCTCGCCTCGCTCGAACGGCCCGATATGGAAGGCGCCTGGGTCAACATCGGCGGGCCGGAGCGGCTGGTCGGCAAGCAGGTGACCCAGATCCTGTCCGATACCCTGGGCAAACCGATCAAATATGATCCGTGCACGCCGGCAGAGTTTGGTCGCTATCTGGTCGACGCAGCGGGCGACAACATGGCCGAGGCTGAACGTGACGCCTTTGCCGCCGGGATCGCCGCCTTCTACGAATACAACAACACCGCGCCGACGCGGCCCTTCGCGGTCGATATGGACCACGTCTACGAACGCTTCCCCGAACTGGACGGCAAGCTGGAAACGATGCGCGACTGGGCCGGCCGGGTCGATTGGAACGAAAGCAATCACCGCCCCTCATTTGGCTGATGAACCGGCTCCCGCAGTCCGTTCTATGGGGCCAGCCAGCCGCCATCCACTGGCAGCGTTGCCCCGCTGATGTAAGAGGCGGCATCAGATGCCAGCCATAGCGCAGCGGCGGCAACTTCCCCGGCTTCACCAACACGGCCAAGCGGCACCTGCTCGACGATCGGTGGCGGCCAATCGCCCCCGGTGCTGCGCAGCATCGGTGTGTCGATCGGGCCGGGAGCGATCGCAACCGCCCGGATACCATGGTGGCCGTTTTCAAGCGCCGCTGACCGGGTCAGCGATACGACGGCCGCCTTGCTCGCGGCGTAAAAGGCAGCGCCTGGATACGCGACGCGAAAGCTTTGCACCGAAGCCAGGTTGATGATCACTCCCGCGCGCGCTGGGATCATGTGGCGCAGCGCCTGTTTCATGCCCAGCACCGTGCCTTTGAGGTTGACGTCGATTACCAGGTCAAGCGTCGCGCGCTCCTGCTCGGCGATGGGCACCCAGCTGCCCAGCACGGCGGCGTTGTTGACCATCACGTCAAGCCTGCCCGCGCGCATCGCAGCACTGTCCACCAGCGCTGCAATGCCCGCCTCGTCACGCACATCGCACAGCATTGTCGTCAGCGATCCATCGCCCTGGCCAAGCAGCGCGCGCGTTTCTGCCAGTCCCGCCTCGATGATATCCGCGGCAATCACGTGCGCGCCTTCACGCGCGAAGGCCAGCGCGATCGCACGCCCCATCCCGCCACCTGCACCTGTGACGACAACGCCCTTGCCCAGATAGGCCCCGCTCATGCTGCGGCCTCTACAAAGAACGGATCGCCTGCGGCGTGGCGCCCGGCGACAAACCCGAACACCATCCCCGGCGCGATCGTGCCGCCCGGTCCGCCATACGTCATGCCCATCGCGCTCGCCATCACATTGCCTGCTGCATAAAGTCCATCGATCGGCGCGCCATCCACGTTGAGCACCCGGGCGTTGCGGTCCGTCTTGGGTCCGCCCTTGGTGCCAAGCGCGCCGCTCTTGATCTCGATTGCGTAATACGGACCATGTTCGAGCGGGCCGAGCGTGGCCGAAACGCTGCCGCGGTGGTCGGGATCGCCCCACCAGATGTCATGCGCCGCCTCACCGCGCGCAAAGTCCTCATCGCGGCCGCCTGCGACCATCCCGTTCCAGCGTTCAACTGTCTGCTCAAGCGCGCCCCTGGGCAGCCCAAGGCGCTGCGCCAGTTCGGCCAGACCGTCGGCGCGCATCACCCACTGCGGCGGCGGTTCGCCAGGTACGCCGCCCATCATGCCAAACCCGTACTGGTCGATATAGCCTTGATCGAACACCAGCCAGCACGGCAGGTTGGCATAGTCGAACGCACTGACATCATGCTCGTGGAAAGCCGCACCGAAGGCATTGTAATTCGCCGCCTCGTTGACGAACCGGCGCCCCTTGCGGTTAATCATGATCGAGCGCGGCAGCGCGCGCGACCCGGCGACCAGCACCACTCCGGTCGAGACATCTTCACGCGGGACCTCGTGGACCGGCATCCACCAGGCCTCGCGCATGTTGCCAAGCTGGGCACCGATCCGCATCGCCATTCTAAGGCCGTCCCCGGTGTTGGTCTGGATCGAGACCGGATGGGTCATCGGCCCCCGCAGGAACGCGCGCTTTAGCTCGTCGTCCCATTCGAACCCGCCCGTGGCGAGGATCACCGCATCGGCTGCGATGGAGCTTTCGTGCCCGCCGATCTCCACCATCACGCCGCGAACCGCGCCGTCCTCGGTTACCAAACGCAGCGCCCGCGCGCTGGTTACCGGTTCGATCCCGCGATCGAGGCAGGCCCGCAGCAGCCGCCCGATCAGCGCCTGGCCGCTGCCGCGCTCGTCTTGCTGCGCGCGGCGCTCCAATTCCGCTTCAGCCACCGGCTCGGGCCGTGCCTGGCCCAGCGGCGTGTCGAAAATCGAATAGCGCGGGTCAGGATAATAGGGCGAGCGGGTCACCCGGTCCCGCCATTCGCCCAGCTCTTCGAAGGGATAAAGCGGACAGTCGAGCGAGCGACCGCCGCGCGGCATCCCGCCCGGATGCTCGGCATGGTAATCCGGGAAGTCGGGGATGGGACGAAACTGCACCGGTCCATTCGCCTCAAGATGGCGGATCATCGCCGGGCCGGCATCAAGGAACGCTTCGGCCATATCGCGCGGGATCATGTCGTGCGAGAGCCCCATCAGGTACGTCAGCGCCTTTTCGCGGCTGTCCTCGACATCAAGCCCGGCTTCGTGCGGGTTGCCGGGAATCCAAACCATCCCGCCCGACCACGCGGTTGTCCCACCGATCTGACCGTGTTTCTCGTAGACCGAAACTTGGGCACCGGCGTCATGGGCGGCGATCGCAGCTGTCAGGCCCGCACCGCCCGAACCAAGGACAACGACCCGTTTGGCCGGGCCCGTCATTCCGCCGCGTCAGCGACGTGTTCAGCGGCGAAGATGCGCACCAGATCGTCGTCGCTGGCACTGGTCAGCCGCTCGACCCACTGATGGAACACTTGCCCGCCCCGCTCATTGCGGCCGAACATCACGTTTTTCATAAGCCCGCTTTGCAACGCCTGGTGCTGGCGCTTGCCGGTCTTGTAATCCTCGTCCCGCACGACGATTTCCAGGAAATCGAATTGTTCGTGCGCGGCCTTGATTGCCACCGGGTCTTCTGGCTTGTGCTCCATCACATAAAACTG
>NZ_JAHEBV010000016.1:0-9265 GCF_024642085.1 Novosphingobium sp. | reverse complement strand
CGCGTCAGGCAATTTGCCGCCTTGTCGACCGCGCCGAAGTCCTGGGGACTGGCCACCCCGATCAGCGCGCCATCGTTCTTGAAGGTCCAGCCGTGATAGCCGCACGTAAAGCGGCTCGCGTTACCGGTACCTGCTGCAACCGGGTTGCCGCGGTGGCTGCACATGTTGAGAAATGCGCCGACGCTGCCGTCCTTTTGCCGGGTCAAAAGCAAAGGCACGCCGCAAATATCCATCGCCTTGAAGTCACCCGGCTCTGGCAATTCGCACGACGGCGCGACCATCAGCGGCAGACGGCGAAAGATCTGGTGCTTTTCGCGCTCGAACAGGGCCTCGTCAGTGTAGCTCGACACCGGGATACGCACGACTTCGTCGGCCAGTTCCATCGTTCCGGCGTCGCCATGCGCGACAAGGGAACGGGTCATCTCGATCAATTGTTGGCGCGACATGGCAGGGCCTCACACTTTAAGGTTCGCAAGATAATCGCGCCGACAGCACGGCACGGCAATTGGCATTTTTGCTTGGCGATCCGGCGCGGCGTCAGGGTTTGACCACCAGATTGCCGGTATGCTGCCCGCTGAACAGCATGAGCAGCGCATCGGGAAACTTGTCGATGGGGCTGACTACATATTCGGGCAGGCGCGCCTTGCCGTCACGGATCAACGCAGAGATTTCCTTTTTCGCCTCGGTGAAACGGGCCGCGTGATGTGAAACGACGAACCCGCGCATCGAGGCATTGCGTTCAGCCAGCCGCAGATAGAGCTTGGGGCCCGCGACATCGTCCAGATGCTGGTATTGCGAAATCGCCCCGCAGATCACAACGCGCGCGCCGCCGCTGGGGCGCAGGTTATCCAGCGCGGCATCAAGAATGCTGCCCCCGACATTGTCGAAGAACAGGTCGATCCCGTCAGGAGCCAGCGCACCCAATTGAGCGCCAACATCCCCCGCCTTGTAATCAATCGCTGCATCGGCGCCCAGTTGATCGACCAGGTAGGCGCACTTCGCGGCGCCCCCGGCAATCCCGATGACGTGTGCGCCGCGAGCCTTGGCAAATTGAACAACGCACGAACCAACCGCCCCGGCGGCGCCTGAAACAAGCACCACGTCGCCCGCTTGCACTTCGCCGACCGCGATCAAGCCCACCCATGCGGTCAGCCCGGTGGTGATGCCCAGCAAGCCAATGTATTCTTGCGGCGATACGCCAGGTTCGGGTTCCACCTTGGTCAACTGGCTTGACGGTATCAGCGCCAGCGTCTGTGCCGACAGCATTCCATAAGTCCAGTCGCCTTCGGCATATCCGGCATCGCTGCTGGCAATGACCTGACCAATACCAAATGCGCGAATGGTCGATCCCAGATCGCCTGTTTCATGCATCCCGGCGTCATTCAGCGTTGTGCGGATCCACGCATCCATGGACAGCGTATCGACCTTGACCAGCACCTGGCCTGACGCAACGTCGGCGATCGTTTCATCCTCGATGCCGAAATCGGTCAGCACCGGCGCGCCGTCGGGACGGGTGCGGATGAACACACGGCGGTTGTTATAGGAAATGGCACGTCTCCCGCTGATGCAAATCGGACAAGTGCCTAGCGACCAGCGCCAAAGCGGAGCAACCAGCGATAGTGACAGGAGCAAGCCTGAACGCGCAAAAGGCCACCCTTGCGGATGGCCTTTGGTGTTTGGCGCGCCCGGAACGATTGTCCTGCGCTGCGCTGCGGACGTCTGCGCGCCAGCGGCGCTGCGACCCCGAAAGTCCGCTTGGCTCCATGACCCAACAAACACCAAAGGCCACCCTTGCGGATGGCCTTTGGTGTTTGGCGCGCCCGGAACGATTCGAACGTCCGACCCTCAGATTCGTAGTCTGATGCTCTATCCAGCTGAGCTACGGGCGCGTTGGAAGGGCGCACATAGGGGGCGGGTCTGCGCTTGGCAAGCGCCTAATTCGTCCTTTTTGACGCTTCGTAAAGGGCCGCGGCAAGCGGCACGTCCAAAGGGGGCATGGGCAGGTTGGCCAGATTTCCTGGTGCCACCCAGGCAAGCTCTTCTGCTTCCAGTGCAACCGGCTCGCCGTGCCAGGTGCGGCAAATGTAAAGTAGAACGACATGCGGAAATCCAACAGCTGAGGCGAACCGAAACGGGATCAGCGATTCGCTGTCGATCGCAATGGCAAGTTCTTCCGCCAATTCCCGAACCAGCGCTGCCTCAAGGCTTTCCGCCCGTTCGACCTTGCCGCCGGGAAACTCCCAAAGTCCTCCGTGCGCTTTGTTAAATCGGCGTTTTTGCATCAGCACGGCACCCGATGCGTCAATCAGCGCTGCCGCCACGACCGGGATGATTGTCGGAAAACTTGGCACTCGCAGCTCCGCCTTCAACTGTTTCTTAACGAACCAATGCCAGTTTCGGCATCGAACGAACTCCGGTGGGGTGGGAGACGAAGATGTTCAAGTTGATGTTGCAAAATCTGGCTCGAGACGAACGCGGGGCTACTGCCATCGAATATGGCCTGATCGTCGCCTTGATTGCGATCGGCGCAGTCGCCGCGATGAGCAAGCTGGGTGGCTCTTCGAAAGGTGGCTTGCAAGCCACCGCCGATGCGATTTCAAACGCCATATCCTGATCAATATTTTTGAGGTCAGTTAAGAAATTAGCAAGACCTCTAGCCTAACCCGGGCTCGTCCTTTCCGGGGTTTAAATACGAAAGGGCGGGTAAATGAAACTGCTTAAAACTGGAGACCAATCATGAAGTTCATCAACAAGCTGATCCGTGACGAAGCCGGCGCGACCGCCATCGAATATGGCCTGATCGCCGCTCTCATCGCGGTTGCTGCAATCGTTGCCATGCAGAACATGGGCAAGAACCTGCAGAACACCTTCAACACTGCTTCGACCAAGCTGGACTGCGCCAAGACCACGTCTTGC
The DNA here is from genome assembly GCF_024642085.1 of Novosphingobium sp. Taxonomy (GTDB): domain Bacteria; phylum Pseudomonadota; class Alphaproteobacteria; order Sphingomonadales; family Sphingomonadaceae; genus Novosphingobium. Next base: position 6,349 of record NZ_JAHEBV010000016.1, on the reverse strand, counting down.
TAAGCGCGTCCGAAGCTTAAGGCTTCGAACACAAGGAAAGGCGGCGGAGAAATCCGCCGCCTTTTTCTTTGTGTGGAATATCCATCACTTAGCTTTTTCGCGCGCTTGGCGCTCTGCCAATTTAACCAGTTCGCAAGGTTTGAAGCATAGCCCTGATCAGGTCCTTTCCGGGGTCGAAAGTGAAAGGGCGGGTAAGTGAAACTGCTTTAACTGGAGACCAATCATGAAGTTCATCAACAAACTGATCCGTGACGAAGCCGGCGCGACCGCCATCGAATATGGCCTGATCGCCGCTCTCATCGCAGTTGCTGCAATCGTTGCCATGCAGAACATGGGCAAGAACCTGCAGAACACCTTCAACACTGCTTCGAGCAAGCTGGACTGCGCCAAGACCACGTCTTGCTAAGCGCGTCCGAAGCCTGACGCTTCGAACAAACAAAAGGAGGCGGCGGAGAAATCCGCCGCCTCTTTTGCGTTCTCCAGCGCGGCGATACCGATCACCGCCCGCACCCTGTCAGTATGTCACCAGTTTGATCTTCTGCCCCGCACTGATGCGGCTGGACGCTGTCAGTCCATTGAGCACAAGAAACCGGTCAAGCTGCGCGTCAGTATAGGCCATGCGCTGGGCCAGACTGTTGACCGTATCGCCTGACCTGGCCGTAATCACCACTAGCTTGCGCGGCTTGACCGCGCCTGCCTCGGTTGCAGAGATCCGGCGCATCGATGAATACATCTGATTGAACACACTGGCACTGCCGGCCGGCACGATCGTCAGGAAATGGTAAGCGTGGGTCGCGTCGAACTGATAAGCGAACACGGTCACGTCAACCTGGCTGTTGCCGTTGTTGACGCGCTGCGTTGCATAGGCCGCCGGGATCCCGTTGACTGTCGTGCGCGAAATCGTGCCTGGATCGATTTTGGGCTGGTTAGTGTCGGTCAGGCCGGCAAAAGCCGCGCGAATGTAGGCATCAAGATCGCCGCTGAAAGCACCGGTCGTGAACTGACCTTTGCCCGATTGCCCCGCGATCGTGACCGCCTGCGTGCCATTGAGCATGTAGAAGCCGTTGGGCGATTGAAATGCCAGACGCAAATCGGGATGCACGAAATTGCGGCCATCGACCACGCCCTGGCGCGGATCATCGCCGTAGGTCAGGCCGCTTATCCGGGTCAGGAACGTATCGCGATTGGTAGTCCCGGCTGCGGTGGCGCCAGCATAACTCAGGGCCGTCCGGACCCGCGATGCAGGATCGGGATGGGTCGATGCCCAGGCCGGAACTTGGTTGCTTGACCCCATCAGCCTTGCGTCCAGCGCATTTTGCGCGGCAAGGCTTTGCAGCACGGTCGACATGGCGCGTGGATCATATCCGGCGCGCTTGAGGTAAGTGATGCCCAGCCGGTCAGCTTCTGATTCCTGGTCACGGGAATATTTGAGTGTCAGCAATTGCGAACCTTGCGCAAAGCCCTTCTGCAGGACTTGACCAAGCTGGCTGTTCCCAAGCAGCACCCCGGAAAGGACCGTTCCCAAAACACCGATGATCGAGTTTTTGGTGGCCGCACTTTGCCGTTTGGCTGCATGGCGTGCTGCTACGTGGCCAACTTCGTGGCCGAGCACGCCCGCCAGTTCCGCTTCGTTATTCATCAACGAGACGAGCTGGCGGGTGGTGTAGACATAGCCTCCGGGAATGGCGAAGGCATTGTTGACTGACGAGTTTAGCAGAGTGACAGTGAAATCGCCGCGCGCGTTGCTCAACCCCGATTGCACTGCAATGTTCTTGCCGATCGTTTCGACATAAGCGGCCTGTGTACCGGTTTCAGCGCCGCCAAACTCTGCCAGCAATTGCGGGTGCGCCTTGGCGCCTTCCGCCCTGTCGGCCGCACTGATGGACTGCACGGCAGAGGCACTGGCCGCGGGCCTGGCGCTTTGCGCAGACGTGCATGCCGGCAGCACCAGCAGCGAAACACCGGTGGCGTAACCGACTATAAAACGATTCAAATGGGATACCTGTTTCATGCAATCCTCCTCGCCGGCCTAAAAGGCGCGATCGTAACGAGTTGGAAACTGCAGGGACAGAGAATTGTTCCCGAGTATACAGATAGCTGGCGAGATGCAGGGCCTAACTGGCGCCGATGCGAAGAAACCGATCTTCCCGCATTGTCCGCAATTGCGAGGCGGATAATTTTGTCAGGCGGTCAAGCTCATCCCCGATTGCATCGCCCAGCGAAGCGGATGCGGTCTGCGGATCGCGGTGCGCACCGCCGACCGGTTCCTTGACGATCCGGTCAATGACCTTGAGCGCCAGCAGATCCTGCGCGGTCACCTTCATCGCTTCGGCGGCGTCAGCAGCCCGTTCGCTTGTGCGCCACAGTATTGAAGCGCAGCCTTCGGGCGAGATCACCGAATAGATCGCGTGTTCAAACATCAGCACGCGCTCGGCGCTGGCCAGGGCCACAGCCCCGCCCGACCCGCCTTCGCCGACAATCACCGAGACCATCGGCACCGGCAAAGCCAGGCACGCTTCGGTCGAACGGGCAATCGCTTCGGCCTGTCCGCGTTCCTCAGCCTCTACCCCCGGGAATGCGCCAGAGGTATCGACCAGCGTGACGACCGGCAGACCGAAACGTCCGGCCATATCCATCAGGCGGATCGCCTTACGATAGCCTTCGGGTTTGCCCATGCCGAAATTGTGCCTGATGCGGCTTTGGGTGTCATTGCCCTTTTCATGGCCGATCAGCATGATGCGTCGATCGCCCAGTCTGGCAAAACCGCCAATGATCGCCTGGTCATCGCCGTAATAACGGTCGCCGCCCAGCGGCATGAAATCGGTGAACGGCATCGCCGTAAAATCGCTGAAATGCGGCCGCATCGGGTGACGCGCGACCTGGGTTTTCTGCCACGGTGTCAAGGCGGCATAGGTCGTCGCCAGCAAGTCCGCGCTCTTGCTTTCAAGGCGGCGGATTTCAGATGAAATATCGACATCGCCGTTGCTGGCAGTCTGGCGCAGCTCGGCAATCCGGGCTTCCAGCGCCGCAACCGGCTTTTCAAACTCGAGGTAGGAAATCATTCCTTTGCGCTAGCCCTGCTTGGTCCGCACCGCAAGGGGATGCCTGGCGTTGACCAGTGCCACCAGCCGCGCGCTATCGACATGGGTGTAGATCTGCGTGGTCGAAATATCCGCATGGCCCAGCAAAGTCTGCAAGACGCGCAAATCCGCGCCGCCTTCCAGCAGGTGCGTGGCAAATGCGTGGCGCAAGACATGGGGGCTCACTTTGTCGGGATCTATACCGGCCCGCGCCGCCAGACCGCGCAGCAACTGAAACAGACGGACGCGGGTCAGGTACCCCTGTTTCGAGGTTGAGGGGAACAGCACCCGCCCGCCCTCGCCCCGCACCGCCAGCCAGCGTGACAATGCCCGCCTTGCAGCGCTGCTCACCGGCACCATGCGCTGTTGTCCGCCCTTGCCGGTAACCGTCAGGAACGGAGCATCCCGCGGCACGGCAGATAACGGCAGCGAAACCAGTTCGGTCGCACGCAAGCCCGACCCATAAAGCATTTCCAGCAAAGTGAGCAGACGAACCGGCGCGGATTGATCGCCTTGTGCTTCAAGTTCGGCGCGTTCGAACATTGCCGTTACTTCTGCGTGCGACAGCAAACGCGGCAATGGTCGCCGGCTGCGCGGGCGCGGCAAGGCACGCGAAGGATCGTCGGTGCGCCAGCCTTCATCGACCAGAAAGGCGAAGAACTGGCGCAGGGCCGAACATTTGCGCGCCACGCTGGACGGCGCAAGCGACGCCCAGGTCGCGCCAAGCGATGCAACCTCGGCCTGGCCGGCCGCCACCAGATCACCCAGCGCTTCTTCCGCGCTTTCCAGATCACGGCGATAGGCGGCAAGCGTGTTGGGCGCAGCACCGCGTTCTGCAGCCAGCATGGCCAGGAAGCTGTCGATGGCCGATGTCAACGGCTCTAGCCCCGGGCGACCGCCTCGGCCGCAATCATCCGCGCTTCGGCCGAAAGTCCGACCCGGTTCAGGGCATTGACGATGTGGAACAGGTTGACGCTGGTCATCTTGTCCCAGCCGTCTCCTTGCATCCCGACACCGGCCAGAAACACCACCAATGCCTGGTTTTCAACCTCTGCCGCCTGATCGATCAGCGCGGTCCACCGTGTCTGGCGGCCTGGATCGATACCCAGCTTGCTCGCAAAATCCCGCGAAACCGCTGTTTCAACGCGGCCCAACGCGGCCAGACCAGCCAGAAGAAAACGTGATTTGCGGTGGCCTTCCGATGCATCGTTATCGTAAAAATCGTTGAGCGTGCCGGCTGCTACGCCGCCTTGCAAAGTTGGCGCAGCAAGCGCCAGCTGGGCCCAGGCAAGACCGCCCGGATCGCTTCGGCCAAGCCAGCGCAGCGCGTTCTGGTCAAGGCCTGCCGCCAGCATGGAAGCGATAAGATCAGGCGCTTCGCCATCGAATGCGCCGTCCACCGGCATGCGTGCCGCAGCATATGCGGTTAACACCTGGCGAGAATAGCGCGCCTGGGCATCGCTGCCCCCGTCCCACAATCCCTTGATGGCGCTCATCCGGTCGGCAGGTTCAGTGCCGACATAGGCGTTGCGCAGCATATCGGCCCGGTCCGACCATTCGCCGGTGATATCGTCCTGTGCGTAAATCTGGCTGTATAGATCGACCATCGCAGCTGACGACAGGATGCCGGCTCCTGCTGCGCGGTCAGCCCCGGCAGCGCGACTGGTCAGCGAAACCATCGGCGCGGTCGCTGCAAGATAGCTGTAACGCGGACCGTCATCTTTGAGCAATCGGGCGGGCGGCTCAAGCCCGACGGCGATCGCCAGCGCATAGCGCCACGGCTTCATCGTATCGACCTTGTCCCATTCGATCTTGACCGCCTGGCGGGATTTGCCTGCAGCGCCAGCAAATTTCTTGGCCAACAACATGTCAATCTGCGGCCACACGCCCGATCGCTGCATCTGGTTGAGCTGAGCCATCCCGGCAGAACCATCGCCCTGAAACGAGGCGCAGACCGAGCGCAGCACCCGCCAGTCAACATCCTTCCGGATTCCGCCATGCACCGCGATCACCGGGCAAATGCCGGTCACGTCCGCTGTAGCGGCAAAGGCGTCCATCGCCGCCTGGGTCAGGCTGGGCGTGTAATTCCCTGCATCCACATCCTGAACCACGGCGCGGGCTGCATCTCCTTCGCCCATCCGGACCAGAAGTGCAGCGCGCGATGCAGCAAAGTCGGCCGGGTTCATGCCGATCGGCGCATCCAGCCGCGATGCCAGGGCCCGGCGCAGCAGGATATGCCCCCAGCGTGAGACCATCCGTCCCTTGTTTCCGTCCAGTGCGGCTTTGACCAGGTCTTGCGGTTGCTGGCTGACCGACCCCGCCGCAAGTCCCCCTTCCGATGCCGCCAACACGCCGACTTGCGCCATTGACCGGCGGGCGGCCGCTGGCATGTCGAACTTGGGCTTAAGGCCCAGCAATTCGTCCAGATCGTCAGGCGACATCGCCTCAAGCTCACCCAGAGTAGGAATGCGCAAACCGGAAGGCAGGCTGGGTGCCCGGGGTACAGCCGACGGGGTTCGGGTATCACCGGGCAGCGGTTGAATCACGGGCGATGCCGTTGGATTGGGTGCCGGCGTGTCAACTTTGGGCGCCGGCTTGGGCTTTTCAAAGCCAGGCGGCAGCAACGATTCAGGCGAATCCTGCGCCGCTGCCCAGACCGAGCTTAGTGCCAGGGCAGCGCCGCCCACGAATAACCAGGCGCGGTTCATCGGGCCGCCTCAGGCAAGAAGGCGGGCGCAGTCATCGGGCGCACCGGCTCGACCCCGCCATCGATCCAAGCCCACGCCAACAGCCCGGCGATTGCCAGGCCCGCCACGACCAGTGTCACTCTTGCTTCCCACCGCACGCTATTCGCCACCCGCGACCTCTCAACCCAATACTTGCGTGACCGGTTAGCCTATCTATAGGCGGGGCCGCAATGGAACTTGACGGTGCAACTCTCAGTTCGGCGGAAATCGAGGCGCTTGCTGCGCGTCTTGATCGTCCGATCGTGCTGATCGGGATGATGGGCGTGGGCAAGTCCAGCGTCGGCCGCAAGCTGGCGAATGTGCTGCATGTTCCGTTTGTCGATGCCGATGAAGAGATCGAGCGCGCAGCGCAAATGTCGATTGCCGAAATGTTCGAACAGTTCGGCGAAGACTATTTTCGAAGCGGAGAACGGCGGGTGATCGCCCGCCTGATTGAAGGCGGGGACAAACGCTGCGTGTTGGCAACGGGCGGAGGCGCCTTCGTCAATCCAGAAACGCGCCGCCTTATTCTGGACCAGGCAC
>NZ_JAHEBV010000059.1 GCF_024642085.1 Novosphingobium sp. | reverse complement strand
GCGCGCGGCGGGTTCTTCTACATGAACCAGGACATCGCGATGGACTGGCACGTCAACAAGTCCTTGCGCGAACTTTCGGGCAACAACCCGTCGCAGCTCGACCTTTATGATGCGGCCGGAAACAAGCTGACCCAGGAAGGGATTTCCGGATACAACAACAACTGGGGCAACTGCTGCGCCCGCGACTATGATCTGTCCTATACCAATACGGCGCCTTATGCCGCGCTGGAACTGGACAACGATCACTTTGCGATCGACGGTTCGGTCCGCTTTGAAAAGGTCAAGGCATCCGGCGGCGGCCGCACGGGCGGGGCAGAGTTTCTGGTCAATTCGAGCGGCGTGAACATCCCGGCGATGACCGCGAACGGCTCTGCCGAAGTACTTAACTACAGCCGCAGCTACACCTCGTGGACTGGCGGCGCATTGTGGAAGGTCAACCCCAACACCAGCCTGTTCGTTCGTGCATCGCGCGGCGGACGCTTTAACGGCGATCGCCAGACGTTCGGTGGCAAGATCGCCAGCGATGGTTCACTGTGCACCGGTGCCATGGCATCGGCAGGAACGATGGGCTGTACTGCGGACGGCGTCACCCCTTCGGTCGATTTCGTCAAACAGTATGAACTCGGGCTCAAGAACCGGGGCGATCTGGGCGGCGGCCGCTACACATTCGAACTTACGCTGCTCAAGGGCAACTTCAAGCAGTCAACCTTTGAATTGTCTGCCACGCGTTGCCCGGGCGGTGCCGGGGGCTGCGTAATCGACGCGCGGTACAAGTCCTATGGCGCCGAACTCTACGGCACTTATACCAACGGCGGATTTACCCTGGTCGGGAACGCTACCTATACGAAGGCGACCCGGTCGGGCACCGACGCAACAGGACAGCCAACGCCGTTCACCCGTGCGCCATATTTGCCCGATCTGGTTTACACCGTTCAGGCCAGCTACGACCTCAACGACTATGCGCGGTTCGGTCTTAACGCGACCGGGCAGACGGCGATCATCGACGATGCCGGGCGCCAGTATCCTGGCGGTGCAGTAATCGGTGCCAACTTGACGGTAATGCCGCTCAAGAACCTGGAACTGGGCGTCCAGGCTTACAATCTGTTCGACCGTTATGATCTGCGCGGCAGCGGCAACCTGGCGGACAGCTCTGTCACTCCGGTGGTGATCGGTACCGGTCCTGCGCTGGGCCGCACTTTCACGGCTTCGGTCAAATACAGCTTCTGATCGAACCGCATAGGGGGTTCTTACCGCGCGCAGGCGGCGAGAAATTGGGGGAGCAGCCATATGGTTGCTCCCCCTCTCCATTGCTGCCACTTAGACGGGCATGGACGCCGACCGGAAACAGGTAAGCGGGGCGCTGGCCAGGGAACTGGATGGCCTCCAACGCGCGCCCGATCAGACCCGGCACGATGCACTGCTGGCTCTTTGCCGCCGGGCCCTCAGTCTGGGTCTGGCAGCACAGGCAATCCCGCTGCTGGATGCGCTGGGCGGGGCCGATCCGGCGAACGCCGAAGTGGCCCTGCTTCGCGGCGTGGCCTTGCGCCGGGAACAACGCTTCGCCGATGCCGCTGCGGTGTTTGCTGGCGCACGGGGGGCGGGGGCGACAGATCCGGCCTTGCTTCAGGGCCTTGCACAGACCCGCTATGAACTGGGCCAGCCCGCAGCAGCGCTGTTTGCTCAGGCGCTGCAAAGCTGTCCCGGAAATATGGAATTGCTGCGCAACCGCGCGTTGGCGCTTGCGAGTGAGGGGCAGCAGGCCAAGGCGGAATCCTTGCTTGAGGCGGAACTGGCCCGCAATCCCGACTGGCTGGACGGCCACCGGGCGCTTTCCACCTTGCGCTGGACCGGGGCGGATCAGGCGCGCTTTGCCGAAAGTTATGCTGCCGCGATGCCCCGCATTCCGCATAACGCGGCGTTGTGGCAGGCCTGGTTCAGCGCGCTGGCGCAGGTACGCGACTGGGCCGGAGCGACTGATGTGCTGGACCGCTGGGAGGCCAGCCTTGGCTCGTCACCAGCCACTCAAGTCTCGCGGCTGTTCGTGGCGAGCGAGGCGGGCGATGCGGCGACGACCCATCGCTTGCTGGCAGCGACACAAAGAGTAAGCGGCGCAGCCATCGACCTGATCCGCGTGCGCCATGCCTTGCGTGCCCGTGATGCGCGCGGCGCCGAAGCGATTTGCCTGGCACAGGTCGCCACCTCCGCCGCCGCGTTGTTCTGGCCTTACCTTTCGCTCGCCTGGCGACTGGCCCTGGATCAGCGCCACCTGTGGCTGGATAATCCTGACGCTTTGATCGGCGTGCACCGCGTCGATCTGGCGGCTGACGAACTGACCGATCTCGCCGATTTGCTGCGTAGCCTGCACACAATGCAGCGCCCCTATGCCGAACAATCGGTCCGCGGCGGCACCCAGACCGATCGTTCGGTAATCCAGCGGGACGAGCCGATCATGCGTCTGGCCAAGGCGCGCTTTCTGGATACCGTAAGAGCCTATGTTGACGGTCTTCCGCCCAATGATCCGCAACATCCACTTCTTTCCCTGCCGCGCGGGCATCTGTTGATCGAAGGCAGCTGGTCGGTGCGGCTGCTGCGCCAAGGCTATAACGTGCCGCACAATCACCCCGTCGGGTGGATCAGCACGGCCTTTTATATCGCATTACCCGACGCTGGGCAGATGGGGCCGCCGCCGTGCGGGCACATCGCTTTGGGCACGCCGCCCGAAGAACTGGGGCTGGATCTTCGAGCCTACCGAACGATTGCACCTGAACCGGGGCTTGCCGCGCTGTTCCCTTCGACCATGTGGCACCGGACAATGCCGTTTGATGATGGCGAACGGCTGGTGATTGCGCTCGATGTAGCGCGTCCGCGCACTTGATCGGGCCCGGCAGATGGACGACACACACGGGATGAGGGACAGGCGCCATGCAGACTGACCGGTCGATCCGCCGGATCGTGATCGTCGGGGGTGGCACCGCCGGCTGGATGACTGCGGCAGCGCTGGCCAATGCCATCCGCACCGGCTGCGCCATAACCCTGGTCGAAAGCGATGAAATCGGCACGGTGGGGGTCGGCGAAGCCACAATCCCGCCGATCCGCACCTTCAACGAAGCGCTGGGTGTGGACGAAAATACTTTCGTCAAAGCGACCCAGGGTTCGTTCAAGCTGGGTATCGAGTTTGTCGATTGGGGCCAACTAAATCACCGCTATTTCCATCCCTTCGGCACCTACGGGCGCAACTTTGATTTTCTGCCGCTGCACCAGTACTGGCTTGCAGCCCGGGAACAGGGTGATGCGCCCAGCCTGGATGATTTGTGCATGGCTTGGGCAGCGGCGCAGCGCGGCAAGTTTGACCGGCCATCGCCTGACAGCCGCAATGTGCTGTCGACGTTTGAATATGCCTATCACTTCGACGCCGGGCTGTACGCCGGGTTCCTGCGCGCATACGCCGAAGAGCGCGGCGTGATGCGAATTGAAGGTAAAGTGGCCGATGTAAGCCTGAATGCCGAAAGCGGCCACGTCACTCACGTTACGCTGGGCGACGGCCGCACGCTTGACGGCGACCTGTTTGTCGATTGCTCCGGTTTTCGCGGGCTGCTTATCGAAGGCGCGCTGGAGACCGGATACCAGGATTGGCAACACTGGCTGCCGTGCGACAGCGCCATGGCAGTCCCTTGCGCCAAGGCGGGGAACCTTACCCCGTACACCCGTTCAACCGCGCGTCAGGCAGGGTGGCAATGGCGCATTCCGCTGCAGCACCGCACCGGCAATGGCCATGTCTATTGCAGCCAGTTCATGTCGGACGATGAAGCCGCCGGTATCCTGATGGCCAACCTTGACGGCGGGGCGCTGGCCGATCCGCGCAAGCTGACTTTCGTAACCGGACGCCGCAACTTGTTCTGGAACAAGAATGTCGTGGCAATCGGGTTGTCGGGCGGGTTTATGGAGCCGCTTGAGTCTACCTCAATTCACCTGATCCAGGCTGGCATTTCCAAACTGATCGCGCTGTTTCCTGATCGCGATTTCGATCCGATGGTGAGTGATGAATACAATCGCATCGCCATTAACGAGTTTGAACGCATTCGCGATTTCATCATCCTTCACTATAAGCTGACCAGCCGCACCGACAGCGAGCTGTGGCGCTATTGCAGCGCGATGGAGGTGCCCGATACCGTGACATGGAAGATCGAGCACTTCCGCAAACACGGCCGCCTGGTCCAGCGCGA
>NZ_JAHEBV010000039.1 GCF_024642085.1 Novosphingobium sp. | reverse complement strand
GTCCTGAAGGGAATCGAAGCATGGCTGTAATCCCCGTCGCCATTGCCGGCGCGCCCTATGACGTGCGGGTCGGCACCGGGCTCTTGGCAGACTTTGTCGGCCAATGCCGCGGCTTGCTGCGCAAGCGGCGCGTGCCGATTATCACTGATGCCAATGTCTACGCTGCTTGGGGTGCGGTTATCGACAAGGCCTTGCACGATGGCGCGCATGAAGCGGTCTGGCGCATTCTACCGCCGGGCGAAGCGACAAAAAGCTGGGACCAGCTGGCCGCGACGCTGGATTGGCTGCTGGGCGAAGAAGTGGAACGCGGTGATCATGTAATAGCTCTCGGCGGCGGGGTAATCGGCGATCTCACCGGGTTTGCCGCAGCAATAATGAAGCGCGGCTGCCATTTTATCCAGGTCCCCACCAGCCTGCTGGCCCAGGTCGACAGCTCGGTCGGCGGCAAGACCGCGATCAACACCACGGCGGGGAAGAACCTGGTCGGGGCGTTTCATCAACCCTCGCTGGTGCTGGCCGATCTGGCCGTGCTCGATACTCTGCCCCGCCGCGAACTGCTGGCCGGTTATGCCGAAGTTATCAAATACGGACTGATTGACGATGCCGATTTCTTTGCCTGGTGCGACCGGAACGCCGCTGCCATGCTGTCAGGCGATCCGTCCTTGCGCGAATATGCCGTTTCCCATTCTGTCGCAGCCAAGGCCCGCATCGTAGCCGAGGACGAGCGCGAGACGACCGGGCGCCGTGCGCTTCTCAACCTGGGCCACACCTTTGGCCACGCGCTTGAGGCACAAACCGGCTTTTCAGACCGCCTGCTTCACGGCGAAGCTGTTTCGATCGGCATGGTGCTGGCAACGAAATATTCGGCGCGGCTAGGCCTTATGCCCACTGCAGACGCAGACCAAGTGGCCCGGCACTTGCGCGAAACCGGAATGATTGCCGACCTTGCTGCACTGGGGCTCAACTGCGATGGATCCGCTCTGGTCGCGCACATGTTGCACGACAAAAAGATGGATGCAGGTACCTTACCCTTCATCCTCCTTCGCGGGATCGGCGCGGCTTTCCTTGCGCGCGACGTTGTGCTGGATGATGTTGCCGCGTTCCTTGACGGTGAACTGGCGGCCTAACCGAAAATCGCAATTGACTGCATGCCCACCGCGACCGCCTCGCCGCGGGTGTTCCAGATCGCCATGTCCTGGCTGGAGCAGCCTTTTTCGGCATAATTGCCGGCTGCGCGCAGCAGAAACCAGCCGTCATCGGTCTGCGGATCAGCGGTCAGCAGATTAATTAGCCAGGTCATCGAACTGATCGGTGCCGGGCCGGTCAGCGGCATGACCCCGGGCGGAAGGGCATCGGAAAGCAGAAGCAGCGCGACCATCGGATCCAGGCCCTGCGCATCGCGCAGCCGTTCCCACCAGCAGATGACCGGCTGGGCCGGTTCGGCTTGCGGCAAGGCAAAGCGGCGTTCCAGGTTCGGTGCAAAACTGGGTCCTGCGCGTTCCGGCAAAGGCACGGCATCGGCCAGCGGAATAAGGTTGGCGGGGACGGGCACATCGTGAAGATGCAGCGTGCTCTGCTCAACTGCGCCCATAAACACGAAAGTCGCGGTAAGCCCGACACCTGCCTCCGACGCAACTTCGGCGCTGATCCAGCTGGCGTTACGCCCGCGCCGCAGCAATCTGGCGGTGACAGCTACTTCGCCCGCAAGGGGCCCGACAAAGTTCACTGTTGCCGAACGCAGCGGCGGCAGGTCGTTCGCAAGCTGCTGCGCGGCGACCAGTGCGAGAGCGGCCGACAGCCCGCCATAGCTGGTCCGGCCCTGCATCCATTCGGCAGGTATGTCGGTAACAAATCCGCCATTATGCGGGCGGGCGGCAGCAAGGATACGGGGCAGGCTCATGCTGGATGCCATTGACGCTATGGTAATGTGCGTCAACACCCGGTTGCAGGATGCAACGGTTTTTTGAAAAAACCAGGCCGCCGTGGACCGATCTGTTCCGGCTACCCAAACAGGCTTATCCAGAGGTCATCCCGGCATCAATTTGAGCAGCAGACGGGATCGGCCGAGACAGATTCGCAGTGCTGGTTTGGCACGATCTGCCGCGTCCTGAAGATCGATTTTGCCATCGTTTCACTGGCCAGACCGGCTCCGTTCATCGCAGATCCTAACCGAACGACCCGTAAATTGACGGATTCACCGAATTCCGTTCATTTGACAGACAGGTTTGTCTTAACAGGCACGCGGCGAGATTTCATCAAGGAGCCAAAATCTATGGGTACCATGTCCACGCGGACCACGGTCCTTTCCCTTGCCGCACTGCTCGCCTTGCCGGCAAGCGTAAGCGTATCGGCGCAAGAACCTGCCAACAATCCCGCCATTATCGTCAACGGCGAACTGACGCCTGACATGTCGGCAATGACGCCGGGTCCGGAATTGAAGGGCGTTATTACCGCCAAGACCACTGATCGGATCAAGGTCACCACGGCTGACGGCACCAGCACGGTCGTTTATGTCAACGACACCACCAAGATCAAGGGCGGCAGCGGCCTGTTTGGCGGCAAGGGCAACTATACCAAGGCCTCGCTCCTCAACGGTTTGCCGGTAACGGTCAAGACCATGCAAGCCGGCCCTGTTCTGCTGGCCAGCCAGGTCAGCTTCAAGGGCAGCGATTCCAAGGTCGCAACGATGATCCGCAACGGCACCGCCCAGGGCTTTGCCGAGCAGACCGCTGCGACCCAGGCCTTGCGCAGCCGCATGGCCGATATCGACAACTACAACATCAAGGGCACGACCAACGTCTACTTCGACACCGCCAAGTCGAACCTGTCACCCCAGGCCAAGGCCGAACTGTGCCAGGCAGCCACCCAGGCAGAAGGCATGAACAATGCGCTGCTGCTGGTAGTCGGCTACACCGATTCAGTCGGTGACGAGGAATATAACCAGACGCTTAGCGAAAAGCGCGCGTCAAGCGTGGTCAACTACCTGCAGCAATACTGCAAGTGGAAGCCCTACCGCGTCCTGACACCGACCGGCATGGCCGAAAGCGATCCGGCAGCGGATAATTCGACCGAAGAAGGCAAGGCGCAGAACCGCCGCGTTGCCGTGAACATCCTCGTCAGCAAAAGCGTCGACGGGCTGTAAAATTGAAAAGGGGGTGGGCCGTGACGGTCCGCCCCCGTTTTCTAGAACAGCCGTGACCCGTTGGGCACGGCATGATCCGGTGAAAACAGGATCACCGCGCCGGCTTGATCGCCAAAGCCCAGGGTCAGCACTTCGGACATGAACTTGCCGATCTGGCGGGGCGGAAAATTGACCACGGCAGCAATTTGCCGCCCGGTCAACTCCTCAGGCGTGTAGCGATCGGTGATCTGCGCGCTCGATTTCCTGACCCCAATCGCCGGGCCGAAATCGATGACCAGCTTGAAAGCCGGTTTGCGCGCTTCGGGAAACGGCTCGGCCGACAGCACGGTGCCGATCCGGATATCTACGGCAAGAAACTGATCGAAGCCGATTTCGTCGCCGCGCGGGGCATCGGGGGCGTGGCTCAGATGCATTCTATTCAAGTTCCAGGATCACCGCGTCAACCGCCAGGCTGTCACCCGGCTTGGCGTTGACCGTCTTGACCGTAGCCGTTTTTTCGGCGCGCAGGATGTTCTCCATCTTCATTGCCTCGACCACCGCAAGCGGCTGGCCCGCCTCAACCTGGTCGCCTACCGCAACGTTCAGCGAAACCAGCAGCCCCGGCATCGGGCAGATCAGGAACTTGGACAGGTCGGGCGGGACCTTTTCAATCATGTGCCGGGTCAGGTGCGCAAGGTGCGCCGGCAACAGTCTGACCTGATGGATCGCCCCGCGCGTAGTAAGTTTCATGCCCGTGCGGTTGGGCTCTACCTTGACCGTGTATGTTTCGCCTTCGATGTGCGCCTCAACCAGCCGGTCGCCCGGCGTATAGCTGCACCCCATGTCAAGCGGCTCGCCATCAACCATCACGTCATCTTCCAGCGCCACGCTGAACGATTGATCGGCAATTTTGACTTCCCAATCATAAGGCGGTTCAAGATGACCGTCGAGCTGGCCGTCGACCTGGCGCGCACGGTCGGCCCGCGCCGTGGCGATGAAGGCGGCTATGGCGGCCAGATGCGCCTTGACCCGGTCCGATGTAGCAGCGCCGTGGAAGCCGTCAGGATATTCCTCGGCGATGAACCCTGTGGTCAGTTCGCCTGAGCGGAAGCGCGGATGCTGCATGATCGCGCTGACGAAATCGATGTTGTGAGACAGCCCTTCAATCTCGAACGCGTCGAGCGCGGCGACCTGCTTGTCCGCTGCCGCATCGCGGGTTTCGCCCCAGGTCACCAGCTTGGCGATCATCGGATCGTAGAACATGCTGACTTCGCCGCCTTCATAGACACCGTCGTCCACGCGAACCCCGTCAACCCCGCGGCGGCCATTGGCTGCACCATCGTCTTCCCAGCCCGCAACCGGCGGATCATACCGTACCAGCCGCCCGGTACTGGGCAGGAACCCGCGATAGGGATCTTCGGCATAGACCCGGTTTTCGATTGCCCATCCGTCGATCCCGATGTCTTCCTGCGTCATCGCCAGCTTTTCGCCGTAAGCCACGCGGATCATCTGTTCGACCAGATCGATCCCGGTAATCGCCTCGGTCACCGGGTGCTCAACCTGAAGCCGGGTATTCATTTCGAGGAAATAGAAGCTCTCGCCGCTGGGGTCCGCGCCGCTGACAATCAGCTCAACCGTCCCCGCCGAATAATACCCCACCGCGCGGCTCAGCGCGACGCATTGCTCGCCCATCGCCTTGCGCATCTTGGGGGTGACGAACGGTGACGGTGCTTCCTCCACCACCTTTTGATGGCGGCGCTGGATGCTGCATTCGCGCTCGTTGAGGTAAAGAATATTGCCGTGCTGATCGCCCAGGATCTGGATCTCGATATGGCGCGGGTTCAGAATGAATTTCTCGATAAACACCCGGTCGTCGCCGAATGAGTTGAGCCCCTCGCGCTGCGTCGCTTCAAAGCCCTCGCGCACGTCCTGTTCGCTATAGGCCAGCCGCATCCCCTTGCCGCCGCCGCCGGCGCTGGCCTTCATCATCACCGGATAACCGATCTCGCCTGAAATCCGCACCGCATGCTCGGTATCCTCAATCACTCCGACGAAGCCGGGGACCACGTTGACCCCGGCGGCCATGGCGAGTTTCTTGGACTCGATCTTGTCACCCATCGCGGCGATGGCACCCACCGGCGGGCCGACAAAAGCGATGCCCTCTTTCGCCAGAGCCTCGGCAAAGCTAGTGCGTTCGGACAGGAAGCCATAGCCCGGATGCACCGCCTCGGCCCCAGTCTGCTTGGCCGCGGCGATGATCTTGTCGGCGATGAGATAGCTTTGTGCAGCAGGTGAAGGACCGATGTGAACCGCCTCGTCCGCCATCGACACGAACGGCGCACGCGCGTCGGCATCGGAATAGACCGCGACGGTCTGGATACCCATCCGGCGGGCGGTCTTGATCACCCGGCAAGCAATTTCACCACGGTTGGCGATGAGGATTTTTTTGAACATTTAGCAGTCCCAGCTATTGCAAACAGTTTTGGCGATCATGCCGATGGCCACTGCAATTCCCGCAAAAAATCGCTGTGAGATAGCCAGGTGCAGGACCTGTTGCTGGCGCAAGATGCGCGCAGGCTTCATTCTTGAAACTCCGGTCGTCCGGCCAGCAGGAACAGGTCGGTGGTTCGCTGCTCGGTCATGCTCGTTTTGCAGATATATTCGAGCATCGTTGCCGGCCCATCGCCTTGTGCAGAGAGCCGTTCGAGCACGCACGTCTCGTCGCGGTAAGTGAGCCAGGCCCGCTGTGCCGCGCGCAGGGTGGGCAGAAAGCCAGGCTCCTTGTTACTTTGGTGGTCGATGCGCTCATCCGCATTGCGCAAAACGGTGATCGTCTTTTCTAACTGCTGCTCCAGCGCCTTTTCCGCAGCCTGGAAGTTATCGAGTTCGCACCGGGTCACATCGGCCGCCTGTTCGGCCTCAATACAATTGACAGGTTCCCCGTCGATGCCATCGACAAAATGCGGCCCGGCGAGCACGGCGACGTAAAGGAAAAGGCTCATTCTGCCGCATCCCGTTCATCGCCCGCGGGCGGCATATTGTGCCCCAACAGGCGCAGCACATCCGCCGCGCATTCGACCACGTTCGAACCCGGCCCATAGATCCCCTGCACCCCGGCATCGCGCAGGAAGTCATAGTCCTGCGGCGGAATCACGCCGCCGGCGATGACCTTGATGTCAGGGCGTCCGGCGTCCCGTAGGTGGCGGATCAGCTCCGGAACCAACGTCTTGTGACCGGCGGCGAGCGAGCTGGCTCCCACCGCGTCAACGTCCTTCTCCAAGGCCAGAGCGCAGGCCTCCTCAGGCGTCTGGAACAATGGCCCGCTGGTGACGTCAAAGCCCATGTCGGTGAAGGCGCTGGCGATCACGTTGGCGCCGCGATCGTGGCCGTCCTGGCCCATCTTGGCGACCAGCAGGCGGGGCGCACGGCCAAGGCGGCGAGTGACGGCGGCGACACCATCGATCACCTGCGCCCAACGCATATCAAATTCGTAGGCGCTGCCGTAGACCCCTGTCACCGGGACCGGCTGGGTGCCATACCGGCCAAACACCGCTTCCATCGCGTCAGAGATTTCCCCAAGCGAGGCCCGCGCGCGGGCAGCATCGACAGCGAGCGCAAGCAGGTTGCCCCCGCCCTGCGCGCCCTTGGTCAACGCTTTCAATGCCGCCTGACAGTCCGCCTCGTCACGCGCGGCCCGCATTTTCCTGAGCCGCGCGATCTGGGCATCGCGCACCGCGTGGTTATCGATGCTAAGCGTATCGAGCGGCGCTTCTTCGGCCAGCCGGTACTTGTTGACCCCGACGATCACGTCCTCGCCCCGGTCGACGCGCGCTTGCTTTGCGGCGGCAGCTTCCTCGATCCGCTGCTTGGGCATTCCGGTGGCGACCGCCTTGGTCATCCCGCCCAGCGCGTCGATTTCCACGATCAGTTTCCAAGCCTGATCGACCAGTTCTGCGGTCAGTGCCTCGACATAGTACGACCCGCCCAGCGGATCAACCACCTTGGTGATCCCGCTCTCCTCGGCCAGCACGATCTGGGTGTTGCGCGCGATCCGAGCGGAAAAATCCGTGGGCAGCGCGATCGCTTCGTCCAGCGCGTTGGTGTGGAGGCTCTGCGTGCCGCCCAAAGTGGCGGCCATCGCCTCTATCGTGGTGCGGATCACGTTGTTGTAGGGATCCTGCTCTTGCAGCGACACACCGCTGGTCTGGCAGTGGGTGCGCAGCATCTTGCTGCGCTCATCCTTCGCCCCCAGTCCGTCCATCACCCGGTGCCACAGCGTGCGAGCCGCACGCAGCTTGGCCACTTCCATGAAGAAGTTCATGCCGATCCCGAAGAAGAAGCTCAGCCGCCCGGCAAAGGCGTCGATGTTCAGTCCGGCGGCCATCGCGCGGCTGGCGTATTCCTTGCCGTCCGCAATCGTGAACGCCAGTTCCTGCACAGCGGTCGCCCCGGCCTCGTGCATGTGATAGCCGCTGATCGAAATAGAATTGAATTTCGGCATGTTGGCGCTGGTATATGCGATGATGTCTGAGACAATCCGCATACTCGGCTCGGGCGGGTAGATATAGGTGTTGCGAACCATGAACTCCTTCAGGATGTCGTTCTGGATCGTGCCGTCAAGCTGGGCCTGGCTCACCCCCTGCTCTTCCCCGGCAACGATGAAAAACGCCAGAATCGGGATCACCGCACCGTTCATCGTCATGGAAACGGACATCTGATCGAGCGGTATACCGTCGAACAGGATCTTCATGTCCTCGACACTGTCGATCGCTACGCCGGCCTTGCCGACATCGCCAACAACGCGCGGGTGATCGCTGTCATAGCCGCGGTGGGTGGCCAGATCGAAAGCGACCGACAGTCCCTTTTGCCCGGCGGCAAGGTTGCGGCGGTAGAAGGCGTTGCTTTCCTCCGCGGTGGAGAAGCCCGCATACTGGCGGATCGTCCAGGGCCGCCCGGCATACATGCTGGCGCGCACCCCGCGCGTGAACGGTGCGAAACCGGGCAGACCGGGGTCGGGCGCATCCTGCGCGGTGTAGAGCGGCTTGATGTCGAACCCTTCGGGCGTGTGCCAGGTCAGGTCCCTGCCTTTGACCTCTTTGGCCGCGGCGGCCTGCCATTTGGAAAGGGTTGGTGTGCTCATGTTTGTGTCCTCAGGCGCTCGCGCTCGGCCGGGCGGAAACCTCGGCGTGCCAGCGGCGCAGATTGGTCAGCCCGTCGGGAATGGCGATGCCGATGAAGTTTGCAAAGTCCAGGGTTGAAAGCAGCACGATATCTGCCATCGAAAACGTCTCACCCGCGATGAATCGTGCTTCGGCCAGGGCCGCATCGAACACCCCCATTGCCGCCAGCGCCTGGGGAACGGCCGCCTTGCCGAAATCCTCGAACCGCTCGGGCACGACCTTGGCGGTGTAGGGGTGAACGTTGACCCAGTAGGCACGCACCGGACTTCCCAGCGCAAACTCCGTCCGGCGGATCCACATCTCGATTACCGCGATTTCAAACGGTGTCTCGCCGAACAACGGCTGCGCCGGGTGCAGCGCTTCAAGATAGCGGCAGATGGCGACGGTTTCCGAAATCGCGGTGCCGTCATCAAGGACCAGCACCGGCACCTGGCCCAACGGGTTGCGCGCCAGATGCTCCGCGCTCTTGTGCTCGCGCGCCACCAATGAGACCGTCTGCATCGGCAAATCGATCCCCTTTTCCGCCGCGAACATGCGGACCCGGCGCGGGTTTGGGGCCGGACTGGGGGTGTCGTAGAAAATCATCTACTGCCCTTTGAAAGCGGCTTTGCGCTTTTGCAGGAATGCCATCCCGCCTTCCATCGCATCGGCGCTGGCCCCAGCCACGCGTTGACCTTCGGCTTCGGCCAGCAGCACCTGCGGTAACGAGCCGTCAAGCGCGGTCTGGATATTGGCCTTCATCGTCCGGTATGACACGGTCGGCCCTTCCGACAGGCGGGTGGCCAGCGCCATCGCCTCGTCCAACAGCGCCGCATCCTCGACTGCCTTGTAGATCAGACCCCATTCCTCGGCCTGGTCAGCACTGATCTTCTCGCCCAGCATCATCATCCTGGTGGCGCGGGCGCGGCCGATGGCGCGGGCCAGCAGCCACGTCGATCCGCCATCGGGGACCAGCCCGATATTGACGAAGGCTTGGAGGAAATAGGCGCTCCTGCCTGCCAGCACGAAATCGCCCGCCAGCGCGATCGAACAGCCGACCCCGGCCGCCGCGCCGTTGACCGCCGTCACCACAGGCACCGGCGCGCGCAGAATCTGGCTGACCAGCGGGTTGTAATGGTTCTGCAAAGCGCGGTGGCTGCCGCCTTTTTGCTGGATCGCGCTCGCCTCGCCCCGCGCGGCCAGATCAGCGCCCGAGCAGAAGCCTTTGCCGGCCCCGGTGATCACCACCGCGCGGGCATCGCCCAGATCGTAGAACGCTGCACCCAGCTCGTCCGCCAACGGAACGGACGCAGCGTTTAGCCGCTCGGGCCGGTTAAGCGTGATCTTCAGCACGCCGCCCACGCGCTCGGTCAGGATGGTTTCGTACGCCATGTCTTGTTCCCTCTCTTGTATCGTCGTCCCGGACTTGATCTGGGATTCAGTTCTTCCCCGCAATCCGCCGCTTCCGAAGCCGCGCTGTGCCCCGGATCACGTCCGGGGTGACCGGTTGCGGCCTAGTTCGACCAGTGCTCTCCGGCTTTGGGCGTTTCCATGATTTCGGTCAGTACCCCGCCCATGTCCTTGGGGTGGACGAAGAAGATCGGCGTGCCGTGCGCGCCGATCCGGGGTTCTCCCAGCACGCGCTTGCCCAGCGCCTCGAACTCGGCCTTGGCGGCGTGGATATCGGGCACTTCGTAGCACATGTGATGCTGCCCGCCCGCTGGGTTCTTCTCAAGGAAGCTGGTGATCGAGGTGTTACCCGGCAGCGGCTCGATCAGCTCGATCTGGGTGCCATTCAGCGCCCCGTTCGCACCGGGCGTATCGACGAAGCAGACCTTCACCCCCTGCGATTCCAGATCGAACGGCGCATGGATCTTGGTCGCGCCCATGACATCGCGATAAAAGACGATGGCATCGGCAATGCTGGGAGTTGCAACGCCGATGTGGTTGAGGCGGCCTAGTTTCATTTGAAATCCTCCAACATGCCCGAGCCAAACCAAAACATGAAGGCATTTGCGCGTTCCATCAGGCCACCTCACAACGGAATGTTGTCATGCTTTTTCCAAGGATTCTCGAGGCTTTTGTTCCGCAATTTCCGCAAGCCCAGCGCAATCCGCCGCCGGGTATTGCGCGGGTGGATCACCTCGTCGATGAAGCCCTTGCTGGCCGCCACGAAGGGGTTGGCAAACCGGTCCTCATACTCGCGGGTTCGCTCTACAATCTTGTCGGGATCGCCGATGTCCTGGCGGAAGATGATCTCCACCGCGCCTTTGGCTCCCATCACGGCGATTTCGCCGGTCGGCCATGAATAATTGAGATCGCCGCGCAGGTGCTTTGAGCTCATCACGCAATAGGCGCCGCCATAGGCCTTGCGGGTGATCACGGTGATCTTCGGCACGGTCGCCTCGGCATAGGCGAACAGCAGCTTGGCACCGTGCTTGATGATCCCGCCATATTCCTGCGCCGTGCCGGGCAGGAAGCCGGGCACGTCGACGAAGGTCAGGATGGGGATTTCGAAGGCATCGCAGAACCGCACGAACCGCGCGGCCTTCTTGCTGGCGTTGATATCGAGCACGCCGGCCAGAACCATCGGCTGGTTGGCGACCACGCCCACCGTGCGGCCTTCGATACGCCCGAACCCAACGATGATGTTGGCGGCATGGGTTGGCTGGATCTCGAAGAAATCGCCCTCGTCCAGCACCTTGCGCACCACTTCGTGCATGTCATAAGGCTGGTTGGCATTAGCCGGAATGACCGTGTCCAGGCTGTCCTCGATCCGGTCCCAAGCGTCAGAGGTAGGTCGTTCGGGCACGCCGGAGCGGTTGTCGCTTGGCAAATAGTCGATCAGGTCGCGCGCGCTCAGCAGCGCTTCGATATCGTTTTCCAGCGCCAGATCGGCGACGCTGGTCTTGGTGCTGTGGGTTACCGCGCCGCCCAGTTCCTCTTGCGTCACGATTTCGTTAGTCACGGTCTTGACCACGTCGGGACCAGTGACGAACATGTAACTGCTATCCTTCACCATGAAGATGAAGTCGGTCATCGCCGGGGAATAGACCGCCCCGCCCGCGCATGGCCCCATGATCAGGCTGAGCTGCGGCACCACCCCGCTGGCCAGCACGTTGCGCTGGAAAATCTCGGTATAGCCGCCCAGGCTGGCGACGCCTTCCTGGATGCGCGCGCCGCCGCTGTCGTTGAGGCCGATTACCGGAGCGCCGACTTTCATCGCCGCGTCCATCACCTTGCAGATTTTCATCGCATGGCGTTCCGATACCGCTCCGCCGAACACGGTAAAATCCTGTGCGTAGACATAGACCAGCCGCCCGTTGATCGTGCCGCTGCCGGTTACCACGCCGTCACCGGGGATTACCTGATCCTGCATCCCGAAATCGGTACAGTTGTGTTCGACATACATGTCGACTTCTTCAAAGCTGCCTTCATCCAGCAGTATCAGCAGTCGTTCCCGCGCGGTCAGCTTGCCCTTGGCGTGCTGGGCATCGATGCGCTTTTGCCCCCCGCCCAGCCGCGCTGCGGCCCGGCGCTGTTCCATTCCGGCGATATTTGCGGACATTCCCACCCCGTCAAACTGATCGAAGCGTTCGGCATGCTGCGGCACCGCGGCAATGTCCAATGTGAAATTGCAAAGTTGCAAAGCCGGAGTTTGCAAACTAGGTTGCAGCATGGTTCAGCGCCGCCTGTTTGCCGGAGCCCAGCTCCGCACCATTCGCACGGAACGGCGGCTTAAACAGGCCGAGCTTGCCGCACGTCTGGCGATCAGCACGTCATACCTTTCGCAACTGGAAAACGATGACCGGCCGCTAACCCCGGCTCTGATCGATCGTCTGGCACGGGCCTTCCCGCTCGACTGGCGCGATCTTGGCGCAGGCGATCCCGAGGCCCGGTTGGCTGCCCTGCGTGAGGCCAACGCCGATCCGCTGTTTCCCGACGCGCTGGATGCGGCGCAACTGGCCCGCTTTGCCGAACAACAGCCGCTGCTGGCCGAACGGTTCATCACGCTTCACGAAGCCTATCGCCGCGGCGGGCAACGGCTTGCCATGGTTGATGAGGCGCTGGCGAGCGAAAGCGCGGGCACAGCGCGTCTGCCATGGGAAGAAGTGCGCGACTGGTTCCACCTGGAAAACAACTATGTCGACAGCCTGGACCGCGCTGCCGAGGGCCTGGCCAGACGGCTGGGCGGCCTGTCCCCCGATACGGTCGCGATTGAAGCCTATCTGAAGGAAGCCCTGTCAATCTCGCTGATCTATTCGGGCGTTCAGGGCCTGCGATCCTATGACGCGGAGATGGGCCACCTGACGGTCGATCCCGGTCAGCCTGCCGAAAGCCGCCGCTTTCAATTGGCGCACCAGCTTGCCGCACTGGCTCTGAAAGACGAAATCGCCGCCGTGATCGAGGGCGCCGGCCTGCGCAATGCGGCCAGCCGCCAGTTGCTGTTCGTCGGACTGTGCAATTATGCCGCCGGTGCATTGCTGATGCCCTACCGCCGGTTTCGCGCCGCCGCGCGCGATGTGCGCCACGATATCGACCGGCTTGCGCAAAGCTTTGGCACCAGTTTCGAACAGACCTGCCACCGGCTTTCCACTCTGCAGCGCGAAGACATGCGCGGGGTGCCGTTCTTCTTCTGCCGCGTCGATATGGCGGGCAACATCACCAAGCGCCATTCCGCCACCCGGTTGCAATTCGCCCGTTTTGGAGGGGCCTGCCCGCTGTGGATCGTGCATGAGGCGGTCGCGATTCCCGACCGCATTCTGGTTCAGCTGGCCGAAACGCCGGACGGCGTGCGCTATGTCTCGATGGCCAAGGGGCTGGTGAAGCCCAGCGGCAGCTATGACCGGGCGCCGCGCCGTTATGCCGTGGCCTTGGGCTGCGAGGCCAGCCAGGCGGGCGAGTTCATTTATGCCGACGGGCTTGACCTTGGCAGCCCGCGCGCTGCAACGCGGATCGGCATATCGTGCCGCATCTGTCCCCGCGCCGATTGCGACCAGCGCGCCTTTCCGCCCAGCGACCGCCCGATCAGCGTCGATCCCGACACTCGCGGCGTGGTGCCATACCGCGTGGGTTAGACCTTCACCACGCCGTGGGCGATCAGGCTGCGCGCGCAATCAACTATGGATTCTTCGGGCGGACGCGGCTTCCAGCCGAGCACTTGCTGCGCATGGGCCGAACTGATGGTGCGGGTCCGGCCCAGCTCTCCGATCAGCTGTCGGGCCGCCGGCATGACCACGGACAGCAGTCGCACGCCCCAGTCCGGCATTGCCCGCTTGGGCACCTTGCGCGCCTGCGGCCCCAGGCTGCCGCGCAGCACCCGCGCAACGTCTCCGAAATGCTGAAAAGGCTGGGCCGCGCCAATGAATCTGGCGCCGTGGATCAGTTGGGCGGGCGCCTCAAGCGCGCGCACATGCAGGTCCGCAATATCGCGCAGGTCGACCACATTGAAACCGACATTGGGGATGGCCGGGACCGATCCGTTGAGCAGGCGCTGCACGACTTCGACCGAGGCTGCGAAATCACCACTTTCAACCGGACCCAGCACCAGCACCGGGCAGACAGCGCAATAGTCCATGCCTGGCGCATTGGCAGCCACCCAGTCGCGCGCCGCCTGTTCCGCGATGGTCTTGGATTTGACATAGGGCTGCACGCCGGGCGCATCGACATTGGTCCAGTCAGCCTCGTCGAAATGCGATTTTGACGGCGGATGGCCATAGGCAACGGCGGCGGAAGAACTGGTCATCACAAACCGCCTGATCCCCGCTGTATGGGCAAACCGCAGCGCCCGCAATGCACCTTCGCGCGCCGGGACGATCAGCTCATTCTCGTCCTTGGGAACGCCGGCCGGAAACGGCGATGCCATGTGGCATACTGCATTGCAGCCAGCTGCCGCTTCGGCCCAGCCTGCATCGTTCATCAGGTCTGCGGCAAAGAAGCGCAGCGTCTGACGCGATCCGCCCAGCTGCCCGCGCAGCTCCGGCTCGCGGCTCAGGTTGCGAACCGTTGTGTTGACCGTCCATCCGTTCGCCAGAAGCTGACGGATTGTTTCACCTGCGATGTAGCCGCTGCCGCCGCTGACCAGAACCGTCCCTGCCATTTTTCATTTCCCTGTTTCAGAACTTGATCATGATCCGACGCGCAAGCGCGGGCGACAGCGAGTGCACGCGCTGAAGCAGCCTGACCATGCCGACGTTGGCCTCATCCGCGCCGCGCTCCATCGCAGCAATGATCTGGCGCGCGCATTCTTCGGGTGCCATTTTGCGGCTGTCGCGCCCGGCAGTCATCTTGGTTTCAACCACCGGTGGCAACGCCTCGACGACGTGGATGTTCGTGTCCTTGAGCTGATAGCGCAGCGCCTGGGTATAGCTGCGCAGCGCCGCTTTGGTCGCGCAATAGACCGGCCCGCCCGCGCGCGGCGCTATCGCCAGACCCGAAGTCACGTTGACTATCTGTGCCTCTGGCCGGGACTTGAGCGTGGCCATCAGTGCAGTGATCAGATGAATCGGCGCGTTGAGATTGAGGAAAATGGCGGCGTCGGCTGCGCCTGCATCCGGCAGACCCGGATTGCGAAAATCGTGATCAGCCCCGGCCCCGGCATTGTTGACAAGAATGTCGATCGTCCGGCCCGACATGCCCGCAATCAGTGCGTCGACCCCTTCACGGTTGGAAAGATCACAAGCGATAACGTCGAACCCATCCGCACGCGTCGCCGCTACGCGTTCTGCATTGCGGCCAGTGGTAATCACCGCCGCACCCTTGGCGCGCAACTGGCGGACCAGCTGTGCGCCAATTCCGTCCGTGCCGCCCGTAACCAGTGCTGTCTTGCCCGACAGGTTCATTCCGCCTCTCCCGATAGAAGGCGCCCAGACTAGGATCTTGGTTGCAGATTGCAACTATCTGCGGGGGCGCAGCAGGCGGAAAAATCCAAGCACGATCAGCAGCCAGAACGAATAGCTGGCCAGCAGATTGAACGGGCGCAGATCGTCTTCCAGCCCAACCTTGTGGAGCACCGAGGTATCGGGGCTATCGACCAGGAACGGCGCTGGCCAGCCGGCCTGTTCGCGCGGCAGAAAGTTGTCGTTCAACAGCCCTTCGTGCCCGTACATCGTCCGCTCACCATTGTTACTGACGACGAGCAGGCTGCACAGGGTCAGAAGCAGCGCTGCTGCAGCGCGAAGCAACACCTGGATCACCGCATCAGCACCAGTTCCTCAGCCATGCTGGGATGCAGCGCCACGGTCGCGTCGAAATCGGCTTTGGTCAGCCTGGCCTGCACTGTGATCGCTGCGGCCTGGAGGATTTCCGGCGCATCTGGCCCGATCATGTGGATGCCCAGGATCCGGTCGGTCCCGGCATCGACCACCAGCTTGTACAGCCCGCGTTCCTGCCGCGCGGCAAAGACGTTCTTCATTGGCCGGAAGTCCGATGTGAAAACCTTGATGTTGCCGAACTGGTTGCGTGCCTGCCCTTCGGTCAGGCCGACCGAGGCCAGCGGGGGCTGCGAGAAGACCGCGCTGGGGATAAAATCGTAGGCGGTTGAGCGCGGATTTCCGCCGAACACGGTATCCGCGAAGGCGTGCCCCTCGCGGATTGCGATCGGGGTCAGCTGCACCCGGTCGGTCACGTCGCCCACGGCATAGATGCTGTCACAGCTGGTTTTGCTGTATTCGTCGACCGGCACTTCACCCTTTTCGCCCAGTTGAACCCCGGCGTTATCCAGCCCGAGCCCGGCCGTGTTGGGGCGGCGTCCCGTAGCGACCAGCACAACGTCTGCGGCGATTGGATCGTGATCGCCGACCGTGACCATCAGACTGCCATCGTCCTGCTTTTCGACCTTGGTGATCGGGCAGTTGAACTTGTATTCGATCCCGCGCGCCATGGTGATCTGCAGCAGGCGGTCGCGCAGCGCTTCGTCATAGCCGCGCAGCAGGGTTTCGCTGCGGTTGACCACGGTGACATGGCTGCCAAGCGCGTTGAAGATGCCGGCAAACTCCATCGCGATATAGCCAGCGCCTTGCACGATCACCCGCTTGGGCAAGCTGGGCAGATGAAACACCTCATTCGACGTGATGCAATGCTCATTGCCTGG
>NZ_JAHEBV010000038.1 GCF_024642085.1 Novosphingobium sp. | reverse complement strand
ACCAAGCCCGCAATCCCGGCAGGCAGTGTCGCCTCTGGGAGGTTGCCCAAGGTAATAATGGCCGAATCGACGTCCACCACTCCAGACACAGCCAGGACTGTGGCCAGCCCGGCGTGGCCAAAGCGGGCCAGCATCCAGCGCGCAGCGACGGTCAATGCCATGGTCAGGACCATCAGCAGCAGTGCAGGCTTGAGGTCGAACGGGTTGCGGGGCAGCGGTGCCGCAACCGGGTTGCCGCCAGACCCGGTGCCGCGCATGATCAAGGCCAACCCGGCCAGGCTGGCAAGCAGGCCCGGGACAGCAAGGCTGGCGAAAGTGGGCAAGGCGCGCGGGGCGAGGGCAGCTGTCAGTACCATTACGCGCACGAACATGACGGCAGATGCCAGCGCGATCCCGGCATTGGCGATTCGCCGGGCGCCCTGATCATCGCGCAGTTTGCCGGCCAGCGATACTGTCACGGCGGTCGATGATACCATGGATCCTGCCGCCGCGGTTGCCAGCACGCCGCGCGTTGCCCCCAACCACCGCGCTGCAGCGTAACCGGCAAAGGAAAACCCCGATACCAGCACCACAACCAGCCATAACTGGCGCGGTCGCCATGCGCCATAAGGGCCAAGGGGTGTGTTGGGCAGCAGGGGCAGGATTACCAGCGCGATTAAGGCAAAGCGCGCAATTGCAGTAATTTCCTGCTCGTCGATATGGCGCAGGACATGATGCAGCTGGCGGCGCATGGCCAGCAGCAGAACCGTCAAACCGGTGACGGCACTGGCCAGGGCATAGTGTCCGGCCCCGGCCAGATATCCAGCAGCCAAGGTGATCAGACCCGCCAGACTGGCTGTGCCGCTGATGCTTTTGTGCTGCTGCGTTGATTGCCAGTATCCGATCACCACCAGCGCGGCAGTGGCCGCCAGCAAGACCGGGGCAAGCGCCGGCGCAAGGTAGCGCAGTGATCCGGCAAGGCCGCCGACCAAGCCCAGCAAGCCATAAGTCCGAATGCCGGCAAAACGGCTACCCGCCGGTTCGTCGCGCAGGGCCCAGCCGCGCTGCACTCCTACCAGCAGGCCCAGCGCCAAAGCCAGTGCGGCGCTTTCCAGGTATGGCCAGATCAATGCATCGGGCTGGATCATCCCGGTGGTGATGGCACCTGCGCGAGCAGCCGCAAAGCGCGAATCAGGATGGCGCGGTCGGTGTCGATGCGATCAGGTACTCACTGGCCGGTTTCGGGCCGAACAGTTTGTGAGCGATATCGTCCAGTTCACCGTGGCAAATCACGTATTCGCCCGAGGCAAAGTGGATCGACGTACCGTAAAGGCCCTCTGCCAGGAAAGCGACCTGATCGGGATTGACCATTGCGGTGTGGCTTTCGCCCTGCGTTTCGAACTTGACCAGCTGCATGGCAACAACCTTCCTTTCCGGGCAAATCCCGGGACTGGTTGCAACCCGAACGGCGCGTTATGCGTTACCGCGTGTATGGCTTGCTTACCATGATTGCCGGCATTGTGACCAGCCTTGACATGCTGCGGCTGCGCGCATGACCATGCCGGTTGCCAGTATCGCGATCGATCAATGGTTTGCCGCGCGCGGGTGGCGAATCCGCCGCCATCAGGCCGACATGCTGGCGGTCGCATCGTCGGGCCGGCATGCGCTGCTGGTCGCCGATACTGGCGCAGGCAAGACGCTGGCCGGGTTCCTGCCAACCCTGGCCGATTTCAGTCCCGACCATGCCGCCGCAGCGCCAGTGCCCGATGGGCTGCACACGCTGTATATCTCGCCGCTAAAAGCGCTGGCGCACGATGTGCAGCGCAATCTCCTGACGCCGGTCGAAGAGCTGGGCCTGCCGATCCGGATAGAGACGCGCAGCGGCGATACTCCGTCCGACCGCAAGGCACGGCAACGCGCGCGGCCGCCGCACATTCTGTTGACCACGCCAGAATCGCTGGCCTTGCTGCTGTCCTATCCCGAAGCCGACACGCTATTTGCCGGGCTGAAGCGGATCGTCATCGACGAGGTTCATGCCTTTGCCACCAGCAAGCGCGGCGATCTCCTGGCGCTGGCCCTGTCGCGCCTGCAAAGCCTGTCCCCCGGGTTGCAGCGTGTGGCGCTGTCGGCAACGGTGGCCGATCCCGACGATTTTCGCGCCTGGCTGGCCCCGTGGGGAGACATCGACAGTGTCGCTTTGGTCGAGGGCGAATCCGGGGCACCGCCCGAACTGGAAGTTCTTCTGCCCGAAGACGCGCGGGTGCCATGGGGCGGCCATGCCGCCACCTGGGCGGTGCCGCAATTGTTTGAGGCGATCAAGTCTAACCGAACAACGCTGGTATTCTGCAATACGCGCTTTCTGGCCGAGCTGATCTTTCAACAGCTGTGGGATGCCAATGAGGAAAACCTGCCGATCGGCATCCACCACGGTTCTTTGTCCAAGGAAGCGCGGCGCAAGGTCGAAGGGGCGATGGCGCGCGGCGAACTGCGCGCGCTGGTCGCAACCGCCAGCCTCGACCTGGGGGTCGATTGGGGCGACATCGATCTGGTTGTCCAGATGGGTGCGCCAAAAGGTTCGTCGCGCCTGTTGCAGCGGATTGGACGCGCCAATCACCGGCTGAATCTGCCCAGCCGGGCGCTGCTTGTTCCCGGTAACCGGTTTGAGTATCTTGAGGCGATGGCCGCCCAGCAGGCCGTCGATGAAGGGCAGCGCGACGGTGAGGATTTTCGGCCCGGCGGCCTCGACGTTCTGGCCCAGCATGTAATGGGGCGCGCTTGTGCCGGGCCGTTCGACGGCGCGGCATTGCTGCACGAAGTACGTTCGGCACTGCCCTATGCCATGGTCGATGCGGATACCTGGGAGCGGGTGCTGCATTTTGTGGCAACGGGGGGTTATGCGCTTAAAGCCTATGACCGGTTTCAGCGCATTACCCTGGGCCGCGACGGGCTGTGGCGCCTGACCCATCCTGAACATGCTGCCCGGTTCCGGCTCAATGCCGGGATCATCATGGATGCCGAAATGATCGAGGTGTGCTTTCGCAACGGCCGTGCGCTGGGGCGGGTGGAGGAAAGCTTTGCCTCAAGCCTTGCGCCCGGGGATACGATCCGTTTTGCCGGGCTGGACCTTGAGGTTGAGGCCCTGCGCGAAACCGAAATGCTGGTCCGTGCGGCCAAAAAGCCGGGACAGATACCCAGCTATGGCGGACAACGCATGCCGCTCACCACTCACCTGTCGCAGCGCGTGCAGGCCCTGCTGGCCGATCGCGCCGGTTGGGCGCGCTTTCCCGATGATGTGCGCGAATGGCTGGAGGTGCAGGATTTTCGGTCGCAATTGCCGGCGCCGGGAACACTGCTGGTTGAAAGCTTCCCTTATGAAAAGCGGCATTATGCCGTGATCTATTCGTTCGAAGGCTGGCCCGCCAATCAGTCGCTGGGCATGCTGGTTACCCGCCGGATGGAGGAGCAGGGGCTGGGTCCGCTGGGTTTTGTGGCGAACGACTATGCGCTGGCGGTCTGGGGGTTGCGGCCGATTGCCGATCCGGCCCGGCTGCTTTCGCCCGAAATCCTGGCGGACGAGTTTGTTGCCTGGGTGGAAGGCAGTTACCTGCTGCGCCGCGCATTCAAGGAAGTGGCGGTGATTGCAGGATTGGTGGAACGCCAGCAACCCGGCAGGCGCAAGACCGGCAAGCAGGTTACTTTTTCCACCGACCTCATTTTCGACGTGCTGCGCAAGTACGAACCCGATCATGTGCTGCTGCGCGCGGCCTGGGCCGATGCGCGGGCAAGGATGACGGATGTGGATCGCCTTGCGGGCGTGCTGGAACGCGCGCAAACCAGCCTGGTTCATGTCGAACTTGATCGCGTCAGCCCGCTGGCCGTTCCCGTGCTGGTCATGATCGGACGCGAACAGATGCCGCAAGGCGCCGTCGATGACGAACTGCTGATCGAGGCCGAGGGACTGGCCGGAGCGGCGATGCGGGTGGACCCGGCGGATGAGCAGGTCGATTAGTGCGTGTTCCCCCGGTCCTGGTTTGCCAGCGCCTAGCAGATACAAAAAAAGGGGCGGATCACCCCGCCCCTTTTTGCTGTGTAGTGGATCGCGTGCCTAGTTCGCCTTTGGCTCACCCGCCGCCTTGCCGAACTCCGAATACTGTTCGTTGCCGACAAAGCCGAAAGCTGTCACGCCAGAACCCTTGATGATCTTCAGCACCTTGGCCGTCGTATCATAGGGCGCTTGCGGATCGGGCTGGAACTGCAATTCCGGTTCGGGCTTGATTGCGAGGGTAGCCTGCAGCGCACTAAGAAGCTGCCCCTGGTCCATCGGCGTGTTGTTCCACAGAATCGTGCTGTCGGGCATGATGACAACCTTGTTCTTGTCACGCTTGATGATCGTGTCCGGCGGCGGGGCCGACGGGTTGGGCAGGTCGATGTTGACCGCGTGCGTTGCCACCGGGATGGTGATGATGAACATGATGAGGAGAACGAGCATGACGTCGATTAGAGGCGTCGTGTTCATTTCCATCATCGGCGAGCCATCATCCTTGCCGCCTGACATTGCCATCGTGGATTACTCCTAAAATAAAGACCGTGACCGAACCGGGGTCAACCGTTCGGGTCGACCGGGTTCGAGATGAAGCCGACGGTCGGATAGCCCGAGATCTGCACGTTGTAGACCGCGCCGGCGACACAACGCCACGGGGCCTGAACGTCGCCGCGGATATGCACCTGAGGCACGAGTTCGGGATTTGCACGCAATGCTTCGGGGCCGCCCGCGCGCTTGACGATGCTGTCGAGCCGCTTGAAGGCCATATCGCGCAGTTCGTTTGAATCGACCGGCGTGATGTTGTTGAAGTAAATGCGGCATTCCCCGCCGAGCGATGCACCCTCGAAACCGGGTTCGCCCGCAGAGCGGCCGCCGGCATCGGTTGTGCTGACCGTGAGGAGAAGGTTTTCAACCTTGTCCTTCGATTCCTGTGAAGGAATGATCGGAATTTTCAGCTTCTGGATCGTCTGGATCGCAACCGGAACTGCGATCAGGAAGATGATCAGGAGCACCAACATAACGTCCACCAGGGGCGTTGTGTTGATATCCGACATCGGCTTCTCGTCGCCGCCGGCGCCGCCAACTGACATCGCCATGTGTTACATCCTATTCTTGCGTTGTCCGGAGTAGATCGGCGACCGCTTGCGATCGCGCGTCCGGGGTGGCCGGTGGGCGGTGCAGGAATGTTCCGGCACCGCCAACCAACCGGTCAGCTTACGGCTTGGGCGCAGCAGCGGCCGGAGCAGCAGCCTTGGCAGCCGAGCCCGGCGTGGTGATCACGGCCGGACGGACGGCACCGCGCGAATTGATGTAAGCCAGCACGTCGGTCGAAAAACCCGAAAGCAGTTCGGCGATGCGCTTGTTGCGGGCCTGGAGGTAGTTGTAGGCAAGCACTGCGGGAACCGCGACGAGCAGACCGAGCGCGGTCATGATCAGCGCTTCACCGACCGGACCCGCTACCTTGTCGATCGAGGCCGAACCGGCGATGCCGATTGCGATCAGCGCGCGGTAGATGCCGACCACGGTACCAAACAGACCGATGAACGGCGAGGTGGCGCCGACGGTTGCCAGGAATGGCAGGCCGCTGGCCAGACGGGCATTGATGCTGGCTTCCGAACGGGCAAGCGAACCGTGCAGCCAGTCATGGGCTTCCATCGCATCGGCCATCTTGCCGTGCGAATCTTCGGCGGCGATGCCATCATCGACAACCTGGCGCCAGGCGCTGTTCTTGTCGAGCTTGGCAGCACCTTCCTTGAGCGTGCTGGCGCGCCAGAACTGGCCGCGCAGCTCGCGGTGCTGACGCAGGATCTTCTGCTGTTCAAACCATTTGGTGAACAGGATGAAGAACGATCCGAACGACATGATGCCAAGGATAATGACGGTCGCATAGGCGATGAAACCGCCCTGCTCCAGCGCTTCGGCAAAACCGAACTTGTTCTGCGGAGCCGCGTTGCCAGCAGCGGCGAGAAGTTCAAAAACCATGCGATAGTCCTCTCAAGAGAATTAAAATCAAAACCAAAACCAGAAAATGATGCGGCGTCACGGCTGACGCAGCCTTTTACGAAAATCAGTCCTTGGGAATCTGCCAGCGTACCGAACTGGCCCAACCGCCCGCTACCGGCTTGCCTTCACCGTCCATCGCCGGATTGAACCGGCCGCGGCGGGTGATGAGCGAACAGGTAGTGGAATCAAGCTCGCTCGATCCGCTAGAGCCCGTGACATCGCACGAGGTCACGCGGCCATCCGCGCCGATTGTGACACGGAAGCGGGTGACACCTTCTTCTTCGCGGCGCAGCGGGCCCGAAGGATAGTCGTTGGCGTTGGCCCACGAACCCGGGTTGCCTTTGGGCGAAGCGCTTTTCGCCTGGAAACGGGGCGGCGGGGGCGGGGGTGCCGGGACCGGAGCCGGCGGTGCAATGATCGGCACAATCGGCGCAACCGGCGGCGGTGTCGTCACCGTGGTGATCGGCGGCGGAGCAACATTGACGTTGATCTTCACCGGCGGAGCCACAATCGGAGGTGCTGCCGCCTTTTGCTTGGGCGGCGGCGGCGGCTCCTTCTTGGGCTCGTCCTTTTTGATATCGACAGTCGTCACCTTTTTGACGACCGCCTGGATCCCTTCATATGCCAGGCCAGTAACCAGCGCATAGATGAGAGCCAAGTGGATCAAGGCGACAACGACAAAGGCGATAGTGCGATTGCCGCTCACTTGTTGGTCAGCGTAGGCCATTCAGACGGATCACTCCTAACAGTCCCACCGGGACGAACCCGGAAACGACGTTCAAAGCCGCGTTGACGACTCCAAACGCCCAAAAACTTTACTTCCACCCTGTTGGTCAATCCAGAAAGCCGGCCCTCTTCCCGATGCGCCGACTGACTAAGATCGCAGGCCTTTGTTTTTTGTTTGGCCCGGTTTTTTGCATTCTGTAACGTTGAGGCGGCATGTGCGCAACGCTTTATCCATTAACGGGTGATTCACGTATGTTAAGATCAAAAGTGGCCTAACCACATGCGATTCTGGCCTTTTGCCAATCGAGCCTCGCCCCGCAGAGAGGCAGGAGTATCAATGACCGGTTTGATTTCACGCACTCGATTGCTCCTGCTGGTTGCTGCTGGCTGCACGTTCGCAAGCGCGGCCAATGCTGATTCGCGCAATCCCGCGACTCCCGCGCCGCCAGCAGCTACCTATGCCGATCTGGTCGATCTTGCCGACGGGACCCCGCTGGTGGTTCGCGCGCAAATCCGCAAGGCCGTGCCGGTCGAGCCGGAACGCGCGCGCGGGCTGCGCGCGGGCTGGATTCGCGCCTATGTCGAAGCGCGGACCGAGGCCGTGATCGGCGGCAACCGGGCGCTGGGCGAGCAGCTGGCATACCTTGTCGACGTAAAGGCCGATGCCAAAGGGAAGCTGCCTGCTCTCAAGAAGAAGGCCGTGATCCTGTTTGCGCGTCCGGTTGATGCCCGCCCCGCCGAACTGCAACTGGTCGCACCCGATGCGCAGCTGCCTTGGGATGCGGCAACCGAAGCGCGAGTGAAAGGCGTGCTGTCCGAGCTTTACGCGTCCGGCGCTCCGCAAAAGATCACCGGCGTAAGGGAAGCGTTGCACGTTCCCGGCAATCTTGCAGGAGCAGGCGAGACCCAGCTGTTCCTCGGCAGCGCGAGCGGCGAGCCGGCCGCGATTACGGTTTCGCGCATGCCGGGCCGCGATGCAGCGATGAACGTATCGTTTTCCGAACTGGTCGGGGCTGGCTCCGGCCTGCCCGCGCGCGAAACTCTGGCATGGTACCGGCTCGCCTGTTTTCTGCCGGCCAGTCTGCCGGCCGGCGCAAATATCGGGGAAGTGACCGAGGATCGGGCGGCGGCAGCGCTAGACTATCGGGCGGTAATAGAGCGGCTGGGCCCCTGCGAACGCGCGCGCCGTTAAGCACGCAATTGTAACGAAATTACGCATAGATCGCGGTAACGCGCGCTTTCTTGCTTGCCGCCCCGATTCCGGCTGCCTAAGGGCGCGCTGAAAGGGGATTGTATGGTTGACGCGCCCGCACCGCTGCGGATTGCCCTTGCCGGGCTTGGCACAGTCGGGGCCGGAGTAATCCGCCTGATCGAAGCCAATGCTGCGCTGATCGCACGCCGCGCCGGTCGACCGCTCGAAGTCACGGTGGTCGGCGCGCGTGATCGCGGCAAGGACCGCGGCATTGATCTGACGCGCTATGCCTGGGAAGACGACATGGTCATCATGGGCGAACGCGCCGATGTGGACGTGGTGGTCGAGATGGTCGGCGGCTCGGACGGACCGGCGCTGGCCTGTGCCCGCACCACGATAGAGGCGGGCAAGGCGCTGGTCACAGCCAACAAGGCGATGATCGCGCACCATGGGCTGGAACTGGCCGGCAAGGCCGAGCAGGCCAAGGTCGCACTGAAGTTCGAAGCCGCGGTGGCAGGCGGTATCCCGGTAATCAAAGGCCTGCGCGAAGGTGCTGCGGCCAACGAGATCGAGCGGGTTTACGGTATCCTCAACGGCACCTGCAATTACATCCTTTCAACCATGGAAGATACCGGCCGCGATTTTGCCGATGTGCTGGCCGAAGCGCAGGCCAAAGGCTATGCCGAGGCCGATCCGGCCTTCGACATCGAGGGCATCGATGCCGCGCACAAGCTGTCTATCCTGGCGGCCATCGCGTTTGGCGGACGGCTCGATTTCGCCGCAGTGGAAACGTCGGGCATCACGCGGCTGCGTGCCGCCGATATCGCGCAGGCAGATGCACTGGGCTATGTAATCCGCCTGATCGGCATGGCCGATACGATGGACGGCACTGATGGAAAGTGCCTGTTCCAGCGGGTCCAGCCGCACCTTGTCCCTTTCAATCATCCGCTGGCCCATGTCGACGGAGCGACCAATGCGGTGGTCGCCGAAGGCAATTTTTCGGGCCGGTTGCTGTTTCAGGGCGCTGGTGCCGGCGATGGCCCGACTGCCAGTGCCGTCGTGGCCGACCTTATCGATATTGCCCGGGGCGAGATCGGTGCGCCATTTTCTGTTCCGGTAAGCGAGCTGGAAGCCATGGCTGCTGCCGATGCCGGTAGCCGGCGGGGCCGTTCCTATGTCCGGCTGCTGGCGGCAGACCGGCCTGGCGTGCTGGCGGAAATCACGGCGGCGTTCCGCGATGCCGGGGTGTCGATCGAAAGTCTGATCCAGAAAGGCCGATCCGATGACGATGCGGTCATGGTGGCGCTGGTCACCCATGAAGGGCCTGAAAGCGCGGTAACGCATGCGGTCCGTTTGCTGAGCGGTTCGTCAAGCCTGACCGAAGCGCCGCTGGTCATGCACATCCTGGGTGATTGATCAGTACCGTCATGGCGCGGCGATTTCACCCTTGCCGATCCGGTCTGCATCCGATCCAGCCGGTGCTTCGGGTATCGCCTTGAGGTCGATCACATATACTTTGGGCGGCGCATAACCGCCGATCATGCAGCCCGGCTGGCCCCTGCAGGATCCACGATCCAGTTGCGGCGGCGTCGGCACACCATTGCGCAGCGCGGCACGGGAACCAGGATTGCTGTCTATTGTCGAAGGCACGCGGTAGCGGCTGCTGTCGGTCGCTGCGCAGACCACGATTTCATCATCGGAACTGCCGGCGCAGCTTTGCCGCGGCGCCACTGGCGACAGCGCGCGGTGTGCGTTATCAAGCACTTCGGCCACGCGCGCATCGACCGGGTCGACTGATTGCGCCTGCGCCTGCGCCGCAAATGTTGCTGTAAACATCAATGCCGCAAGCCAGCCCAAACAGGCAGCTGCTGATATGAACACCCCGGGTCGCACCCGGACGAACTGACTGTCCGGGGAGTGAACGCGTGATGAATGCCCCCAGGTCACGCTGCCCTCGACAACCGAGCCGGCGCTGTTTAAGCGGCCTGCCTACATAGGTATGCTGTGGCTCGGTTTCGCCGCCTGTTTCGAAAGGTCTGCTGTTTCGTCATGACAA
Source organism: Novosphingobium sp. (assembly GCF_024642085.1). GTDB lineage: Bacteria > Pseudomonadota > Alphaproteobacteria > Sphingomonadales > Sphingomonadaceae > Novosphingobium. The sequence goes on along the minus strand of NZ_JAHEBV010000038.1, from coordinate 6,677 downwards.
GTTCCTCGACCCCGGGCAGCGATGTGCTCGACCGTGTGCTGGTACTCGAAATGGTCCGTGTAACCGAAGCAGCGGCGATCGGTGCATCGCGCCTGATCGGCCGCGGCGATGAAAAGGCAGCGGACGCAGCGGCGGTTGAATGCATGCGTGCGGCCCTTAACGAACTGGCGATGGATGGCACCGTCGTGATCGGCGAAGGTGAGCGTGACGAGGCGCCGATGCTGTACATCGGGGAAAAGGTCGGGAGCGCGCAAGGAACCGGACCCAGGATCGACATTGCGCTCGATCCGCTGGAAGGGACCACGATCACTGCCAAGGCTGGCCCGAACGCGCTGGCCGTGCTGGCCGTGGCCGAAGAGGGCAACCTGCTTAACGCACCCGACGTCTACATGGACAAACTGGCGGTCGGACCGGGATATCCGGACGGCGTCATCGGTCTGGACAAGACGCCGACCGAAAACGTCAGGGCGGTAGCAGCTGCCAAGGGTGTGAACCCGGATGAAATCATCGTCTGCGTGCTCGACCGGCCGCGTCATGCTGCCCTGATCGCTGAACTGCGCGGGCTGGGTTGTGGGGTTGTACTGATCGGCGATGGCGATGTGGCCGGCGTCATCGCGGTGACAAATCCGGAAACCACCATCGACCTTTACATGGGCCAGGGGGGCGCGCCCGAAGGTGTGCTGGCCGCCGCTGCGCTGCGCTGCGTTGGCGGCCAGTTCAACGGCCGTCTGGTGTTCCGCAACGATGAAGAACGCGCGCGCGCCCGCAAATGGGGGATCGAGGATCTGGGCCGGATCTACACGCGGGACGAGCTGGCCAAGGGCGATTGCATCTTTGCCGCCACAGGCGTTACCGACGGATCCCTGCTGAAGGGCGTCAAGCGGATGCGCGGCGGGCTGATCACCACGCATTCAGTGGTGATGCGTGCCAGTTCGGGCACCGTCCGCTGGGTTTCGGGTGAACATCACAACAAGGATTGATTGCCGGGAAACTGCGGCCTGACGGGTTGCATTCCGCCCACCCTTGGCTAAGGCCCGCCAAGGGCTGAACTGCGCGGGGAATGGTGCGACGATGAAGATCCTGGCTGGCAACTCGAACCCGCCCTTGGCGCGCGCCATTGCAGGCTATCTCGAACTGCCGCTGACCCAGGCCGACGTGCGCCGTTTTGCCGATGAAGAAGTTTTCGTCGAAATCCATGAAAACGTGCGCGGCGAGGATGTGTTCGTCGTCCAGTCGACCAGCTTTCCGGCCAACGACAACCTGATGGAGCTGCTGATCTGCATTGATGCGCTGCGCCGCGCCTCGGCCAAGCGGATCACCGCGGTACTGCCCTATTTCGGTTATGCCCGCCAGGACCGCAAGCCAGGCCCGCGCACGCCGATTTCAGCCAAGCTGGTCGCCAACCTGATCACGACTGCCGGGGCCGACCGGGTTCTTGCTGTCGATCTTCACGCCGGGCAGATCCAGGGCTTTTTCGATATCCCGACTGACAACCTTTATGCCGCGCCGGTCATGGCGGCGGATATCCTGACGCGGGCCAGCGGGCAGGATCTGATGGTGGTTTCGCCCGACGTCGGCGGCGTGGTGCGCGCCCGCGCTTTGGCCAAGCGCCTCAACAATGCGCCGCTGGCGATCGTCGACAAGCGCCGCGACAAGCCCGGGTCGTCCGAAGTCATGAACATCATCGGCGATGTCGCGGGCCAGAACTGCATCCTGATCGATGACATCATCGATTCGGGCGGCACCCTGTGCAACGCCGCACAGGCGTTGATGGATGATGGTGCGGCCAGCGTCACCGCCTATCTCACCCACGGGGTGCTTTCGGGCATGGCGGTTCAGCGGGTGACCAATTCGGCGCTTAAGGAACTGGTGATCACCGATACCATCCAGGCAACGCAAGAAGCGCTTGCCTCGCCCCGCATCCGCGTGCTGTCGATTGCCCCGCTGATTGGCGAGGCGATCCACCGCATTGCCGAGGAAAGCTCGGTCTCAAGCCTGTTTGATTAAAGAAATGGCTTCTGCCCGTCTCGACGCTGAACTGGCCCTTGCCAACCGCCTCGCCGATGCTGCGCGGGCGGCGATCGTGCCGCTGTTTCGCAGTGCTTATGGCAGCGAACGCAAGGCTGACCGATCGCCCGTGACCGAGGCAGACCGCGCCGCGGAAGAGGCGATGCGCCGCCTGATCAAATCAGAGTTTCCGCGCGATGCGATCCACGGCGAGGAGTTTGGCGCAGAACCGGGCACGTCGGGCCGGACCTGGGTGCTCGATCCGATTGACGGCACCACCGCCTTCATGGCCGGGCGCCCGATCTTCGGCACGCTGATCGCCCTGGTCCAGGAAGGCTGGCCGGTGCTGGGTATTATCGACCAGGCGATCCTGCAGGAACGCTGGGTCGGGGCGGCGGGCCGCGCTACGACTTTCAATGGCACAGAGGTGCGCACGCGTCCCTGCCGGACGCTGGCCGAAGCGACCATCGCCACGACCGGGCCGCACTATTTCGATGATCACGACGGCGCACACTTCATGGGCCTTGCCGCCAAGACCGATCATAAGCGCATGGTGATGGGCGGCGATTGCTATAATTATGCCATGCTTGCCGCGGGCCACATCGACATCGTGTGCGAGGCCAACCTCAAGCTGCATGACTACGCCGCGCTGATCCCGGTCGTCGAAGGCGCCGGCGGGACCATGGCGGACTGGAACGGCGATCCACTCCACGCTGCCAGCGATGGCCACGTTCTGGCGCTGGGTGATCCGGCACGGCTGGATGATGTGATCGAGGCGCTGGCCTGCAATCACTAAGGCGGACTAGCCGGCGAGCGAAGCTTTCACGAAGTCCGCCGCGCGTTCGCCGATCATGATCGACGGGGCGTTGGTGTTGCCCGAAACCAGCCGCGGCATGATGCTGGCGTCGGCCACCCACAATCCATCCAGACCACGGGCCTTGAGCGCGGGATCCACTACCGAAGCCTTATCGCCGCCCATCCGGCAGGTCCCGACCGGGTGATAGACCGTGTCGGCGCGGCTGCGGATCAGATCGTCCAGCGCGGCATCGTCAGCCAGGTTGACCGGCTGGCGGGCCGTGCCGCTATAGGCCGCCAACGCGCCGGTTTCGGCCAGGCGGTACAGCAGCCGAACCCCGGCGCGCAGGGTTGCCATGTCGCGCGGATCGCTGAGGAAGTTGGGATCAATCGCCGGGGCTGCGGCAGGATCGGCCGAATTAAGCTGCACCGTCCCCCGGCTTTCAGGGCGCAGGACGCAGGCATGGATCGAAAAGCCGTGGCCCTTGACCTTGGTCCGGCCGTGATCTTCCAGCATCGCGGGGACGAAATGGTACTGGATGTCGGGCGCGGGCAGATCGGGCGACGATCGCCAAAACCCGCCTGCCTCGGCAAAGGGGGTGGTCATCAGACCGGTGCGTTTCAAGCGGTGCTCGATCACCGCCTTGGCCATGGTCCAGGTGCCGGCCAGACTGTCGCCAAAAAAGTCCTTCGATGCGGTTTGCCAGCTGGCCACATAGTCGATGTGGTCCTGCAGATCGGCGCCCACGGCGGCGCGGTCCTGCGCTACCGGTATGCCGTGCTGGGTCAGATGAGCAGCCGGACCGATCCCCGACAGCATCAGCACTTGCGGGCTGCCGAACGCGCCTGCCGAAAGCACCACGCCGCCGCTGGCACGCAGTACTGCGCGCTTGTCGCCCTGGCGGATCGCCACACCCACCGCGCGGCCCTGTTCGATCACGATCCGTTCGACCAGCACCCCGGTGCGGACGGCTAGATTGGGGCGCGGCGACAAATAAGCCCGCGCGGCTGACCAGCGCTCTCCGCCTTTCTGGGTCACCTGGTACAGGCCGAAACCGTCCTGCCGCGCTCCGTTGAAATCGCCGTTTTCAGGCAGTTGCAGATCGCGCGCGCTGGCCACAAAGGCGCGGCTGCCGGGATTGGGCCAGCGCTGGTCCATTACACTAAGCGGACCTTCGCCTCCGTGCCATTGGTCTCCGCCGCGCTCATTACCTTCGGACCGTTTGAAATAGGGCAGCACATCAGCGTGATTCCAGCCGGTGCAGCCCAGCTCGGCCCAATGGTCGTAGTCGTGGTGATTGCCGCGAATATAGACCATGGCATTGATCGCACTTGATCCGCCCAGCCCGCGCCCGCGCGGCTGGTATCCGGTTCGCCCTTTCAGACCGGCCTGCGGCACTGTCTCGAACCGCCAGTTCGATGTCTCGGGTATGAAAGGCATGAATCCGGGGGTCTTGACCCGTATCGTGTCGTTGCTACCGCCCGCCTCCAGCAGGCAGACGCGCCTTCGCCCGTCCTCGCTCAACCGTCCGGCCGCCGCGCTGCCCGCGCTGCCTCCACCGATGACGATGATGTCGAACTGGTCCATGCAAGCTCTCCTTGGGAGGAGAGCTGTTAAGCGGTCGATTAAAGCGGCGCAACAGTGTCTTTGGGGCGGTCGTCTTCCAGCGCTTGCCAGCGCGCCCGGATCATGTCGGATGTGTCGCGGCTGCCATCGTGGGTCCAGCCCGGCGCACGCAGCACATAGCCAAGTTTGGCGCCCCACGGCGCTTGCCAGACATCGCGCGCCATGCCGATCCATTCGTGGAACGCGGTCCACCACAAATTGAAGCTTCCCAGCTGCTTGACGATGCCGTAGTGGTGACGAACTCCGTCGATTTCGCGCTGGAATGAGCCGAACAAGCGGTCCCAGACGATGAACACTCCGGCATAATTTCGGTCCAGATAGACCGGGTTGACTGCATGATGAACGCGGTGGTGCGAAGGCGTGTTCATCACCGCCTCGAACCACCGCGGCAGGCGCCCGATCACCTCGGTGTGGATCCAGAACTGATAAACCAGATTGACCGCCCCGACCGTGGCGAGCATCGCCGGGTGAAAGCCGATCAGGACCGGCCAGATCCGGAACACGAACGACAGGGCGGGAAATCCGGTCCAGGTCTGGCGCAGCGCGGTCGACAGGTTGTAGTGCTGGCTTGAATGGTGGTTGACGTGGCTGGCCCAGAACCAGCGCACCCGGTGCCCGCTGCGGTGCGCCCAGTAATAGTTGAAATCATCAAGCACGAAGCACGCGATCCACGCCCACCAGGCCCAGCCGATTTCAGCAACACGGAACTGGTAGAGGGCAAAGGCCGCCGCCGCGACAAGCCCTGCAAGGGCTGCGCCGGCAACCGTGCTGCCCAGCCCCATGGCCAGCGACGACAGCGTGTCGCGCGCCTCATAGGCAGCAGGGGAACGGCGCCGCGCCCAGGTGATCTCGATCAGGATCAGCAGGATGAAGAAGGGGACGGCATAATCGACCGGGGTCATCTGAGGCATCGGCTATGCCCCAAGCCGGCGCAGGCTGCTGGCCCAGTATTGCGCCCTCTCGCCCAGATCGAGCGTGACGGAGCCAAACCGCCGGTCATCGGTCCCGATGGTCAGGAAATTGCGATCCAGCCGGGCATAGGCGTGCGAATCGAGAGCGCGCGCGGCAAATTGCGCGCCGTGCCGGCGCAATAACAGGACTCGTCCACCAGGATCGCGGGCCAGGGCGCCGATCCCTGCGCGGTCCAGCGCGATTTCTGCCGCGTCGAAATCGCACTGGGCCGCGCGCGCCAGTTCGCGCACTTCCGATTCTTCGCGCAGGCGCACATCGCTGCCCAGCTTCAGGCGGGCAACCCACCCGGCGATCGCCAGTATCGCAACCAGCGACAGGGCCAGCTTGACCCCCACAAAAAGAACTGCAGAACTAAAGATCACTGGCTGACAGCATGTCCATCATCGCGCGCACCGGGGTGATGTCATAACCGGCGCGCGCCGCAGCCGCGCTCAGCGCATGGGCGCTTTTGCCGCGGCTGGATTCGGCCAGCGCCCACAGCAAGGTCGATCGCGTGCCCGAACGGCAGTAGGCCAGCACCGGCTTATCGGTTTCGGCCAAAGCCGCTGCCATTGCCTGGACCTGGCCCTGCGAAAACCCGGCGTGGGTTACCGGAATGGCCACATAGTCAAGCCCGGCCGCGCGGGCCGCAGCTTCGATCGCGGGGCCCGGAGTCTGGTCCTCGCTTTCGTCCTCCGGTCGGTTGTTGATGATCAGTCCGATCCCTTGCGCAGCTGCTGCGGCGACATCGTCCAGAGTGATCTGCGGGCTGGCGAAAACGCGATCGGTAAGCGCTCGAAACATGAATGGCCCATTCCCGAATTACAGCGCGGCAACAGGGGCGTCCGCACGTACCGCTCTGTGCCAAGGCTGGTGCCCCTAGGCAAGCCGGACGGCCCTGTTGCAGCGGGGACTATAAGAAGAGTCTGGCAGAAATGTCACATCTGCGGTGAAAACAGGAATCGATTCGCCAATCAGTGGTTTATTCGCTATCAGTCACCGTGCGGAGGAGAAGGCCCAGGGCCCGATTGCCGCTTGGCTGAAGCGATTCGTCCGCGCTTCGGCCCGTGTTTCGTGGGGCGATGCGAAGGTTTGTTCGGGTATATGGGTTTTGATCGAGGACGTCGCGGCCGTGGTCGCGACAAGCGGGACGGTTTCGGAGAAGACAGCTTTGATCCGTTTGCCGGCGGAAGCAGCGGCGGCGGTGGTGACCGTTTCGGCGGTGGCGGCGACCGGTTTGGCGGCGGCGGTGATCGCTTCGGCGGTGGCGGCGGTGGCGGCGGTGGTCGCAGCTTCG
>NZ_JAHEBV010000037.1 GCF_024642085.1 Novosphingobium sp. | reverse complement strand
CAGGGGTTCCATTTCGGCAGGCCGGTCGCGCAGGCGGAGGCAACTGCGAGTGTGACCAGCGAGATGCTGCCAGTGTCAAATCGCAAGTCTGCGGCCTGACCCCGAAACAGCCTGACCGGGACACGCACCATGCTTACAAAGCTCGCATCAGGATGGCGAAATCTGGCCTTGGGGCTCAAGTTCAATCTTGTGTTCCTGCTGGTCGGCCTTGCCGCTCTGGCGGGCGGCGGCTGGATGCTTGATCGCGCGGTCAGCCCGGCTTTCGAGCAGCTTGAACAGCAAGCGGCGCAGGATCAATATGCCCGCGCAGGAGAAGTCCTGGCCACCGCCGTCAAGTTCGCCGAAGATTCAACGACAGACTATTCGGTCTGGGACGACAGCTTCGATTACATTCAAGATAACAATGCCGACTTCGTTCAAGTCAACGCGCCCGTGACGGGGCTGGTCCACGCCGGCGTCAATATCATGGCTTACGCTCGATATGATGGCCAGCCGCGCCTGGTCCGGTATGTAGACCTGACAACTGGCAAGCAGGATGAGGGCCGAAGCCTGACTATCGCCAGGCTTGTCCAGGATCCGGCAATCCGCGCCAGGGTGCAGCGCAGCGGCCAACTGTCCGGGTTCCTGAAGATAGAGGGGCGGATCCTCGCAGTTGCCCTGGTTCCGATCGTCCGCAGCGATGAAAGCGGCACATCAGAAGGCTTCATGATGATGGGCAAGGAACTTTCCCCGCAAGAGGTCTCCAAGGCTTTGCAGGCGAACACCCAGGTCCATCTGGGGGCCGCGCCGACAGCGATGGTCCGCACGGCTGATAACTGGATCATATCTAAGGAAATCCAAGGGATTTATGGTGATAAGATCGGTTATCTGGGTTTTCCCGTACCGCGTTCCATCACTGCGCAGGGCCGCGATGCGCTGAATGTGGCCTTGCTTACCACTGCACTGATCCTGCTGTTGGTCCTGGGTTCTATCTATGTGGTGGTACGCCGGGTCGTCGTGTCGCGCATCCAGAAGATTGACAGCAGCGTGGCCGTGGTGGCGGACGGGGCGCGCCTGACCCAGCTCGATCACGATCCCAGCGAGGACGAACTTGGCGCGCTCAATCACAATTTCAACAGGATGGTCGCCCAGCTCAAGAACCTGCAGGAACAGATCGAAGTCCAATCGTTCGAATTGGGACAAAGCGAAAGCAGCGCCGGGCTGCTGCATAACGTGCGCAATTCGCTCAATCCGGTCAGCGTTATTGTTGGCCAGACCGTTTCGGAACAACCTGCCGTCCAGATGCAGCTGCTTGAACGCGCGATTTCGGAACTGGCTGGAAGCGCGGCTGAACCGGCAAGGCGCGAACAACTGGCCACTTTCCTGCGAGCCGCGCTGGAGGAATTGCGCATGGCGGACAGCAACCGGCGCGGCAGCCTGCAGACCGCGCGCGCGGCTCTGGCCGAAGCAATGGAAATCCTGTCGAGCGCGGCCAGCGGCAAGCCCAAGGACATTCCGCTGGAAGACGTCGATCTGGCCGATGTGATTGCCCGCAATGCCGAGGCCTGCCGGTTTGCACCGTGGGGCGAAATCGACATCCGGCTGCCCGATGGCCAGGCCAGCGTCCGTGCCAATCGTCTGCTGCTGTCGCAAGTGATCGCCAACCTGATGACAAACGCCACCGAATCAATCATCCGTGCCGAACGCAAGCCAGGCGCGATGACCGTCACGCTGAATGAGGCAAACGAGAATGGCGCTGGCCAGGTGACCGTGACCATAACCGACAACGGCGCTGGTTTTGATCCAGGATCGGGAGCCAAACTGTTTGAACGCGGCGAATCGTCCAAACGTAACGTCGGCGGCGGGCTGGGACTGCACTGGTCAGCCAATACCCTGCGGGCGATGGGCGGGGCGCTGCGGCTTGAAAGCAAGGGACCCGGACTTGGGGCAAGCGCCATCCTGGACCTCAAGGCAGCAGCCTGAATCCACCTGGCGGGAAGGCCGGTTTGGTGTTGACCTGCCAGACCGCACGCAGATCTTCTGTCCGGCGGTGTCATATTGCGCTTTTCATCGGCGCTGGACGGGCTAAGGTTGGTGCCTGACAGGCCCGCCGGGGCGCGATGGGAGAGCACGGACATGACGCCAGGCGATGCGCGGGAATTCGGCAACACTGCAGGACCGGAAGACACCGCGGTACTTGCCCGCAGCCGCAACCTGCTGATTGCACTGCTGTTTTTTGGCACGATCATCAATTACGTCGACCGCCAGGTGCTGTCGTTACTTAAGCCCACCATTTCCGCTGAGTACGGCTGGGGTGATGCCGAGTTTGCGCACTTTGCCTCGGCCAGCCAGCTTGCCGCCGCTTTTGCGCTGCTGTTTGTCGGCTGGCTGATTGACCGGTTCGGCGTGCGCATCGCCTATGGCACTGCTGTTGCTTTCTGGTCGCTTGCCGGGATGGCCCACGCGGTTGCCGCGACTGTCACCCAGTTCGTTACTGCGCGGGTGGCGCTGGTTGCGTTCGAAGCGGTCAACACGCCCGCCGCGGTAAAGGCCGCGGCGCAATATCTGCCAATCAAGCAACGGTCGATGGCGGTCGGCATCGTCAACACCGCCCCCAATATTGGCAATATCCTCGCGCCGCTTACGGTGGTGCCCTTTGCCGTCGCTTTTGGGTGGAAAGCAGCCTTCGTCGTCACCGGCCTGCTCGGCTTTGTCTGGCTGGCTTGCTGGATTGCCGGCACGCGCAGCCTGCGTCCCCTGCCCCGCGCCGAAACGCCCAGCCAGGGCCCCGCCCGTTCATCGTATGGCGAGGCGCTGGCCGATCGCAAGACGTGGGCGATCATGGGCGCCAAGGCGATCACCGACATGTTCTGGTGGTTCTTCACCTTCTGGCTGCCAGACCTGTTCCATAAGGTATTCCAACTCAGCCAGTCGGAACTGATCGGGCCGACGGCGCTGGCCTTTACTCTGGCGGCGCTGGGCGCGCTGACATCGGGCAAGCTGTTCGGGATGCTGCTTGATGGCCGTTCAGTGAATGCCGCGCGCAAGACCAGCATGCTGCTGTACGCGCTGGTCATCCTGCCGATCCCGCTTGCCCTGACTGTCGACAGCGCGTGGACAGCCGCGGCGCTGATCGGGCTGGGGCTGTTTGCCCATCAGGGATTTTCAACCAACATCTTCGGCTTTGCCGCCGACGCCATTCCCGCACGGCGCGTAGCCACGGTGATGGCGCTTGGCGCGGTTGCCGGCAACATTGCCGGTTTCGGCATTCAGGAAGCCACGGGCCGGCTGCTTACCGCCGGGATCGGTTATGCCCCGTTGTTCTGGGTCGCGGCATTTGCCTATCTGGCGGCGCTGGGGTGGATCCACGTGCTGGTCCCGCACATCGTGGCCGAGGACGGCGAGCCGACGGAATAATAAAAAGGCCGCGGGGATTGCGCCCCGCGGCCTTTTTCTATTGTGCCTCGCGATCCTCAGAAGCCCACTTTGGCAATCACACCGAAATAACGATCGGCATCGCGCGGGATCTGGTACCGATAAGCGCCGCTAGGGCCGCCGCCACTTATCGTTGCAGCATATGACTGATCAAACAAATTGCGCGCAACGAACGTCAGCTTCCAGACGTCATTGGCATCGATGATCGACGCTGAGGCGTTAACAATGCCATAGCTTTTGATAAATGCCGCACGCCGGATAACCGGATCAGGGGTAAGTGTCGCGTCTTGGCTTGACTGGTAATTGGCCTGCGCACCCAAGGCGAAATCAACCGAACCATTTCCGCGGAACCGGTAATCGGCAGACACGCTGCCCTTGAACTTGGGCGCGTAGGGCAGCCTGGTGCCATTCGGAACGATGTCATTGGGTGACCGCACGGTCGGAACGCGGAACTGGTCAATCTTTGCATCTGTATAGGCCATGCCGCCGGTAATACTGAAATCGCGCGTAGGACGGTAGGCGAAGTCAAGCTCAACCCCGCGGGTGCTGACGGTTCCGGCATTGGTAAAGCGGCCAATGACCGTGGTCACTCCGTTGATAGTCAACGTATCCGGGTTGTTCGCCTGAAAGTTGTAATAGCGCGCATAGAAGCCCGCGATATTCAAGGTCAGCGTGCCGCCCAGCAGGCTGTTTTTCAGGCCAGCTTCAAAGGCATCGGACGTTTCGGGTTCAAGCGCCTTGATGCCTGTTGGTTGTAGATTGAAAAACAGGTTGTACGCCGGGCCCTTGTAGCCGCGGGTATAGGTCGCATAGGCGGTCACCTCGCGGCTGAAATCGAACTGGACCCCGGCCTTTCCTGACAGGTTATCGGCGGTCGTCTTGGTCGTGATGGGAACACCGTTCGTGAACGGCGCCGCTGCGGTCTGCGCAGCCGTAGGTGTCAGACCATTACCCAGGAAAGTGTTGTATGCCGCAAACACCCCGGCATCAAACGGCGGGTTGGATGCACGGTTGCCAGGGCTGGTAACGCGGACGAAGCTGACATCAAGTTGGTCGGTGGTATAGCGCAAGCCTCCGATTACGCGGAAACGATCGCTGATGTTGAGCGTGCCTTGGCCAAAAAATGCCAGGTTCTTGGCCCGCGCGGTATAAGTCGCCCGTCCGAATGCAGTGACAGAAGGCGCTGCCAACGGGCTGGTGCACGGGGTTAGCACGCCAGCCGGAATCACAGCGCCAGTGGCCGCCGCACAGATTACGTTGTCGCGCTCAAAAATGCGCTTGGTGAACGTATTTGAGTAGTACGCACCGATCACATAGTCGAAAAACTCTTTGCCCGGTGATGTCAGACGCAATTCTTGGCTGAAGGTGTCGCCGGTCTGCGGCCCGATGTCATGCGATTGCGGCGCGCCGATATAGGCCTGCGGATAAAAATCACCGTCGCGAATCTCGTTGTTGGCGAAATTACGGTAGGCCGTGATCGACGTTATCGTCTGGTTACCCAGTTCGATGTCGAACTGCCCCGAAAATCCATACCCTTTTTCGATCGTACGCGTGACCAGGTTTTGGTTCACCGTCCGGGTCTCATCGCCAAGCAGGGTTGGCAAAACGGTCTGGATCAAGGCCAGGTTGGTGCTGTTTACCGCGCCCGGAGTTGTCGTCAGCGCGCCAAATCTGGGCGGGCCACCGATAACGTCAGCGCAGCAGTTATCGTCGTTCTTGTGATAATCGCCGATCAGCGTGAGCTGCACCGCGCTGCTCAGGTCAATCTCGGCAATCGAGCGCACTCCGTAATGCTTCAATCCGTTGACCCGCTCGCCGCTATTCACTGCCAGATTGATGATGTTGCCGTCATACTTGTCGTAGAAGGCCGTGGTACGGGTGCGAATGCTTGGGCTAAGCGGGACGTTAAGGGCACCGCGGACACGGTATTCGGTGCCATTGTCAAAAAAGAATCCAGCCTCAAGTTCAGCGCCAAGATCAGCGCTGGGGCGTTTTGAGACGATGTTGATGACGCCAGCGCTTGCATTGCGCCCAAACAGCGTACCTTGCGGTCCGCGCAGCACTTCGATCCGTTCTATATCGACCAAGTCGGTAAAAGCTTCAGCCGACCGGCTCAGGACGACACCATCAAGCACGGTAGATACCGACGGATCGACAGCAATCGACAAAGTGGTGGTGCCCAGGCCGCGCAGGAACAGCGTCTGGTTGAGCGCCGTGCCCGCCTTTACGAAATTGAGCGACGGGACCAGCTGGGTCGCGCCTTCCAGGCTGGCTCGCGACGCATTGCTGACCGCGTCCCCGCTAAGGACCGAGACCGCCAGCGGCACATCCTGCAACCGTTCGGTGCGTTTCTGCGCGGTGACAACAATTTCACCCGGAGGCGCTTCGGCGTCGGACGCCGCAGTATCGGGGGCTGGTGCGGCGTCTTGCGCCAGCGCTGGCGAAGCCAGAAATGCAATCAGCGGCAAGGCTGACGACAGGCGGAATAAATGCTTCATTGTTGCCTCTCCCTGCGGCCGGAGGCGCCTGACGCCCGCGGCAAAACGATTCGCAGCGCGTTGAGCCGCGCCTGCAGTACTGCTTGAAATGATGCTGCACGCCCGATATGTCAAGCGGTGTCAGACAAGGCGGGCACATTGCGGCGCAATCGCCTTGGGACATGGGATATCGGGTGTGGAAGACGGGTTTTTGGCATGCGGAGACGGTTTTTCCCTGTATTTTGCGGGGCGAATCGTGCTGCAGCAGCGATCCGGTTGTCCTGCGGTGGTCACATCCCGTGGCGATCCGGAAATTGCGATGCATTTAGGCAATTTCAGCATTGCCGACAGCCCTTCTGACAGCCGTGCGGCAGCCGGTTTCGACGTTGTAGATGATCGCAGGGTCGTCTTGCACGATGCACACGGCGCCATTGCCGAGCTGGAATTCGGCGCCGGCCGGCTGGCTGTCCGCACGCTGGTTGCAGGACATGACCGGCTTGCTGTGTCGTTCCATGCAGAACCGGGAGAGGCCGTGTGGGGCGGCGGAGAGCAGTTCAGCTATCTGGCGCTGAATGGCCGCCGGTTTCCAATGTGGACCAGCGAGCCGGGCGTTGGACGCGAGCCCAATGCCCCCCAGGCGGCGCTGACCGGTCACGCCACCGGTGATTACTGGACAACCAATTTCCCGCAGCCGACGTTCCTGACCTCGCGCTGGCTGGCCTGCCACTGCGCGGCAAGCGCATACAGCGTGCTCGATTTCACTGATCCGCTGTCTCACCGGGTTGAGGTCTGGTCCGATACCGTGACGTTCGAGCTGTACGCGGATCAATCCCCCGCCGGGCTGGTCGGGCAGTTATCCGCCCGCTTCGGGCGCCAGCCGCCGCTGCCTGACTGGGCGATCGGCGGCGCGGTCGTGGGCCTCAAGGACGGTGCGAGCAGCTTTGCCCGGCTTGAACGCTTCATCGCTGCAGGAGCCGCCATTGCCGGCATCTGGTGCGAAGATTGGGCTGGTATCCGCGAAACCAGCTTTGGCCGCCGCTTGTTCTGGGACTGGCGGCGCAGTGAACAACGCTATCCCGACTTGCCCGGCAAGATCGCCGAATTGAAGGCGCGCGGCATCCGGTTTCTGGCCTATGCCAATCCCTATCTCGCCATCGACGGGCTGCTGTATGAAGAGGGTCTGGACGGCGACCACTACGTGAAGGACGCCCGCGGTTCAGTCCTGCTTACCGACTTTGGCGAGTTTACCTGCGCCACGCTCGACTTCACCCGCGAGGCTACCTGCGCCTGGTTTGCCGAACGTGTTCTTGGCAAGGAAATGCTCGACATCGGTGTTGCCGGATGGATGGCGGATTTCGGGGAATACCTGCCGCCAGAAGCGCGGCTGGCCGATGGCAGCGATCCGCTTGCCGCGCACAACCGGTATCCCGCCTTGTGGGCTCAGGTAAACGCCCGCGCCGTTGCCAGCCGCGGGCAGACCGGCGAAGCAGTGTTCTTCATGCGCTCGGGCTTTACTGGCGCGCAGGCCCATTGCCCGCTGCTGTGGGCGGGTGACCAGTCGGTGGATTTTAGCCGCCACGATGGCATCGGTACGGTGATCACCGCGGCGCTTTCAGCTGGACTTGTCGGTAACGCCTATTCCCATTCTGATTGCGGCGGCTACACATCGCTCCACGGCAAGGTGCGCAGCGCCCAATTGATGCGCCGGTGGTGCGAAATGGCCGCATTCGCGCCGTTCATGCGCAGCCACGAAGGCAATCGCCCCGATGAAAACCTGCAATATGACAGCTCAGCCGAACTCCTGGACTGCTTTGCCAGGTGGAGCCGCGTACACGCCAGGCTTGCCCCCTATGTCCGGCATCTTTGTACCGAGGCTGCCGCGCTGGGCCTGCCGGTGCAGCGTCCGCTGTTTCTGCACTATCCCGACGAGCCGGCGCTATGGACGGTGCAGGATGCGTTCCTCTACGGTGCCGACATGCTGGTCGCCCCGGTCATCGAAGAAAACGTGACGGAGCGCGACGTGCTGTTGCCGGGCGGCACCCCATGGCGCCACCTGTGGACCGGCGCCGACTATCCGCCGGGCCGCCATACAGTGACAGCGCCGCTGGATGCACCGCCGGTCTTCTACCGCCCTGACAGCACCTTTGCTGCGCTGTTCGCCGCCCTGCCTGAAGCGTTGACGCGATGAGCGAGCGCAGCAACATCCGAGACGTCGCCGCCAGGGCCGGTGTGGCAGTCAAGACGGTCAGCCGCGTCTTGAACGGGCACCCTTATGTCAGCACCGAAACGCGCGAACGGGTTGAGGCGGCAATGCGCGATCTGGATTTCCGTCCCTCGATCGCCGCACGCATCCTGTCGGGCGCCAAATCGAACCAGATCGCCCTGATCTATGACAACCACAGTCCGTTCTACATGTTCCAGATCCAGAAGGGCTGCTGGGACCGTTGCCACGAGGAAGGCATCCGCCTGCTGGCCCAGCCGGTCGACGTGTCCGACCCGCGCGTGGGCGAGGAAGTGCGCGGGCTGATTTCAGAAACGCACGTGGACGGCATCGTCCTGTCATCTCCGGTGACCGACTGCGAACCGGTACTGCGCACTCTTGATACGCTCGACATTCCCTTTGTTCGGATTTCGCCCGGCACCAACCGCTCACTGACCAGCAGTGTGTTCATGGACGATACCCAGGCCGCCGACGATATGACCACGCACCTGGTAAACCTGGGCCATCGCCGCATCGGGTTCATCAAGGGCCATCCCAATCACATGGCGTCGGACGACCGCCTGTTCGGTTATCGCCGCGCGCTTGACCGGGCAGGGATTGCGTTCGAACCGGCCCTGGTCTGCGAGGGTGAGTTCGATTTTGACAGCGGCGTGCGCGGCGGAATGGCGCTGCTCGGCCTGGCAGTGCCGCCCACCGCGATCTTTGCCGCCAATGACGATATGGCGGCAGGCGTGCTTGCTGTCGCTCACGATCGCAACATGAACTTGCCAGGTGATCTGTCCGTGGCCGGCTTTGACGATACGACCCTGGCCCGCACTGTCTGGCCGCCGCTTACCACCATTCATCAGCCGATGGCCGACCTTGCCAGGACTGCCACCGACATTCTGATCAGCGGCGGTGAAATCACCCATCGCCGCCTTCCCCATGCCCTTGTCGAGCGCGCCTCTGTCGCTCCACCAAACAGGATAGTTTCATGAGCCAGCTTCCTTTGCCCCAGTCCGTCCGGATCGGCCTGGATGGACCCCGCGTTGCCCCGCTTTCCTGGGGCATGTGGCGCTTTGTCGGGCGCAGCCGCGCCGAAGCGGCAGCTCTGGTTCACGCCGCACTCGATGCCGGGATCACCTTGCTCGATACTGCCGACATATACGGTTTCGACGGCACTTCGGGGTTTGGCGATGCAGAAATCCTCCTGGGCCAGGTACTCGGCGCCGACCCGGCTCTGCGCGGCAGGATGGTGCTCGCCTCCAAGGGCGGGATCCGCCCGCCCCTGCCCTATGACCAAAGCCCTGCCTATCTGGCCGAGGCGATCGACGCGTCGCTGCAGCGTCTGCAAGTCGATCGGATCGATCTGTGGCAAATCCACCGTCCTGACATTCTGGCGCACCCCCAGGAAACCGCCAAGGCGCTTGATCGGGCACGCGCCGCGGGCAAGATCGGCGCGGTTGGCGTATCGAACTTCACCCAGTTGCAGACCGCCGCACTGGGCGCTTTCATCGGCCAGCCGATTGCCACAACCCAGCCGGAAATCAGCCCGCTCAGGATCGACTGCATCGAAAACGGAGAGCTGGACCAGGCGATGGTGCTGGGCCTTGTGCCGCTGGCCTGGTCGCCGCTGGGCGGCGGGCGCGTGGCCGATCCCGTCACGCCGCGCGAAAAAGCAGTCGCCGCCGCGCTTGACGTGGTTGCACTGGATCGCGGCGTATCGCGCACCGTGGCAGCCTATTCGTGGTTGATGGCACATCCGGCTGGCATCGTCCCGATTGTCGGGTCACAGCAGGCTGATCGGATTGCCGAAGCTGCGCAGGCGCTGGCGGTTCAGTGGAACCGTGAAGAATGGTATGCGGTCCTTGTCGCTTCGCGCGGGGAGAAGCTGCCATGAGCGCGTCCGGTCCTGCCCGGCAATGCGAAATCGCCTGGTTCTCGGCGCTGTGCGACGATGACTACGAGTTTCTGGGCGTGCCCGATCCGCAGCTCCAGTCCAGCTGGGAGCATTGCCGCAACATCGTGCTGCGCGCCGAAGAAGGCGGGTTCGACAACATTCTGCTTCCTTCAGGCTATCAGCTTGGCCTTGATACCACGGTGTTCGCTGCGGCCATGGCCCCGCTACTGCGGCGAATGAAGCTGCTGTGGGCCACCCGCATCGGCGAGGATTGGCCGCCGCAACTGGCCCGCCGCATCGCTACGCTTGATCGCATCCTTGGCCCCAACGCCGATGGCAGCGCGGGGCGGCTCAACGTCAACATCATTTCCTCCGACATGCCCGGCCAGACCATGCCGGGTACACCGCGGTATGCCCGCGCGACCGAGGTGATGAAGATCGTTCGTGCGCTGCTCAACGGCGAAAGCGTTGACCACCAGGGCGAGCATTACCAGCTCAAGCTTGATCCGCCGCGCATCGCCACGATCAGCGGCAAATGCCCACCGTTCTATTTTGGTGGGCTGAGCCACGAGGCGCGCGAATGCGCGGCCGAAGCCTGCGACGTTTACCTGATGTGGCCCGACACGATGGACAAGGTCCGCGAAACGATCGCTGACATGAAAGCGCGCGCTGCCAATTACGGCCGCAGCCTCAAGTTCGGCTACCGGGTCCACGTCATCGTCCGCGAGACCGAGGATGAGGCCCGCGCCTATGCCGACCGCCTGCTGTCCAAGCTTGACGATGAAAAGGGCCGCGCAATCCGCGAAGCCTCGCTCGATGCCAAGAACTACGGTGTGCAGCGCCAGGCCGAGCTGCGCGGCGCGGCGGACGGCGACGGCTTTGTCGAAGATAACCTGTGGACCGGAATCGGCCGTGCGCGATCAGGCTGCGGCTCTGCGATTGTCGGCACTCCTGATCAGGTCCTGGCCAAGTTGCGGGCCTATCAGGCCGAAGGGATCGAGGCGTTCATCCTGTCGGGCTATCCCCATGCAGCCGAATGCGACATGTTCGCCCGCTATGTCCTGCCGCAGATCCAGCACGGCCCTTTGAAGTTCTGATCTTGTGAGCGAGCCACATGATCTGGTCTATGATGTTGCCGTCATCGGCGGCGGCGTAAACGGCTGCGGCATTGCCCGCGACGCCGCCGGACGCGGCGCGAAGGTGCTGCTGCTGGAGGCGGGCGATCTTGCCGGCGGCACTTCGTCCGCATCGACCAAGCTGATCCACGGCGGGCTGCGATATCTGGAACACTACGAGTTCGGGCTGGTGCGCGAAAGCCTGTCCGAACGCGAACGGCTGTGGGCCATTGCGCCGCACATTGCCTGGCCGATGCGTTTCGTCCTGCCTTATGTGCCCGGTTTGCGGCCGCGCTGGCTGGTGCGCATGGGACTGTTCCTTTACGATCACATCGGCGGGCGCAAACGTCTGCCGGCAACTGAAACCGTTGCGCTGGCGCGGCATCCGGCCGGTGCCCCGCTGAAGGCAGAGTTCACCAGCGCGTTTGTCTATTCCGATTGCTGGGTCGATGATGCGCGTCTGGTCGTGCTTAACGCCCGCGATGCGGCTGATCGCGGGGCCGATGTCCGCACGCATTGCCGCGTAACCTTCTTGCGGCGCGAAAGCGACCAATGGCAGATCGAGGCTGGCGGTGATCGCTTTTCCGCGCGCGCCGTGATCAACGCCGCGGGACCAGGTGTTGTCGACCTGCTCGACGATAGCGGCCTGCCATCACACCGCGCCATCCGGCTGGTCCGCGGATCACACATCGTGGTGCGCAAGCTGTTCAACCACGCCTATTCCTATTTCTTCCAGTTACCGGACGGTCGCATCTTCTTTGCCATTCCCTATGAACAGGATTTCACTCTGATCGGGACCACTGACGTCGACCATGATGGCGGCCCGATTGCTGCCAGTGCGGATGAAATTGCCTACCTGTGCGAAGGGGCAAGCCGCTTTTTCCGCCAGCCTGTTGACCCGCAGGACGTGGTCTGGACCTTTTCCGGCGTGCGCCCGCTGATCGACGATGGTTCGGGCCGGCCAGAGGCGGCAACCCGCGGGTATGACCTTGACTTGTCGGACCAACATGCCGGCGCGCCGCTGCTGTCGGTGTTTGGCGGCAAGATCACGACCTACCGCCATCTGGCGCAGGAGGCCGTCGAAGCTCTGGCCGATCGCTTGCCGATACTGCGGGGGCCGGGCTGGACCGATACTGTGCCGCTGCCGGGCGGGGATTTCGCGATTGACGGCGCCGCCGCACTGGAGGCTGATTTTGCTGCGCAGTTCCCGTTTTTGGCGGGGTCGGCGCACCGCCTTGTGCGGGCCTATGGAACAACCGCCCTTGAAATGTTTGCTGGCGCCAAAAGCCTGGCTGACTGCGGGCGCGATTTTGGCCACGGCCTGACCGAACGCGAAGTTCGCCACCTTGCCGATAACGAATGGGCGCGCAGCGCGGACGATGTGCTATGGCGCCGGACCAAGCTGGGCCTGCGCCTTTCGCTGGACCAGGCAGCAGCGCTTAATTCCTTCATTCTTCAGGAGTATCCCCGATGACGTCACGCCAGCGCCCGGTCCGCATCGTCGGGATCGGCGGCACGGTCAATCCGGGCAGCTCCACCGAACAGGCCATGCGCCTGGCCGGTGCTACCGCGGCCGCTTCGGGCGCTGAGGTGACGATCTTCGGCGGTGATTATCTGGGCGCCTTGCCCCATTACCGCGGCCAGGGATACGGAATTGAAGACGGCACCGAACTGGTGGAAGCGGTGCGTCAGGCTGATGGGCTGATCATTTCCGCGCCGGGCTACCACGGCTCGATTTCGGGCCTGGTCAAGAACGCGCTCGACTATCTGGAAGATCTGGCCAAGGACGCACGGCCTTACCTCGACGGGCGGGCGGTCGGACTGATCGCAACAGCTTATGGTGATCAGGCATCGATGAGCACGCTTCTGACACTGCGTTCAATCGTCCACGCGTTGCGCGGCTGGCCGACCCCGATGGGCGCAACGGTGCGAACGTATCACGGCCTGTTTTCACCCGATGGCGAATGCCTTGAAGACCGGGCCCGGATGCAGCTTGAGCTGGTCGGACAGCAGACTTTCCGCGGCGCCTCGGCGCTCGCGCTGGGGGAGCGCCCCGAGTGAGCGCGCCGCTGCAACCTGCGCTGGACGCGCTGGCAGCGGGCCGGATGATTGTCATCACCGGCGATCGGCTGCGCGGCGGCGATATCGATTTCTGTCTGGCCGCGCGTCACGTCTCGGCCGAAGCGATCAACTTCATGGCCCGGCACGGCCGCGGGCTGGTCTGTCTGGCACTGACCCCGGACCGCGCTGTGCGGCTGGGCATCGAACTGATCAACGCGGGCCGCGACAACCAGTCGGGCCGGCCGCATGGCCGCTCGATCGAAGCGGCGACCGGCGTGTCTACCGGGATATCCGCCGCTGATCGTGCACGCACCATTGCCGTTGCCGTGGCCGATGGGGCAAACGCCAGCGACATCGTTTCACCCGGTCATGTCTTCCCCCTGATCACTGCGGCCAACGGCGTGCACGATCGCCCTGGCGCTGCCGAGGCGGCGGTCGAACTGTGCCGCCGTGCAGGCATGGGCGATACCGCGGTCATCTGCTCGATCATGCGCGATGATGGCGAAATGGCACGGATCGATGATCTGGCCGAACTGATCGAAAGCCACGGCCTTCCCGTGGTCGATCTGACCGACCTGATCTAGCGCAGCACCCGCTGTTCCCGGTCAGTCCGGCGCGATCGGCAGGTAGACCGCACTGGCCTCGGTCCCGCCCCAACGGATCGTCTGGGTGGCCTTGCGGTAATCTTGCGGCTTGGCTTCCATGATCGATGGAACCCAGGTTTGCGGGTTGCGGTCATACAGCGGGAACAGGCTGGACTGGACCTGGACCATGATCTTGTGGCCCGGAAGGAACACGTGGTTCACATTGGGTAGCGACCAGCCGAAGCTGTAAGTCTTGCCCGGTTCCAGCTGAGCCGGGGTTGAAAAGCCGTGAACATAACGCCCGCGGAAAATCTCGATCCCGACGCCCAGTTCGTACCCGGCCATCACCGGGTTTGCGCTGTTTTCGTCAGGATAAACATCGATCAGCTTGACCACCAAGTCACTGTCGCCGCCGCTGGTCGCGGCACGCAGGTCGATCCGCGGCGCACCTTTGATATGCACAGGCTTGGTCAGCACTGCGGTGGAATAGGTGAGCACATCGGTTCGCCCGTCGACAAAGCGCTGGTCCTGCACCAGCCACTGCCGCCAGCTATCGCCGTCCATCTTCACCGGGCGCGGTACGAAAGGAACCGGCTTGGCCGGATCGGAGATATAGTCATCGCTGCCTGCTTCGGCCGGGGCAGTCCATGAAAGTGTGCCGCCTGATGCCAAGTACAGTGGCCGTTCGCTACCGGCGGGCCACTTTCCATCAATCTCCCAGCGATTGGCACCCGTGGCATAGGTGACTGCAGCCGGCATCGGCGGACACGGTGCGGGATTGGACTTGACCCGGCAATCAAGGAACGGCTTGATCCAGTTCAGCCGGAACTGCAGCGCCGTATCGCCTTCGAACTTCAGCGGGCCCAGACTTGACCCTTCATAGTTGGCACCCGAATGGCGCCACGGCCCGATCCCCAGCATGATCGGCGCATCAGGCTGAGCGGCCTTGACCGCCCTGTAGACGGCAGGGGCGCCGTAGCTGTCCTCCTGATCCCACTGGCCCAGCATCACCAGCGTCGGCACAGTCAGCTTGCGCCGGGCCAGCAGCTTGTCGACGGCCTGCTCCTGCCAGAAACTATCATAGGCGGGATGTTCCAGCGGCTTGCGCACTGCAGGAAGCCGGTCGATGCCCCATTTACGGGCAAACGCGCCCGCCGATCCGCCGTTCAGATAGGCGGTGTATTCATCGCCCGTCCCCTTTGGCACTTCGCCGCCGCCCTTCTCAACCGTCTGGCCCAGGTCATAATCGAAGCCAAAGGTGCGGAAGGCGCCATTGTGAAACCAGTCGTCTCCCATCCAGCCATCGACCATTGGTGATTGCGGGACCGCAGCTTTTAATGCCGGATGCGGATCGAAAAGCGCCATCAGCGCGGTAAAACCCAGATAGCTTGACCCGATGATCCCCACCTTGCCGTTGCTTTCCCTGACGTTCTTCACCAGCCAATCGATCGTATCATAAGCATCGGTGGCGTGATCGACCTTGGTCTTGTTCAGCGGCCCGCGCAGCGGCCGGGTCATCACATAATCGCCTTCGGATTTATAAAGTCCGCGCACATCCTGATAGACCCGGATGTAGCCATCGTTCACGAACGGGGCATCCATTACCGCCAGGACTTCCTCGATCTTCTGGCTGCGGTTGCGGCTGGTGTGTCCGGTGGCATTGTAAGGGCTGCGGCTAAGCAGCATCGGACCATCACTGGTCCCTTTGCGGAACACGATGACAGTGAACAGCTTTTTCCCGTCGCGCATCGGGATCATCACCTCGCGCCGGACATAGTCTGCCTCAGGCCGGACCCAGTCATAACTGGCCACCTTGTCGTTAGTCATCGGATCAAGCGGCGGCGCGCTGTCTTGCGCCGCCAGCGGCGCGGCAAGGGCAATCGACAGGGCAAGACCGGCAAACAGGCGCACGCGCATCAGGCAATCTCCGAAAAACGATTGCTGCGCAGGCTAGCAGTTTTGTTACACTTGTTAAGGGCCGCGCCGCGACTATTCTGCCTGTCCACAGGAGACACCCGATGCGCGCGACCCAGGCATTTATCGAAACCACCGGCGGCCCCGAAGTTATCCGGTGGAAAGAGGTTGATCTGCCCGCTCCCGGCCCGGGAGAAGTGCTGCTGCGGCACGATGCGATTGGCCTCAATTTCATCGACACTTATTTTCGCACCGGGCTTTATCCAGCCCAACTGCCCACCGGTCTTGGCATGGAAGCGGCCGGCGTGGTCGAAGCGGTGGGCGAAGGGGTGACGCGCTTTGCGCCTGGCCAGCGCGCCGCAAGCTTTAGCGGCCCCGGCGCCTATGCGACAGCCCGGATCCTGCGCGATGCAGATCTGTTCCCCCTGCCCGACAGCGTTGACAGCCGAACCGCGGCGGCGGTGTTCCTCAAAGGCGCGACGGTCGAAGCCCTGGCCGAGCGCTGCGCCCCGCTTGATCCGGGCGAATGGGCGCTGGTTCCGGCGGCAGCAGGGGGCGTCGGGCTGCTGCTGGTGCAATGGCTGGTCGCCCGCGGGGTGCGGGTGATCGGCACAGTGGGCAGCGCCGACAAGGTGTCGCTGGCAACGCAAGCCGGCGCCGAAACGGTGTTCCTGTCCGGCGATGCAGACCTTTGCGCCAAGGTGCGCGAGGCGACGGACGGCGTGGGCGTTGCGGTTAGCTATGACGGTGTGGGCGCTGCCACGTGGGAGGCATCGCTAAAGTCCGTGCGTCGGCGGGGCATGATCGTCAGCTTCGGCAATGCCAGCGGCCCCGTAACCGGCGTAAACCTTGGCGCGCTTGCCCAGAACGGATCGCTGTTCGCCACCCGCATGACCCTGTTCGACTATTGGCGTGAACCCGCCGAAGCACAGGCAGGCGCGGCCAAGTTGTGGCAGATGGTTGGCAGCGGCAAGCTCAAAGTTACGATCGGCCAGACCTATCCATTACTGGACGCGGCACAGGCGCACCGCGATCTGGAAGCCAGGAAAACAAAGGGATCGACTTTGCTGCTGCCGTAAGACCGCTTGACCGGTTGAGACGACCGACAGATAGTAGTGCGCGGATACGAAAAGAGGCACGCGTCATGAAAACGGTTCTTGTGATCTTCGC